>NZ_JBIVQF010000003.1:0-405715 GCF_044755045.1 Pseudarthrobacter sp. NPDC092419
TAAGCGATGGCATACTTGGCGACGGGTGAATCCGCCGGGCTCAAGCGCTTGTTGGTATCCCTCGATCTGGACCTGTAGACAAGTGCGGCGGACCGGCCACCCAAGGTGGCCGGTCCGCCGTCGAAGGCTAACCCGAAGCCGGTGCTACGGCACGTGGCGTTCTTCCGCTCCGTTGTATTCGCTCAACGGGCGGATGAGCGAGTTGGACTCCAGCTGCTCCATGATGTGGGCCGTCCAGCCCGTGATCCGGCTGGCCACGAACAACGGCGTGAATGTGGGGGTGTCGAATCCCATCAGGTGGTACGTGGGTCCGGCCGGGTAGTCGAGGTTGGGCTTGATGGCCTTGGCCTCGTCCATGGCCTGCTCCAGGCCGTTGTATAGCCCCAGCAGTTCCGGGCGGCCGTAGTGGGCGATCATCTTGTCCAGCGCGGCCTTCATGGTGGGAACCCGCGAGTCGCCGTGCTTGTAGACGCGGTGCCCGAAGCCCATGACCTTCTTCTTCTGCGCGAGGGCGTCCTCCATCCACGCCTTGGCCCGGGCGGCCGCTTCCTCCAAGGATTCCTCCTGGCGGATGCCGATCTCGTCGAAAGTGTGCATCACGGCCTCGTTGGCGCCGCCGTGCAGCGGACCCTTGAGCGCTCCGATGGCACCGGTCACGGCCGAGTGCAGATCGGACAACGTCGAGGTGATAACCCGGGCGGTAAATGTGGAGGCGTTGAAGGAGTGCTCGGCATAGAGGATCATCGAGACGTTGAACGCCTCCACCACCTCGGGCACCTGCTCCCCGCCGAAGGCCATCCACAGGAAGTTCGCCGAGTAGCCCAGGTCCTCCCGGGGCTCCACGGCTTCCTGCCCGTGCCGGCGGCGCTGGTCGTACGCCACCACGGCGGGCATGGCGGCAAAGAGGTCCACGGCCTTGGCCATGTTTGCCTCGCGTGAGGAGTCCTCTGCCAGAGGGTGCCGGGCGCCCATCACGGACGCGGCCGTACGGCACACATCCATGGGGTGGGAGGTGGTGGGCAGCGCATCGATGACCTGCTTGACCACCGGATCCAGGGCGCGGCCGGCGCGCTCCCGGGCGGTGAATTCTGCGAGCTGCTCGGCGGTGGGCAGTTCGCCGTTCCACAGCAGGTACGCAACCTCCTCGAAGCTGCAGCGGGCTGCCAGCTCCTGGACCGGGTAGCCCCGGTAGAGGAGGGAATTGGTCTCGGGGTTCACCTTCGACACGGAGGTGTAATCCACCACGACGCCGGCGAGGCCCTTCTTGATGTCCTGTTCAGCCATGCTGAAACTCCTTTGTTCCTGTCGCCTGGTGGCCCGGACGGTGCCGGGCCGGGGTTTGCGGGTTCAGTTACCGGGTACCTGGAAGTTGAAGATCCCGGTATCGAAGCGGTTGTAGGCCTCGTAGTCCACGAGGTCATACAGCCGCGCACGCGTGAGCATGTTCCCGACCTGCGCCTGCTGGGTGCCGTCAGCCCTGATCGCTTCCAGCGTACGCTCCGCGGCGCCCATGGCACTACGGAGGAGCGTCACCGGGTAGATGACCATGTTGACGCCTACGCCGTGGAGCTGGTCCACGGTGAAGAGGTCGCTCTTGCCGAACTCGGTCATGTTGGCCAGGATCGGCACGTCCACGGCGTCCCGGATGGCCTGGAATTCGTCCAGGGTGGCCATGGCTTCGGGGAAGATCGCGTCCGCGCCGGCCTCCACCAGCGCCTTGGCACGGTTCTGGGCGGCGGCCAGGCCGTCCACGGCGCGGATGTCGGTGCGGGCCATGATCAGGAAGTTCGGGTCGCGGCGGGCGTCTGCCGCGGCGCGGATCCGCTTGGTGGCGGTGTCCAGGTCCACCACGTTCTTCCCGTCGAGGTGGCCGCAGCGCTTGGGGTTGAACTGGTCCTCGATGTGCAGCCCGGCCAGGCCGGCGTTCTCGATTTCCTGCACGGTCCGGGCCACGTTCATCGGTTCGCCAAAACCGGTGTCTGCGTCCACGATCGAGGGCAGGTCCGTCATCCGGGCGATCTGCCCGGCGCGGGTGGCTACCTCGGTGAGGGTGGTGAGCCCGATGTCCGGCAGGCCCAGGTCGTTGGCCAGCACGGCGCCGGAAATGTAGACGCCGTCAAAGACTTTTTCCTCGATCAGGCGGGCGGAGAGCGGGTTGAACGCGCCGGGGAACCGTGCGGTGGTCCCGGCGGCGAGGAGTTCGCGGAACCGGATGCGCTTCTGCTCCGGCGTCACTTTGGAGTACAGCATCTAGAACAGGCCCTTCGGTGCCGCGTCCAGGTCGATGACGCCGGGGGCGGCAGCGATGTTCAGCTGGTCCAGTTCACCGGCGGCCAGTTCCGGGAGGCGTTCGACGGCGGCGAGGAACCTTTCGATTTCGGCTTCCTCCACGAGTCCGGCGGCGAGGGTGCGGAACTTGTTGACGTACTGTTCCCGTGCGAAAGGCCTGGCCCCGAGCGGGTGGGCATCGGCGACGGCGATCTGGTCCGTGATGACGGTACCGTCGGTGAGGGTGATCTCCACGGATCCGCCGAAGGCCTTCTCGCTGATATCCAGCGAGTGGTAGCGGCGGGTCCATTCCGGGTCTTCCTCGGTAGTGACCTTGTGCCACAGCTCCACGGTGTCCGGGCGGGCAGCGCGCTCGGGGGCGTAGGAGTCAACGTGGTGCCACGAGCCGTCCTGCAGTGCCACGGTGAAGATGTACGGGATGGAGTGGTCCAGGGTCTCCCGCGACGCAGTGGGGGAGTACTTCTGCGGATCGTTTGCGCCGGAGCCGATCACGTAGTGGGTGTGGTGGCTGGTCTTGATCAGCACCGATGCCACGTTGGCCGCGTCCGTGGCCTCGGGGTGCTCACGGTTGAGCTTGCGGGCCAGGTCGATCCAGGCCTGGGCCTGGTACTCCGCGGAGTGCTCCTTGGTGTAGGTGTCCAGGATGGCGCGCTTGGCTTCGCCGGGGGTGGGCAGCGGCACCATGTAGGACGCACCCGGGCCGTCCAGCATCCAGGCGATAACACCGTCCTCGCCTTCGTAGATGGGCACGGGGGACGTCTGTCCGCGCATGGAACGGTCGGCGGCCTCGACGGCCATCTTGCCGGCGAAGGCCGGGGCATGCGCCTTCCACGTGGAGATTTCACCCTTCCGCGACTGGCGGGTGGCGGTGGTGGTGTGGAGAGCCTGACCAACGGACTGGAAGATGGTCTCCACGTCCAGGCCCAGCAGGGTGCCGATGCCCGCGGCCGCGGACGGGCCCAGGTGGGCCACGTGGTCGATCTTGTGCTTGTGCAGGCAGATGGCCTTGACCAGGTTCACCTGGATTTCGTAGCCGGTGGCGATGCCGCGGACCAGGTCCGCGCCGCTGGCACCCGTGTGCTGGGCCACGGCAAGGATCGGCGGAATGTTGTCGCCCGGGTGGGAGTAGTCCGCGGCCAGGAAGGTGTCGTGGTAGTCCAGTTCACGCACGGCCACGCCGTTGGCCCAGGCCGCCCATTCGGGGGATACCCGCTCGTCGATGCCGAACACCTTGGCGCCCTTGCCGCCGGTGCTGGGGCCGTGCGTCAGTGCCTGGGCGCGGGCGGCGATGATGGGGGCGCGGTTCAGCGAGGCGATGGCAACTGAGGCGTTGTCGATGATGCGGTTGATGACCATGTCGGTGACCTCGTCGGTGACTGCCACCGGGTCCGTGGCCACCTGGGCGATCTTGTAGGCGAGCTGCTCCTCCCGGGGCAAGTTTTCCTCGCTCTTGTACACGCGGACGTGGTGTTCCTTGACCATGGTGCTCCTTCTAGGGGGTATGGGTGGCTTTGACGTGGGAGAGGCTGCGGTGCAGGTGGACGGTGGTCGCCGCCTGGGCCAGCCGCGGGTTGCCTGCCGCTATGGCTTCGGCGATCGCGGCGTGCTCCGCAGCGGCGGCGGTGAGCCGCTCCGCGTCGTCGGCGGCCAGCCGGCGGACCCGGACCAGATGGACCCGGAGGCTCCGCATGGCCTGCGCCAAATACGAGTTGGAGATTGCGGTGTCGATGGCAGCATCCAGCCGGGCCACCAGCGCGTAATAGGCCTGCCTGCCGGATTCGCTGCCGTCGATCAGCTGCGGGGCAACGGCCAGCTCCTGCCTGAGTTTTTCGAAGGTGGCGGGATCGCCGCGTTCGGCAGCCAGTGCGGCAGCCTTTCCTTCGAGCGTTTCGCGGAGTTCGAACAGTTCCCCGATGTCCTCCAGCGAAATTCCGGTGACGACGACGCCACGGCCGCCTGCCGCCGTCGTCAATCCTTCCGCGGTGAGGCGGCTGAGCGCCTCCCGGAGGGGCGTGCGGGAGACGCCGAGGCGTTCGGACTGTTCCACTTCCGCCAGGACGGTTCCCGGGCCGAGGCGCCATTCGATGATGTCATCGCGCAGTGCCGCGTATGCCCTGTCGCTGGCGCGCATCCCGGTCTCCTTCCCTCTCTGCACAACCCGCTCAGTGTATACATACTCCCGCGGATATTGCATTAGTTTGGATAAATGTCCGGTGTTACCGGCCCCCTTGTATACAAAAGCCTAGCCGCGTTGTGCCCTCCACCACCGATGACGCCGGAGTGATCCTCGACCTGGTCCAGATCCTGCGGCCGTGAGTCACTTCCCGTTCCAGCGGTATTCGTTCTCTGGCCGCCCCGGCGTGCCGTACCGCGCTGTACGCAGGGCAGTTCCGGCGTCGGCCAGGTACTCCAGGTAGCGCCGGGCTGTCACGCGGGACATGCCCAGGGCGTCCATGACCTCCGTTGCCGATACGGCGGCGTCCCGGTGTTTCCGGAGAAAGTCCTGGACCGATCCCAGGGTGGCTGCCGAGAGGCCTTTCGGCAGCGGAAGTTCAGAGGGCGCCCGCAGGCTCGCGAAGGCCTGGTCCACCTCGCTTTGGGAGGCGCCGGCCCTGCCGGAACCGGACTGGCGGTCCGAAAGCTGCCGGCGGAAGCTGCGGTAGCTCTCCAGCTTGTCCGCAAACGTGGCGAACGTGAAAGGCTTGATCAGGTACTGGACCACGCCGATGGCCACCGCGCTCCGGACAATCGCCAACTCCCGGACCGCGGTGATGGCAATGATGTCCGCGAGGATGCCGGAGGCCCGCATCCTGCGGGCAATGTCCAGTCCGTGCAGGTCCGGCAGGTTCATGTCCAGCAGCACCAAGTCGACAGGGGCTCCTGAACCGGCAAGCTCGCCCAGCAGCCGCAGCGCGGACTGGCCGTCGGCCGCGGTCCCTGCCAACTCAAAGCCCGGAATTCGCTGGATGTAGGCGGCGTGGGCAGCCGCGGCCACGGCTTCATCCTCAACGACGAGGACACGGATGGTGCTCACGGTTGTTCCTTCCCAAGGGGTGTGGCGGCGGGCAGGAAGACTTCGAATTTGGCGCCGCGGCGGCCATTGACCGTCAGCGTGCCGCCCAGGCGCCCGACTGACTGGCGGACCAGGGCGAGCCCGATGCCACGGGTACCGGTCTTGGTGCTGTAGCCGTGCCGGAACATGTTCTCTGCGGCGGCCGGATCGATGGCGGGGCCCGAATCATGGACGGTGATGTCAAGGCCCTCCTCGTCAGACTCTACTGTCAGCATGACATGCCGAGGCGGTGCGCCTTCGGCGGCCGCGTCGATGGCGTTGTCCAGCAGGTTCCCCAACACCGTCACCAGGTCCTGGACTGCGATGCCGGCGGCGCCTCCGGTGCCCAGCGCAGCCACGTCGAGCTGCACGCCGCGTTCATGCGCTTCGGCGGCCTTGCCCATCACCAGTGCCGCCAGGACGGGTTCGTCCACGGAACGCACCATGTCATCGGTCAGCTGCTGGCTCAGTTCCAGGTCCTTCGTCGCAAAGTCCAGCGCCTCCGCAGTCCGTCCCAGCTCCAGCAGCGAGACCACCGTGTGCAGGCGGTTGGCGTGTTCGTGGGTCTGGGCGCGGAGCGCATCAGAGAGCGTGCGCATCGTCTCCAGCTCGTTGCCGAGCGCCTCCACCTCAGTACGGTCCCGCAGGGTGGCCACAGTTCCGTACACGGGCGCGCGGCCACGAAAACCCGGGGAGGACGGCGCCCTGGCCGGGGCCTGGCTGACCACCAGGATGCGGGGACCGGCCAGCATCATTTCGTCCCTCGCGGTGCGGCCTGACTCGAAGAGGGCACGGAGGTCTTCGTCCAGCGGAAGGTCCGCCAGCGCGGGGGCGTTTCGGGGATCGTTGCTGCCGCTGCGGGGATCAAGACCCAGCAGCTGCGCGGCCTGATCGTTGTACATCACCACGCGGCCCCTCGTATCGATCAGCACCAGCCCTTCGCGGACTGAATGGAGCACGGACTCGTAGTAGGCGAACAGCTGGGCCAACTGCTCCGGGCCCCAGCCGCGCGTAACTCCGCGGAGGTACCGGCCCAGCAGCCACGACGCCAGCGAACCGCCCACCAGCAGGGCTCCTCCGATCGCGGCCAGCGCTGGCAGCCGGCCGGCGAAGGCCACGTCCACGGTCCGGACGGTGACGCCGGCGGACACCAGAGCTTTCACGCTCCCTTCCGCGTCCTTCACCGGAACGATGGTCCGGACCGAGGGGCCGAGTGTTCCGGCGGTGACCTCGGTGAACACCTCACCGCGGAGCGCTGCATCGATGGAACCGATATAGGGCTGGCCGATTTCCTGAGTCCTGGGGTGCGTCCAGCGGGTGCGGTCCGGGGCCATGATCGTAATGAAGTCCGCAGGGGCGGAGGCCATGACCTCCTCGGCGTAGGGCTGCAGGACGGCCGAGGGATCCGCGGAGGCGGCGGCCTCCAGGACCACCGGCGCAGCCGCCACGGCCGCGGCAATGCCTGTCATGCGCGCCCCGGCCTCTTCATAGGCGCGGTCCCTGGCGTCCACGTAGGCGGCTGAACCCACGATCGCGATAAATGCCACCACGGTCAGCAGGTTCGCCACGAACAGCCGCCGGGCAATGCTCCAGTGGTGGATCATCCCGCCTCCTTTAAGATGCCCGCTGCGACCAATATGAACGCAACGGTGAGCTGGATCACGGGATGGCCAATGATGGGTGTCACATCCCAAGGACGTCGAGCCCGGAAACTGCGCCGAAGCGTCTACCAAATTATCCATAAGGAGAGACACCCATGGCTTCTCAACGAGGAGAGTCCCCCGCTGCCGTGACGACGCGGCGCAAGGGCATCGACAAGTCGCATTACCTGTACATCGCCGTCATCGCCGCCGTTATCCTCGGCGCCCTGGTGGGCCTGATGTTCCCGGAGGTCGGCAAGTCCCTCAAGCCGCTCGGGGACGGGTTCATCAAGCTCATCAAGATGATGATCGCCCCGGTCATCTTCTGCACCATCGTCCTGGGCATCGGATCGATCGCGAAGGCTGCCACGGTCGGCAAGGTAGGCGGCATGGCGCTGGGCTACTTCGTCGCGATGTCGACGTTCGCGCTCGCCATCGGCCTGGTGGTGGGCAACCTGATCCACCCCGGTGAGGGCTTGAAGCTCGCCCCCTACGATCCCAGCAAGAAGGCAGAGGTCGACAGCACCGTCGCCTTCCTCCTTGGCATCATCCCGGGCGACATCCCCGTACTGCCCACCCTCTTTGCCGCCATCCTCGTAGGGTTCGCCCTCCAGAAGATGGGCCCGCAGGGCGCTCCCATCCTCAAGGCGATCGGCCACGGCCAGGTCCTGGTCTTCCGCATCCTGATCATGATCATGTGGCTTGCCCCCGTGGGTGCCTTCGGTGCCATCGCCGCCGTCGTGGGAGCTACCGGTTTCCAGGCCATTGTCAGCATGTTCACTCTGATGGCAGCCTTCTACATCACCTGCGCACTGTTCATCGTGGTCATCCTCGGAGGCCTGCTCAAGGTGGTTACCGGCGTCAACATCTTCAAGCTGATGAAGTACCTGGGCCGGGAGTACCTGCTGATCTTCTCCACGTCCTCCTCCGAAGCTGCCCTGCCCCGCCTCATCGCCAAGATGGAACACCTCGGTGTCTCCAAGCCGGTTGTGGGCGTCACGGTGCCCACGGGCTACTCTTTCAACCTTGACGGCACGGCCATCTACCTGACCATGGCCTCCCTGTTTGTTGCCAACGCCATGGGAACCCCGCTGGACCTCGGCGCGCAGATCTCCCTGCTGGTCTTCATGATCATCGCCTCCAAGGGTGCAGCCGGCGTCACCGGTGCCGGCCTTGCCACGCTCGCCGCTGGCCTCCAGGCCCACAAGCCCGAGCTGCTGGGCGGCGTGGGCATGATCGTAGGCATCGACCGGTTCATGTCCGAGGCCCGCGCCCTGACCAACTTCACCGGCAACGCCGTCGCCACCGTCCTGATCGGCACGTGGGTCAAGGAGATCGACGGCGGTCAGGTCAACCAGGTGCTCTCCGGCGAGCTGCCCTTCGACGAGCAGACCATGATTGCCGGCCACGGCGGTCCGGTCGTCGAGGAAACCGAAGCCCGGCGTGTTCCCGCAACCGTCTAGGCACCACGCCGGACATCAGTCCGGATAAACGCAGCAGCCCCCGCAGCCTTGGCCGCGGGGGCTGCTGCATGTCGGGAACGAACCAACCTTCGACCTCAGCTAGAGGGTCAAGGCTCAACAGGGACCGAAAGTCAAGTTCCCTCGAATGCCGTGTCGGTCGCTGTAACCTTGGGAAGAAGAAGGAACGGCGCTGGCAATCAGCGGCAGGAAATCACCGTCATCGAAAGTGTGGATAGATACGTGAGCAGCGAACAGGGTTCAGCAACTCTGGAGGGCACGGAATTTGGCCTGGACAACGCGGTGATGGGCCCCACCGGGCGCCCATACCGCGAGTTCCCGGAACCCGCGCCGCTGTCCTCCCACGGTCCGGCCCGGGTCATCGCCATGGTCAACCAGAAGGGCGGCGTCGGCAAGACCACCTCGACGATCAACCTCGCCGCTGCGTTGGCGGAATACGGCCGCCGCGTCCTCTTGGTCGATTTCGATCCGCAGGGTGCGCTGTCCGCAGGCCTCGGCGTGAATCCCCACGAACTGGACCTCACTGTCTACAACGTCCTGATGGACCGCAAGGTGGACATCCGCCAGGCCATCCACCAGACCGGCGTCGAGAACGTCCACCTGCTGCCGGCCAACATCGATCTTTCCGCGGCCGAAGTCCAGTTGGTCAACGAAGTTGCCCGGGAACAGGTCCTGGACCGGGCACTCAAGAAAGTTGAGGAAGACTATGACGTCGTGCTCATCGACTGCCAGCCGTCCCTTGGCCTGCTGACCGTCAACGCCCTGACCGCCGCACATGGCGTCATCATTCCCCTGATCTGTGAGTTCTTCGCCCTGCGTGCAGTCGCCCTGCTCGTGGAAACCATCGACAAAGTCCAGGACCGGCTGAACCCCGGCCTGCAGGTGGATGGCGTACTGGCCACCATGTACGACGCCCGCACCCTGCACAGCCGTGAGGTGATCACCCGGCTCGTGGAGGCATTCGGCGACAAGGTGTTCGAAACCGTCATCAAGCGCTCCATCAAGTTCGCGGACGCCACCGTGGCTGCGGAGCCCATCACCAGCTATGCCGGCAACCATGTGGGCGCGGACGCCTACCGCCGCCTGGCCAAGGAACTGATTTCGCGCGGCGGCGCGCCCTAGCAATCCCGTGGCAGAGGCCAAAGCAGATACCAAGCCGGGTTTTGAGGTACGACTGGCCAACTTCACCGGCCCGTTCGACCTCCTCCTGGGCCTGATCGCCAAGCACCAGCTGGACATCACCGAGGTGGCCATCGCCACCGTTACCGACGAGTTCATCAAGTACATCCGTAAGCTCCAGGAGCTCGGGGAGGAATGGGCGCTGGATGAAGCCAGCGAATTCCTGGTCATCGCCGCCACGCTGCTGGACCTGAAGGCCGCGCGGCTGCTGCCGTCCGGCGAAGCGGTTGATGACGAGGACATCGCACTGCTTGAGGCCCGGGACCTCCTGTTCGCCAGGCTGCTGCAGTACAAAGCCTTCAAGCAGGTGGCCGCCATCCTGGATGACACCCTCCACCGGGAGGCGCGCCGCTTTCCCCGGCAGGTGGCACTCGAGGAACACTTTGCCGCCATGCTGCCGGAGCTTGTCTGGAAGCACACGCCGGAACAGTTCGCCCGGCTGGCCGAAAGCGCACTCCGGCCTAAACCCGCTGCGCCCACCGAAGTGGGCATCGCCCACCTTCACGGCAGCGCAGTCAGCGTGCGCGAGCAGGCCGCGCTGCTGGGCCTGCGCCTGCAGCGTGAATCGCCGCAGCCGTTCCGTTGCCTGATAGCGGACGCCGAATCCACGCTGGTGGTGGTGGCCCGCTTCCTGGCACTGCTGGAGCTGTTCCGCGATACCGCGGTGTCCTTCGACCAGCTGTCCCCGCTGGCGGACCTCACCGTGCACTGGGCGGCGGGGGACCGGGACTGGACGGCGGAAAACGTCAGCGAAGAGTACGAGGAGCAGCCATGAGCGGCACGGACCAGCGCGAACACCAGGAACACCAGGACCTGGCCGGCCTGCCGGGCGGAGCCAGGGCTGCATTGGAAGCCGTCCTCATGGTGGTGGACCAGCCGGCCACGGAGGAGGAGCTGGCCGCGGGACTGGGCCTGACCGTGGACACTGTCCGCGGCCTGCTGGCAGAACTGGAGCGCGAGTATAACGGGTATACTGTTAACGCCCCGGACATGGAGAACGCCAGCACCGCTGGTTTCGGCTCCAGCCCCCGGGGTTTTGAATTGCGGAATATCGCTGGCGGCTGGCGGATCTACTCCCGGACGGAGTTCGCCGACATCGTGGGTAAGTACGTGTTGGAGGGGCAGACTGCCAGGCTAACGCAGGCTGCCTTGGAAACACTCGCGGTCATTGCGTACCGCCAGCCCGTATCGCGGGCCAGGGTGTCTGCAATTCGCGGAGTCAACGTGGACTCTGTCGTCAGGACACTTGCCCAGCGCGGGCTGATCGAGGACGCAGGGACAGATCCGGAGTCCGGTGCCATCCTCTACCGCACCACCTCCTATTTCCTCGAACGGATGGGGATCGGTTCTGTGGCGGAACTGCCGCAGCTCTCCCCCCATCTCCCGGGGCTGGACGGGATCGCCGAGTTCTATGACGACGAACGCATGTAGCCGGGGAGACCCCGGCTGCGAAAGATTTTTATCAGGGCAGATTATTTCTGCAGTGCTGGCTAGGGTTGTCTGTGGACATCTTTGCCGGCCAAAACATTGAAGGACGGGTCATGACACAGGCGGGACGCCAGGGTTCACCACGTAACGGTTCGGGGCGCAATAACTCCGAACGCTCACCACAGCGCAGCGGTTCCAAGGGCGGCAGCTTCGGCGGCGCCAACCGGGGTTCAGGGTTCGGCAGCGGCCGGCCGCAGCGGGCCCAGAAGCCACGCGAAGAACGCTTCGTGGACCCGGACCTCGCCGGGGACCAGCAGGACCGTGGGGCCGGCGCCCGTGCTGCCAAGCCGGCGTCGCGCAAGCCTGCCACCCGTAAGCCGGGCTCGAAAAAGGCCCCCGGCACGCCCGGCGCCCCAAAGGCCAAGCCTCGCACCGGAGCCCCCGGCGCCGCTGCCTCCAAGGCGTTCGGCAGCGAGCGTTTCGGCCAGAACCTGGGTCCCGTCCGCCGGCCTTCGCGCAGGAAGGGCCCCCGCGGCGACGTTCCCCAGTCCGAACTGCATGACGCCGACGGCGTGCGCCTGCAGAAGGTCATGGCCTCCGCCGGCGTTGCTTCCCGTCGCGTCTGCGAGGAGATGATCGCTGAGGGCCGCGTTGAGGTCGATGGCCAGGTTGTCACCGAGCTCGGCGTGCGCATCGATCCCAAGACGGCGGTCATCCACGTTGACGGCCTGCGCATCCAGCTCGACGAGAACCTGGTGTACATGGTCTTCAACAAGCCGAAGGGCGTGGTGTCCACCATGGAGGACCCGGACGGCCGCCCGTGCATCAGCGACTTCCTGAAGAACAACAAGAACAAGGGCGAGCGGCTCTTCCACGTTGGGCGCCTTGACGTCGCCACCGAAGGTCTCCTGCTCCTGACGAACGACGGCGAACTCGCCAACCGCCTGACGCATCCTTCGTATGAGGTGCCCAAGACGTACCTGGTCCAGGTCCGCGGACCCTTCCCGCACGGCGTCGGCGCACAGCTGAAGGCCGGCGTCGAGCTTGAAGACGGCGTGGCCGCCGTCGACTCATTCCGGCTGGTGGACTCCACTCCCGGGCACGTGCTCATCGAGGTGGTGCTGCATTCCGGAAAGAACCGCATCGTCCGGCGCATGTTCGACGCCGTCGGCTTCCCCGTCCAGCGCCTGGTCCGCGTCAAGGTGGGGCCCATTGGGCTGGGCGACCAGCGCCAGGGCAGCATCCGCAACCTGGGCAAGCAGGAAGTCGGCCACCTGCTGGCAGCAGTAGGTCTCTGAGGCATGGCCGCCTTCCACAGCGCCGGCCGCGGCCACCTGGACGGTCCGGTTGTGGTCCTTGGTACGGGCCTGCTCGGAACCAGCATCGGGCTGGGCCTGCGTGGCCGGGCAATCCCGGTCTTCCTGTCAGACCCGTCGCCCACCAACCAGGCGGTGGCGGTGGACATCGGCGCAGGCCGGCCGCTGGCCGAAATAGGCGACGCCATGCCGCAATTGGTCGTCGTGGCGGCCCCGCCGGATGTCACTGCTGACGTGGTCGCCGGCGCCCTGGCGGACTATCCCGCCGCGGTGGTGGTGGACATCGCCAGCGTCAAGGCGGAGATCCTGGCGGACCTGCAGGGCATGGAGGCTGACCTGACCCGGTACGTGGGGACCCACCCCATGGCCGGCCGCGAGAAATCCGGCCCGGTCGCTGCCCGCGGGGAACTGTTCACCTCCATGCCGTGGGTGCTGTGCCCCGGTCCGGAAACCTCTCCCGAGGCGCTGCAGACCGCACGGTCGCTCGCGATGGACCTCGGCGCCGTCGTCTCCCAGTTCTCCCCTGAGGAGCACGACGAAGCCGTGGCCCTGGTATCCCACCTGCCGCAGGTCATGTCCTCGCTCCTGGCCAGCCGGTTGCAGGGGACCCCCCTGCACGCGCTGTCCCTCGCCGGCAACGGCCTGCGGGACGTGACCCGGATCGCTGCCAGCGACCCCACGCTGTGGGTCCAGATTCTCGGGGGCAACGCCGGAAAGATCGTCGAGATCCTTTACGGCGTGCGCGAGGACCTCAACCGCCTGATCAACACCCTCGAGGACCCCACCGCTCCCGGAGCCCGCCTGGACCTTGCCCAGCTGATCAGCGAAGGCAATGCCGGCCAGGCCCGGATCCCGGGCAAGCACGGCGGGCCCCCGCAGGCGTATGCGTGGCTCACGGTCCTGGTGGACGACAAGCCCGGCCAGATCGCGCGCCTCCTCACGGAGATCGGTGAAATCGGCGTGAATCTCGAGGACCTCCGGCTGGACCACTCGTCCGGCCAGAACGTCGGCATGGTGGAGATTTCCGTCCTGCCGAACAAGCACGACCACCTGATCGAAGCCCTCAACGACCGCGGATGGCGGGTACTGCAGTAATGACACAGGAAGTTCTCGACACCATGCCCGCTTTGCGCATTGGCCGGCCCCTGGTGGTCGCCATTGACGGTCCTTCCGGCTCCGGCAAGTCCAGCGTGAGCAAGGAAGTGGCCCGGAGGCTGCGCCTCGCCTACCTGGACACCGGCGCCATGTACCGCGCCCTGACCTGGTACTGCCTTTCCAACGGTATCGACCTCGAAGACGGCGCCGCCGTGGAACAGGCCTCGCGGGACTTCGTGCTGGACCAGAGCACGACTCCCCAGGAGGAATACGTCCGCGTGGGCGGCGTGGATGTCACCGACGCCATCAGGGAACCGGCCATCTCGGCCGCTGTCAGTGCGGTGGCCACGACCCTCGGCGCCCGGACTGAGCTGATCCGGCGCCAGCGGGAACAGATCGAAAAGCACCACCGCCGCATGGTGGTTGAAGGCAGGGACATCACCACCGTCGTCGCGCCCGGCGCAGAGGTGCGCATGCTGCTGACCGCAAGCGAGGAAGCCCGCCTGCGCCGGCGCGGCATCCAGTTGGGCGGAACGCAGAACGCGGCGGAACTCGCGGCGCAGGTCACCCACCGGGACGCTAAGGATTCAACGGTGGTGAACTTCACCCAGGCCGCGGACGGTGTGGTGACCCTCGACTCCTCGGACCTCGACTTCGACCAGACCGTGGACGCGGCCCTGGTGATCGTCACCAAGGTCCTCAACCGTGACTGACCGCGCGGCCGGCCTCCCCGGAACGTGGACCATGGCATGGAGCCGGCCGGTGGGCTGGATCCTGGACAACCTGGTGTACCGGACCACCGTCGCCGGCAGGTCCAACGTGCCCACGGGCGGTCCGGTGATCTTCGCCGGAAACCACATCAGCTTCCTGGACGGTCCTGTCATGTTCGGAGCCGCGCCGCGGCCTATGCATATCCTGGTCAAACAGGAGATGTTCCGCGGCTTCCTGGGCGGCGTGCTCACCGCAGCCGGCCAGCTTCCGGTGGACCGCCGGGGCGGCCGGGCAGCGCTGCAGCGCTGCAGGAACGTGCTCGACGCCGGCCGGTGCGTGGGCATTCTTCCCGAAGGGACCCGGGGGAGCGGTGACGCCTCCGGAATCAACGGCGGGGTGGCGTGGCTTGCCCTCCAGACGGGCGCGCCCGTGGTTCCCGTCGCAATCCTTGGTACCCGCCAGGGCAGCGAACACCTGGACAGCGTGCCGCGTCCGGGCCGCCGGCTCCACGTGAACTTCGGCAGGGCGCTGACCCTCGCCGCCCATGCAGGCGAAAGCGGCCGTGCTTCAATGGACAGGGCGGCGCAGGAGATCCGCGCTGCACTGGCCGGGCATGTCCAGGACGCCATTGAACTCAGCGGGCAGCGGTTGCCCGTATCCAATGATCCGCAAGATGTAGCAGCAGTAGCCGGGACGCCGGCAGATGACCACTAAGGACAGTGCAATGAGCGATACCACGCAGACTCCCGGCCACTACGGCGCCGGGGAAGACGAATACACGCCCGCGGGCACGGACCAGGTGGCCGAACGGCTGGCGGCAATCGACGACGACGAGGCGGAGCTCCGCGCGGCCTCGCTCCGGGCGGGCCTGGAGGACTACGACCTTGACGAGGAAGACGCCGCGCTGCTGAGCGGGGAGTACGGCGACGAGGACTTCGACGGCCCGGTCAAGCTTGACCCAGTCCTCGCCATCATCGGCCGGCCAAACGTGGGTAAGTCCACGCTGGTCAACCGCATCCTGGGCCGCCGCGAGGCCGTGGTGGAGGACACCCCCGGCGTCACCCGTGACCGCGTCATGTATTCGGCGAACTGGAACGGGCGTAACTTCACGCTGGTGGACACCGGCGGCTGGGAGCACGACGCCCGCGGCATCCACGCGCGCGTGGCCGAACAGGCCGAGATGGCCGTGGAACTCGCAGACGCCGTGCTCTTCGTGGTGGACTCCGCCGTGGGCGCCACCGCGACGGATGAAGGCGTCATGAAGATGCTGCGCCGCAGCAAGAAGCCGGTCATTATGGTCGCCAACAAGGTGGACGACTTCGCCCAGGAAGCGGACTCGGCCACACTC
The DNA here is from genome assembly GCF_044755045.1 of Pseudarthrobacter sp. NPDC092419. Lineage (NCBI taxonomy): Bacteria > Bacillati > Actinomycetota > Actinomycetes > Micrococcales > Micrococcaceae > Pseudarthrobacter > Pseudarthrobacter sp. NPDC092419. The sequence continues at coordinate 15,540 of NZ_JBIVQF010000003.1, forward strand.
TGGGGGCTGGGCTTCGGTGAGCCCTACCCGGTCTCGGCCCTGCACGGCCGTGGCGTGGCGGACCTCCTGGACCACGTCATGGACGTGCTGCCGGAGTTCTCCACCATCGAGGGAGTGGAGCGTTCCGGCGGCCCGCGCCGCATCGCCCTGATCGGCCGCCCCAACGTGGGCAAATCCTCGCTGCTGAACAAGCTGGCAGGATCCGAGCGGGTGGTGGTGGACAACACAGCAGGAACCACCCGCGACCCCGTTGACGAATTCATCGAGCTCGGCGGCCGCACCTGGCGCTTCGTGGATACCGCAGGTATCCGCCGGCGGCAGCACATGGCCCAGGGCGCAGACTTTTATGCCTCCCTGCGGACGCAGGCCGCGCTCGAAAAGGCGGAAGTCGCCGTCGTACTCCTCGCAGTGGACGAGGTCCTCAGCGAACAGGATGTGCGCATCCTCCAGCTGGCTATTGAATCCGGCCGCGCCCTGGTGCTGGCGTTCAACAAGTGGGACCTGCTGGACGACGAGCGACGCCGCTACCTGGAGCGTGAAATCGAACAGGACCTGGCCCACGTGGAATGGGCCCCCCGGGTAAACATCTCGGCCAAGACCGGCTGGCACAAGGACCGCCTGGTTCCCGCACTGGACCTGGCCCTGGAGAACTGGGACAAGCGCATCCCCACCGGACGCCTCAACGCCTTCCTCGGCGAACTCGTCGCAGCCCATCCGCACCCGGTCCGCGGCGGCAAGCAGCCCCGCATCCTGTTCGGCACCCAGGCGTCCAGCCGGCCTCCGAAGTTCGTGCTGTTCACCACCGGGTTCCTGGACCCCGGCTACCGCCGTTTCATCACCCGACGGCTGCGCGAAACATTCGGCTTCCAGGGCACGCCCATCGAGGTCAGCATGCGTGTTCGGGAAAAGCGCGGCAAGAAGCGTTAATTGCGACACACCGCGCCCCTGATTCCCGGAAAGTGTCACGAGCACCCTCTGGAATCGTGTAAGCTCTTCTAGGTGGTTCGGCCGGACTGCTGGTGGAAACCATGGAGAAATCCGGGTTCACGCGCAGCGGAGAACGGCGGAACTAACGGGCTGTAGCGCAGCTTGGTAGCGCACTTGACTGGGGGTCAAGGGGTCGCAGGTTCAAATCCTGTCAGCCCGACCGAAAAAGCGGAAGCGCCGGAGATCAACTCCGGCGCTTCCGCTTTTTCGTGCCCTCCCGGTGGCGCTGTTTGCGGCGGTGGCCTATTTGAGGAATTTCGACGTTCTGCGGTCTGCCAGGATCTTGCCGTGGGTTTGGCAGGTGGGGCAGTACTGCAAGGCCGAATCGGCGAACGACACCTCGCGGACGGTATCCCCGCACACCGGACAGGGCTCGCCGGTGCGTCCGTGCACGCGCAGATGGCTGCGCTTAACGTCCTTCAGGTCCTGCGGCGGTTTCCCCGCTGTCTCTGCCAGGGCGTCGCCCAGCACGCTGTGGATGGCATCGTAGAGGACCTGGACGGTGGCGCGGTCCAGCGACTTTGCCGGCGCAAACGGTGAGATCCGGGCCGCATGCAGGATCTCGTCGCTGTAGGCGTTCCCGATCCCGGCGATGACGCTCTGGCTGCGCAGGAGGCCCTTGATTTGCTGCGGACTGCCGCCAAGGATCTCAGCCAGCATGGCGGCGTCGAACGCTTCCGTGAACGGATCCGGGCCCAGCGCAGCGATGCCGGGCACGTCCTGCGGGTCACGCACCACATACAGGGCGAGGCTTTTCTTGGTGCCGGCTTCGGTAAGGTCGAAACCGCGCCGCCCGTCCGGGCCCGTGAAGGCCAGCCGGGCGGCGATGTTGCCCTTGCCCATCCGGAGGGGCCGGTCCGTGGGGGAGTCGGTGAAACGGAGCCAGCCTGCGCGGGCCAGATGGAAGACCAGCGAAACCCCGCCGGCATCTATACAGATGAACTTGCCGAAGCGCCGGACACCGGTCACCGCCCGGCCCTCCAGGTCGCTGTAGGGCGGATCGACGGTCTTGAGCACAGCAAAGGAAACAACCTGTAGTTTTGCCAGGACGGTTCCCCGCAACTGTTCGTCCAGGTAGCGCGCCAGCCCGGCCACCTCGGGAAGTTCCGGCATGGGCGTTACCTGGCCGGGCCGGGAAGGCCTGCAACGGTGCGTAAGCTCATGGCTCCCATCTTGGCAGAAACGCGGGCAGGCGTCCCGGCAGTTGTGCCTATACTTTCAGCGGCGGCCAGTTTTCGTGGCCCCGTTGACATTGGTGTTCGACCCCGATGAAAGGCCCCTGATGAGCAACATTCCCGAAGACCTGTCCTACACCGCCGAACACGAGTGGGTCACTGCTCCCAATGCCGACGGTGTGGTCCGTGTGGGTATTACCGACTTCGCGCAGGATGCCCTGGGCGACGTGGTCTACGCCCAGATGCCGGAAGTCGGGACAACGGTCACGGCCAATGACGTTGTCGGCGAGGTCGAGTCCACCAAGAGCGTCAGTGACATCTATGCCCCGGTGAGCGGCGAAGTGGTGGCACGCAACGAGTCGCTGGACACCGATTCTGCCCTCATCAACTCGGACCCGTACGGCGACGGCTGGCTCATCGAGATCAAACTGGCCGAGCCGGACGCTGTGGACTCGCTGCTCAGTGCATCCGAGTACGAACAGCAGGTAGGCTAAAGCTAACCGGTAATTCCGGTCCGGCCCACGGCCCCGGCAGTACGTTTTCGCACGTCACCGCCGCGGCCGGGTGCCGGAAGCGGGCCTGCGGCGCAGGCCCGGAGTGTAATTGTTGCCGTGGCCCGGTGCCGCGGCGGGAAGAGGAGGAATCCATGGCTGGCCACACACACAACCCTGCCGACGGGGAACACGGCACGGGTGCGGCCGGGGCGTCGGAGACCACTTCCATCCACCTCACCCCGGTTCGGGAAGAACCCACCATTGCTCCCAAGCTGTCCGTCGAGGAACGCAGTTCCGTTGAGGCGCTCCCTGCCGGCTCCGCACTGCTGGTGGCGCACAGCGGTCCCAACGCCGGAGCTCGCTTCCTGCTGGACTCGGACGTCACTACGGCCGGCCGCCACCCGGACGCGGACATCTTCCTCGACGATGTCACCGTCTCGCGGCGCCACGTCGAGTTCCGCCGCACTGCCCGCGGGTTCGAGGTAGTGGACATGAACAGCCTCAATGGGACCTACGTCAACCACGACCGCGTGGACTCCGTGGAGCTGAAGTCCGGCAGCGAGGTGCAGATCGGCAAGTTCCGCCTCACCTTCTACCTCAGCCCTGCCGGCGCGGGCCGCAGCTGATCCGGGGACCGCTGCCTGTGGCAATGGCACAACCGGACCGCCGGGCACCCCAGGTCCTGAACATCGGGGAAGTCCTCGCCCAGCTCAGCGGAGACTTTCCCGGCATGACCGCGTCCAAGATCCGGTTCCTTGAGGAAAAGGGATTGATCAACCCGCGGCGCACCCCGGCCGGGTACCGCCAGTACGCCGAGAGCGACGTCGAACGGTTGCGTTTCGTCCTGGCCCTGCAGCGCGACCAGTATCTCCCGCTGAAAGTCATCAAGGACTACCTTGATGCCATCGACAGGGGAGACCGCCCCGAAAACCTGCCGCCCGGTGTCGTGGTTTCCCCGCGGATCGTCTCTGACGAGCTCGCCGCAGAACTGCAGAACCGCGGCCGGAAACTCTCCGAAGAGCAGTTGCGCGCTGAGTCCGGCGCCAGCGTTCCGCTGCTGCAGTCGCTGCTTAGCTTTGGCCTCATCAGCCACACTAACGGCAAATTCGACGAGCACGCCCTCCAGGTTGCCCGCGCCTGCGTGCAGCTGGAGAGCCACGGCCTCGAACCCCGCCACCTGCGGCCCTTCCAGGCTGCCGCGGAGCGGGAGTTCGGCCTGGTGGAACGCGCCGTGGCGCCCTTGGCGTCCCGGAAGGACTCCGCCTCCCAGGCGCGGGCTGCCGAGGCCGCCCGCGAAATCAGCGACCTTTGCCTCACCCTGCACCGCGCCCTGGTGCAGGACCACATCTCACGCATGGACATCTGATGATTGAAGTCGAGATTGTTGGCGTCCGGATCGAACTGCCGTCCAACCAGCCGCTGGTCCTCCTCCGGGAGCTGCACGGCGAACGGCATGTTCCCATCTGGATCGGCACGCCCGAGGCCAGCGCCATCGCACTGGCACAGCAGGGCGTGGTCCCGCCGCGGCCCATGACCCACGACCTCCTGGTGGATGTAGTGGAGTCGCTCGGCCATTCGGTGGTCAGCGTCAACATCGTGGCCGTGGAGGACAACATCTTTTACGGGCAGCTGCAGTTTGAGAACGGCACCACGGTCAGCTCCCGTGCGTCCGACGCCCTGGCCGTGGCGCTCCGGGCAAAGTGCCGGATCTGGTGTGCGGACTCGGTGATGGAAGAGGCCGGTGTGAGGATCACGGAGCACGATGAGGGCGAGGATGCCCAGCCCAGCCCCACCGTGGATGAAGAACGGGAACTGCGGCGGTTCCGCGAGTTCCTGGACGACGTTGAGCCGGAAGATTTCGACGGCTAAGGTCACGTTAAGGTTAAAGTTCAGCCTGAAAGTTTCGACACGCCACAACGAAGCCGCCAAGGTCTTTGACCTGGAGCCCGGCCGGCCCTAACGTCGAAGTATCAAGTTCCCATTGCTTACGGCAGCCGCGCAAGTCACACTGGAAAGTGCGCCCCGCGAAAATTACACGCATGGTCTTCGGGCCGGACAGGCTGTTGCAATTGATCCCCGGGAGCTTAGGACAAGGAGGATCCCCGTGAGTCCCAAAGGCGAAGCAGGCGGGCTGAAGCAGCCCACAGGCGGTGTTGCTGTGCCCGCGAGTGGTGCCCAGGGCCTACTGTTCACGGAAGACCTTCCCGTCTTGGACGAGGACGCCGGCTACCGGGGCCCCACTGCCTGCAAGGCGGCTGGCATTACGTACCGCCAACTCGATTACTGGGCCCGCACCGGACTGGTCGAGCCCGCGGTCCGCGGCGCAGCCGGTTCGGGTTCGCAGCGGCTCTACGGTTTCCGCGACATCCTGGTCCTCAAAGTGGTCAAGCGGCTCCTGGACACCGGGGTTTCGCTCCAGCAGATCCGCTCCGCGGTGGAACACCTCCGGGAGCGCGGCGTAGAGGACCTCGCGCAGATCACCCTGATGAGCGATGGTGCCAGCGTGTACGAATGCACCTCCGCAGACGAAGTTATCGATCTGGTCCAGGGTGGCCAGGGCGTGTTCGGGATTGCTGTCGGCCGGGTGTGGCGTGAGGTGGAAGGCAGCCTCGCCTCCCTGCCCAGCGAGCATGCAGCCCAGCAATCCTTCCCCGACGATGAACTCAGCAAGCGCCGGGCGGCTCGCAAAATCAGCTAGGCCCGAACCAGGACTGAAACGGCGAAGGCCGCCCTCCATCAGGAGGGCGGCCTTCGCCCGTTGGGGCAGCCAGGCGCTCCGGCCGGCGCGCCTGGCTACCGGGTCCGGGGGCGGAGGCCGCCGGCAGCCATGACGTTTGCCAGCAACTGGTCGAAAAGCGCCGCCGCCGTCTTGGCCGACTCGCCCGGCCAGTGGTGGACAGGATGGGCGGCGCCCTGGATCTGCTGCCAGTTGGCCTGCTCCGGGATTCGGGGGTCCAGGAGCAGGTCCCCGAACATTGCCTCCATTTCCGCGAGCCGGTATGTGTGTTCGGATGACCCGGTCCTCACCCTGTTGGCGACGATGCCGGCGGGGGACAGGTTGGGGGCGAACTCCTGGCGGAACAGTTGGATGGCACGCATGGTCCGCTCGGTTCCCGCCACGGAAAACAGGCCGGGCTCGGCCACCAGGGCAACTTTATCGCTGGCCGACCAGGCCATGCGGGTGAGCCCGTTGAGGGAAGGCGGGCAGTCAACGAGGACCAGGTCGTAGCTCCCTGCGCCGGCGAGCACCGCAGAAAGCCGGCGGAGGTCGCGCCGGCCCAGGTCCGGCCGGTCGTAGATCCCGGTGAAAGCGGAGCCGACGGCGACATCGAGGACGGCGGGTCCGTGTCCGTTCCGGTGGGAAGTCCAGCTACTGCCCACCACGTTGTCTGCGAGCTTCGCCTTGCGGGGGTTCTTGAGCATGCGGCCGATATCCAGCTGGCCACCGGGCTGGACGCCGAGCGCGGTGGTGGCGTCCGCGTGCGGATCCAGGTCCACCACCAGCGTGCTGATTCCCGCGGCCAGCGCCGCAGACGCCAGTCCTGTGGTGACGGAAGTCTTGCCGACTCCACCCTTGAGGCTGCTGATGCTGACTACTTGCACTTGAGAGACCAAAACCTAACGCCGGATGCCGTGTTCGGGGTAGTGTTTGCTCCGGCGGTGCCGAAGCCGGACGGCGCTGCCGCCCCACCCATCATATGTTGATGCGCCGGGGAAACCCGCCTTGGGCGGGCTCCGGCATGGCACCGGGGACGCGTGCAGGTGCTGCTCCAGCGGGCGCCCGTCTGCGGTCCGGGCTGCCGCTGTTCTGGAGATGACGGGGAAATTTGTGATGGTTGACACAAAGATTTGTGTTTGCCCTTGGAGGTCCTAGACACTGTGACCACCCGTTCCACCCCGCAATGATGCAGGAGAAGTATGTTTTCCAAAGTTCTGGTGGCCAACCGCGGCGAAATCGCGATCAGGGCCTTCCGCGCCGGCTACGAGCTGGGCGCAAAGACCGTTGCCGTGTTCCCCCAAGAGGACAGGAACTCCATTCACCGGCAGAAGGCGGATGAGGCGTACCTCATCGGTGAGGAAGGCCACCCCGTCCGGGCTTACCTGGATGTGGCCGAGGTCATCCGGGTGGCCAAGGAATCCGGGGCTGATGCAATCTACCCCGGGTACGGCTTCCTCTCGGAAAACCCCGACCTGGCACGAGCGGCCAAGGAAGCGGGCATCACGTTCGTGGGGCCGCCTGCAGAGGTGCTTGAACTCGCCGGCAACAAAGTTGCGGCACTGAAGGCAGCACGGGACGCCGGGGTACCCGTCCTCAAGTCCAGCGCTCCGTCCAAGGACCTCGACGAACTCGTGGCTGCCGCGGACGAGATCGGATTCCCCGTCTTCGCCAAGGCCGTGGCCGGCGGCGGCGGCCGCGGCATGCGCCGGGTTGACACCCGTGAAGCACTCCCGGAGGCACTCCAGTCCGCCATGCGTGAGGCGGACGCTGCCTTTGGTGATCCCACCATGTTCCTGGAGCAGGCCGTCCTGCGCCCCCGCCACATCGAGGTACAGATCCTGGCGGATGCAGAGGGCAACGTCATGCACCTCTTTGAGCGCGACTGCTCCATCCAGCGCCGCCACCAGAAGGTCATCGAAATAGCCCCCGCACCCAACCTGGATGAGGGTATCCGGCAGGCCCTGTACCGGGACGCGGTCAAGTTCGCGAAGGCATTGAACTACGTGAACGCCGGCACGGTCGAGTTCCTCGTGGACACCGTGGGTGAGCGCGCGGGCCAGCACGTCTTCATCGAAATGAACCCGCGCATCCAGGTGGAGCACACCGTCACCGAAGAAGTCACGGACGTGGACCTGGTGCAGGCCCAGATGCGCATTGCCTCCGGCGAGACCCTCGCGGACCTCGGACTCTCCCAGGAGACCGTAAAGCTGCGCGGCGCGGCCCTGCAGAGCCGCATCACCACCGAGGATCCCGCCAACGGCTTCCGGCCCGACGTCGGGAAGATCACCGGCTACCGCTCTGCCGGTGGCGCGGGCGTCCGGCTCGACGGCGGCACCGTGTACTCGGGTGCCGAAATCAGCCCCCACTTCGACTCCATGCTGGTCAAGCTGACCTGCCGCGGCCGGGACTATCCCGCCGCCGTGGCACGTGCCCGGCGTGCCCTCGCCGAGTTCCGCATCCGCGGCGTGTCCACTAACATCTCATTCCTGCAGGCGGTGCTCGACGACCCCGACTTCATCGCCGGAGACGTCGCCACCAACTTCATCGACGAGCGTCCCCAGCTGCTCAAGGCCAGGGTGTCGGCGGACCGCGGCACCAAGCTTCTCACCTGGCTGGCCGATGTCACCGTTAACAAGCCCAACGGCGAACTGACGGTCCAGTCGAACCCCGCGGACAAACTGCCCAACGTCAAGGACCGGCCCGCGGCCGCAGGTTCCCGGCAGCGGCTCCTGGAGCTTGGCCCCGAAGGATTTGCCCGGGCGCTGCGGGAGCAGACCGCCGTCGCCGTCACGGACACCACCTTCCGCGACGCGCACCAGTCGCTCCTGGCCACCCGGGTGCGGACCCGCGACCTCGTGGCTGCAGGTCCCGCCGTCAGCGCCCTGATGCCGGAGCTGCTGTCCGTGGAGGCCTGGGGCGGCGCCACCTACGACGTTGCACTGCGCTTCCTGGGCGAGGATCCGTGGGACCGCCTCGCGGCCCTGCGTCAGGCCATGCCCAACGTCTGCCTGCAGATGCTGCTGCGAGGCCGCAATACCGTGGGCTACACGCCCTACCCCGAAGAGGTTACGGAAGCCTTCGTGAACGAGGCCGCCGCCACCGGCATCGACATCTTCCGGATCTTCGACGCGCTCAACGACGTCAACCAGATGGCCCCCGCCATCCGCGCTGTCCGTGCCACGGGTACCGCCCTCGCTGAGGTGGCGCTGTGCTACACCGGCGACATGCTGGACCCGGCTGAGAAGCTGTACACGCTGGACTACTACTTGGAGCTGGCCCAGCGGATTGTCGACGCCGGCGCCCACATCCTTGCCATCAAGGACATGGCCGGGCTGCTTCGGCCTGCTGCCGCAGCCAGGCTGGTGTCCGCACTGCGTGAACGCTTCGATCTCCCCGTCCACCTGCACACGCACGACACCGCGGGCGGCCAGCTGGCCACCCTGCTCGCTGCCGTGGATGCCGGCGTGGATGCGGTGGATGTTGCTTCCGCATCTCTGGCCGGTACCACCAGCCAGCCGTCGGCCTCCGCATTGGTTGCTGCCCTGGCCCACACCCCGCGGGACACCGGCCTGAGCCTGGACGCTGTCAGCTCCCTGGAACCGTATTGGGAAGCCGTGCGCCGCGTGTACGCGCCGTTCGAGTCCGGGCTGCCCGGACCCACCGGCCGCGTGTACAAGCACGAAATCCCGGGTGGCCAGCTGTCCAACCTGCGGCAGCAGGCCATGGCGCTGGGACTGGGGGAGCGCTTCGAAGCCATCGAGGACATGTACACCGCCGCGGACCGTATCCTGGGCCACCTGGTGAAGGTCACGCCGTCGTCCAAGGTGGTGGGTGACCTCGCCCTGCACCTGGTGGGCCTGAACGCGGATCCCGCGGACTTCGAAGCCAACCCGCAGAACTACGACATCCCCGACTCGGTGATCGGGTTCCTCTCCGGCGAGCTGGGCGACCCTCCCGGCGGCTGGCCGGAACCCTTCCGCACCAAGGCCCTGCAGGGCCGGAGCGTGAAGGTCCGCGACGTGGAGCTCAGCTCCGAGGACAGCGCCGCGCTGAAGGCCGATTCGAAGACCCGCCAGCAGACGCTGAACCGGCTGCTCTTCGACGGTCCCACCAAGGACTACCTCAAGAGCGTGGAAACGTACGGCAACATCTCGGTGCTGGACACCCGTGATTACCTGTACGGCCTCCAGCGGGGTCAGGAGCACGAGATCCAGCTGGAGCGGGGCGTCCGCCTGATCGCGTCCCTGGAAGCGGTCTCCGAGCCGGATGAGAAGGGCATGCGCACCGTCATGTGCACCCTGAACGGCCAGTCACGCCCCGTGGTGGTCCGTGACCGGTCGGTGGTCAGCAACGTCAAGGCCGCCGAGAAGGCCGATCCCGCCCAGCCGGGCCACGTTGCGGCCCCCTTCGCGGGCGCCGTTACGGTCACCGTCAAGGTGGGCGACACCGTCAACGCCGGAGACACCATCGCCACCATCGAGGCGATGAAGATGGAAGCATCCATCACGACGCCGGTGGGCGGCAAGGTGGCACGCCTCGCCATTTCTGCGGTGGAGCAGGTGCAGGGCGGGGACCTGCTCCTGGTCATCGAGTAACCCTTAAAGCGAAGCGGGGTCGCTCTCCGCCGAATAACAGTGCGTTATCCGGCGGAGAGCGACCCCGCGTTCCTGTTTCTAGTTGGTGTCAGGGCGCTTGGCGCTGTACATCTCCTCGATGACGCCCTCAAAGTCCTTCATCACTTGTGCTCGCTTGACCTTCATGGACGGGGTGAGGTGGCCAGACGCTTCCGTGAAGTCCGCGGGCACGATCCGGAAGGACTTGATGGCTTCAGCCTGGGACACGGAGGCGTTGGCTGCGGTGATGATGTCCTGGACAGCCGCCTTGACCACCGGGTTCTGGGCCGCCTGCTCCAGCGTCATGTCACCGGGCAGGCTGTGGCGCTGCAGCCAGCCCGGCAGGGCCTCCGGATCCAAGGTGACCAGGGCGCCGATGAACGGGCGGTTATCGCCGACCACCAGTACCTGCGACACCAGGGCGTCGGCCCGGATCTGGTCCTCGAGCAGCGCCGGAATGACGTTTTTGCCGCCGGCCGTCACGATAATTTCCTTCTTGCGGCCGGTGATCCAGACGAACCCGTCGTCATCGAGCCTGCCGATGTCCCCGGTACGGAACCAGCCGTCGTCGAACGTTTCGTCGGTGAGGTCCGGGCGCTTGTAATAGCCGCGCATCACGCTGACGCCCCTGGCGAGGATTTCGCCGTCCCCGGCGATCCGGACGGCGTTGCCGGGCAGCGGCTTGCCGACCGAACCGATCTTGATCCTGGCAGGCGTATTAACCGAGACCGGCGCGGTGGTTTCCGTCAGGCCGTAGCCTTCCAGCACCTGCAGCCCGATGCCCTGGAAGAAGTGGCCCAGGCGTTCGCCGAGCGGACCGCCGCCGGAGACCGCATGCGAGACGTTGCCGCCCATCGCTGCCCGCAGCTTGCCGTAGACCAGCTTGTCGAAGAGGGCGTGCTTGAGTTTCAGGCCCAGTCCCACGTGTCCGTCCTGCCGTGCTTTGGAGAAGGCAATCGCGGTGTCAGCGGCCTTGTGGAAGATGGCGCCCTTGCCGCCGTCCTCGGCCTTGGTCAGCGCTGAGTTGTAGACCTTTTCGAACACGCGGGGCACGGCGAGGATGAAAGTGGGGCTATAGCTCTGCAGGTCGCCCAGGAGGTTCTTGATGTCCGGCGTGTGCGCCACCGTGGTTCCTGCTGCCATGGCCAGTACCGAGATAAAACGTGCGAAGACGTGGGCCAGAGGCAGGAACATGATGGTCTTGGCGCCTTCGTGGACGATGTCCCCGATGATGCCAAGGGCGTTCTCCGACAATTCCACGAAGTTGCCATGGGTCAGTTCGCAGCCCTTGGGCCGGCCGGTGGTTCCGGAGGTGTAGATAATAGTGGCCAGATCCTGCAGGCCTGCGGCCGAGCGGCGGGCCTCGAGCTCCTCATCGGTCACGCCTCGGCCTGCCTCCCGCAGGGAATCCAGGCCGGCCCCCTCCAGTTGCCAGACGTGTCGGAGGTCCGTGAGGCCCTCGTTGGCTACTGCCTGCCGGATGATGTCCTCATGGTGTGCTGCCTCGCCGAAAGCCGCGACGGCTCCGGAGTCGCCAAGGTTCCAGGCGACCTGGGATGGGGACGAGGTTTCATAGATGGGCACGGACACTGCACCGGCGAACCAGATGGAGAAGTCCACGAGCGCCCATTCATACCGGGTGCGCGACATGATGCCCACCCGGTCGCCGGCGCCCACTCCGCTGGCGATCAGGCCTTTGGCCAGGGCGCTGACGTCGGCCAGGAAGTCGGTGGCGGAGATGTCCTGCCAGGCGCCGGCCGGATCGAGCCGCGAGAACAGCGCCGGGTTGCTGGCCTTGCCCGCCTGTCGCAGAACCAGGTCGGTGATGTTGGTTTCCGGGGGAACAACAACCAGGGGCGGAACACTGAATTCGCGCACTATAGCTCCTTTGATATCCGTGGCCCAAGCAGGGGCATGCCTAAAGACTAGTACGGCTCCTGCGGGCTGTGCAGTACCTAAAGTTACTGGCGAGTAACTTAGTCGTCAATCCCCGTCCATTTGACACGATCAACACCAGTCACATCCGGAAGGACCGCCGGTCCTAGAATGGGGCACTATGTACGCTGCGCCTGCCGGTGCGTCCACCGGTCTCCTGAACACCAGCACGCCCTGGCGGAAGCTGCGTGCTTCCCGCCCTCCCCGGCTGCGCAGCGGAGGCTTTCAGGGCCGGCTGCGTCCTGCCCGCCGCGGACTGGCGATCGGGATCGACATCGGCGGTACCAAGGTGGCCGCAGGTGTGGTGGACCCGGACGGCAGGATCCTGAGCGAAGCGCGGCGCAGCACCCCCGGCAGCGATCCGCGGGCGGTGGAAAGGGTGATCGTGGAGCTGGTGGAAGAGCTGGGCCGCGGCCGCCGGATCCGTTCCGTGGGCATAGGCGCGGCTGGCTGGATGGATCTCGACGGCGGCACGGTGCTGTTCAGTCCGCACCTCGCCTGGCGCAACGAGCCCCTCCGCGACAACCTCCAACAGCTGCTGCGCCGCCCGGTTTTTCTTGTCAATGATGCCGATGCCGCGGCATGGGCGGAATGGCGTTTCGGCGCTGGCCGGGGCGAGAGCCGCCTGGTGTGCATCACTCTGGGCACGGGCATCGGCGGCGCCATGGTCATGGACGGGCGCCTCGAGCGTGGGCGTTATGGCGTTGCGGGTGAGTTTGGCCACCAGGTCATCATGCCCGGGGGACACCGCTGCGAGTGCGGCAACCGGGGCTGCTGGGAACAGTACGCCTCGGGAAACGCGCTGGGACGGGAGGCCAGGGTACTGGCTGCGGCCAACTCCCCGGTAGCACAGGATCTCCTGGCCGCAGTGGCAGGTCGGGCCGAGACTATCACCGGAGCCACCGTCACGGAGTTGGCTCTGCGCGGGGACGGCGCATCGCGCGAACTGCTCGACGAAGTGGGCGAATGGCTGGGGCTGGGGCTGGCGAACCTCGCGGCGGCCCTGGATCCGGGACTGTTCGTAATTGGCGGCGGCCTGTGTTCAGCCGGGGACCTCTTGGTGGAACCGGCGCGCAAGGCCTTTGCCAGGAACCTGACCGGGCGCGGGTTCCGGCCGGCGGCGGACATCGAGTTGGCCGCACTGGGACCCAACGCCGGGCTCATCGGGGCGGCGGACCTCTCCCGTATTCGCTGAGGCCTGGTTGGGCTAAACCCGGGCGCCGTCGTCGTCCTCGTCTTTTTCCTGCGGAAGCTGCATGATCAGGTACACCGTGCCCAGGACGAAAGCCGCCACGATGCCAAGGATGGCGGGCAGGGGTGCGGAGCGCCAGAACATGACCGCGAAGAGCAAAGCCACCGGACCGCCCACCGCGGCGAGCCAGGCAAGCATGGTGAGCGGCTCTGTGCCGGCCAGGCTGGGTGGCTCTTCGGGGATGAACCGGCCTTCGTCGTCGTCCACCGCATAGTCACGCGGACCCGGCGCGCCGGGATCCGGCTCAGGCGGGCCTGCGAGTCCGAGGGGGTCGAAGTCGCGGAACGTGGCACGGGGCGTGGCGTCCCCGGCGCGGGACTCTGCCGGGGACGGCGTGCCGGAGTCCTGCCGGCCCCCTTCCAGGCGTGCCACGAGGTCGAGCCAAACGGCGTCCTCGTCCTGGTTGGCGCCCTGGTCCGGCGACTCCGGGTCAGGCCTGTTCATGGCGGGCTTCCTCTCGGGGAGTTTGGGGCTGCAGGCGCCGGATGAAGTCCACCGAGCCTTGGAAGATCTTTTCGGCATCGTGGTCCAGCGTGGCGACGTGGTAGCTGTTTTCCAGCGGCACCAGCTCCAGCGGTGCATGCGTGAGGCCGCGGCGCAGCACCCGGATGCTGGCATCCGAGACCACGTGGTCGCGGGTTGACCGGTACACCTGGACGGGCGCGCCGATCCGGGGGAGCCGCCGGACGGTGTCCTTGAACATCTTGTTCATTTCATGCGCGGCAGCCACGGGAGTCCGGGCGTAGGCAGCCTCATCCATGCCGGGCTTCAGGATGTCATTGGCGATGGCCGGAGTGCTCTTCATAACCAGTTTAAGGATGCCGGCCAGCGGGGCGCGGACATCGTCCACCACCAGTGCCGGGTTCACCAGGATTACTCCGGCTACGGGGCGGGTGGCGGCAACCCGCAGGGCGAGTGCCCCGCCCATGCTCAGGCCTGCGGCAAACACCTGCTCGCATTCGGCATCCAGCTCATGCCAGGCCTGGTCCAAAGCATCATGCCACTGCTGCCAGCGGGTCCGGGACAGGTCCTGCCAGGTGGTGCCGTGCCCGGGCAGCAGCGGCATGCGCACGGCGAAGCCGGCCTCTGCCAGCGCCTCGGCCCAGGCCCGGAGTCCGTGCGGGCTGCCCGTAAAGCCATGGGAGAGGACCACGCCGGTCCGGGGGCCGCGGAGGCCGGCAGGACTGCGGAACGGGCTGTGGTCCGGAACGGACGTCATGGAGTCTCCAGGGCGTTGGTGTGGCGTGCGTAGGCGTGGAAGAACGCGCTTGATCCCGCGAAGACCAGGGGCGCATCAACGTCCAGCGTAGCCACATGACCGCTGCCGGCAAGATCCACCACTTCGGTGATGTGCGCGCCCAGGCGCCGCTGCAGGAGGGCCAGGGAGGTTGGCGGGACCACGGCGTCGGTCCGCGACTTGAAGACCTGGACCGGGGTGTCTATCCGGCCAAGACCCCGGGCGGCCGCGCCGAAAAGCTTCTTGAGCTCATGTACTGCTGCCAGGGGCGTGCGGGAATAGTCGCCATCGTAGGTGGCGGCCGCCGTCGGCTGCTCTTCCTCAATGGGAAGCGTGGTCCGCTGGAAATACTTCAGGACACCGATCACCCGTATGCGGCGGTCGTAGAAGCTCAAAGCGGGGTTTACCACGGATACTCCGGACACCTGGTGCCGAGAGGCGGTCAGGAGCGCCACCGCTCCGCCCATGGAAAGGCCGGCAGTGAAACAGGAGTCGGTCCGGCTCCGAAGGTCCAGGAAGGCGGCTTCGTAACTGCGGTACCAGTCGCGCCATCCGGTCCGTGCCAGCTGCTGCCAGTCCGTGCCATGGCCGGGGAGAAGCGGAACGGACACCGCATACCCCTGGGCGGCCAGGTGCTCCGCCCACGGCAGGACGCTGAGCGGGCTCCCGGTGAAGCCATGGCAGATGGCTATTCCGGTGCGGGCGTTGATACCGTGCCCGGGATAGCTGAAAGCCGCAGGTCGGGGCGGAACGCTGCTTTCGGTCATGCGTCCATCGTGTCACTCTTCCGGACAATTCTCACTAGAGTAGGGTTGCATTGAGCTGCCCCCAGGCCTGAGCAGAAGGCCTTGAAAGCTGCCGTCCGGAGAGGTTCGCCACGTGTTTTATTGGGTCATGAAAAGGATCTTCCTGGGTCCGGTGATCAAGCTGTTGTTCCGCCCTTGGGTGAAGGGCCTGGATAACATTCCGGCCCACGGCGCAGCCATTATCGCCTCGAACCACCTGTCATTCTCCGACTCCATCTTCATGCCGCTAATGGTCCGCCGTCCCGTGGTATTCCTCGCAAAGTCCGAATACTTCACCGGCACCGGCATCAAAGGCCGGCTTACCGCGCTGTTCTTCCGGCTCACCAACCAGCTGCCCATGGACCGCTCCGGCGGCGCGGCGTCCGCGGTTTCGTTGAACGCAGGGATGGAAGTGCTCACCCACGGCGGCCTGCTGGGAATCTACCCGGAAGGTACCCGAAGCCCGGACGGACGGCTCTACCGGGGCAAGGTGGGCGTTGCCAGGCTGGCACTTCAGGCGGGAGTCCCGGTGATTCCGGTGGCGATGATCGGAACGGATAAGGTACAGCCCATCGGAAAGCGCCTGCCCAACATCCGGCGGATCGGCATGATCTTTGGCGAACCGCTGGACTTCAGCCAATACCGGGGCCAGGCGGAGGACCGGTTGGTGCAGCGCCAGGTCACAGACCAGATCATGTTCGAGCTGATGCGCCTTTCCGGGCAGGAGTACGTCGACGAATACGCTGCCGCGGTCAAGCTCCGGCTGGCCGCGGAGTCGGCAGAACGCAAAGAGCCCGGCGCGGCAGCGTCCGGGGGCGTGTGACGCGCAGGGTCCACAGCGTGACAGGACAGTGTCGGGGACCGGAACACGGGCGCTAGTCTTAGATGGTGACTGAGCTATCTGCAAAACCCGCCTTTTCCCTGTCCAGCACCGCCCAGAGCGGAGCGGCCGACTATCCAGGCCTCGACGACTGGCGGAACCTGCCCATCTCCCAGCAGCCCACCTGGCAGGACAAGGCCGTTTTTGACGCCTCCGTGAAGGAACTTTCCGTTCTCCCGCCCCTGGTCTTCGCCGGTGAAGTGGACGT
This sequence comes from Pseudarthrobacter sp. NPDC092419, assembly GCF_044755045.1. Classification (NCBI taxonomy): domain Bacteria; kingdom Bacillati; phylum Actinomycetota; class Actinomycetes; order Micrococcales; family Micrococcaceae; genus Pseudarthrobacter; species Pseudarthrobacter sp. NPDC092419. Next base: position 31,825 of record NZ_JBIVQF010000003.1, read on the forward strand.
CCTCCGGGAACGGCTCGCGGCCGCCGCGCAGGGCAAGGCCTTCCTGCTCCAGGGCGGTGACTGTGCGGAAACCTTCGAAGCCGCCACCGCTGACAAGATCAGCGCCCGTGTCCGGACCATCCTCCAGATGGCCGTTGTGCTGACGTACGGTGCCGCGATGCCGGTCATCAAGATGGGGCGTATGGCCGGCCAGTTCGCCAAGCCCCGCTCCTCGAACGATGAAACGCGCAACGGTGTCACGCTGCCGGCCTACCGCGGCGACATCGTCAACGGTTACGAGTTCACCCCGGAATCGCGCGGCCACGACGCGGCGCGCATGCTGCGCGCATACCACACGTCCGCTTCCACCCTGAACCTGATCCGTGCCTTCACGCAGGGCGGCTTCGCGGACCTGCGTTCGGTGCACCAGTGGAACAAGGGATTCACGGAAAATCCCGCACACGCCCGTTACGAATCCCTGGCACGGGACATTGATCGTGCCATCAAATTCATGGACTCCTGCGGCGCCGACTTCGAAGCCCTTAAGCGGGTGGAATTCTTTGCCAGCCACGAGGCGCTACTGCTGGACTATGAGCGTGCACTCACCAGGATCGATTCCCGCACCGGGTTCCCGTACGACACCTCGGCACACTTCCTGTGGATCGGGGAGCGCACCCGCGAACTGGACCACGCCCACGTGGACTTCCTCTCGCGCGTCCGGAACCCGATCGGCGTGAAGCTTGGCCCCACCACCACCGGCGACGATGCCCTGCGCCTCATCGACAAGCTGGACCCTGAGCGCGAGCCCGGCCGCCTGACCTTCATCACCCGCATGGGGGCGGGGAACATCCGCGAGAAGCTGCCCGCCGTCGTCGAAAAGGTCACCGCCTCCGGTGCCCAGGTGCTGTGGGTCACCGACCCCATGCACGGCAACACCGTTACCTCTCCGAACGGCTACAAGACCCGCAATTTCGACGACGTCATCGACGAGGTGCGCGGGTTCTTCGAAGTGCACCACGCGCTGGGCACGGTCCCGGGCGGCCTGCATGTCGAAATGACCGGTGACGATGTGGCCGAGTGCCTGGGCGGCGCAGACCCCATCGACCAGGAAGCCTTCCTTGACCGGTACGAATCCGTCTGCGACCCCCGGCTGAACCACATGCAGTCGCTGGAGATGGCCTTCCTCGTGGCAGGCGCACTCGCCCGGCGCTGATCCGCGGATCCCCGCAGTGGCGGTGGTGCGGGCGGAGCGTTCCGCCTACACCACCGTCAGGGTGATGACCGAGCCTTCAGGGACCGAGGTATCCACCGGGTCCTGGTCGCGGACCGTCCCGAAGAAACCGCCCAGGATGTTGTTCACCCGGACCTCGAATCCGAGCGCTTCCAGGGCCTTGCGCGCGTCCGCAGCCTGCTTGCCGATGTAACTGGGGACGTCAACCATCCGGGGGCCCTTGGAAAGTGTCAGGGTAACCGTCCCGCCGCGCGTCAGCGTTCCGTTGGAGGGCGACTGGCTCACCACCGCCCCCTTGGGTACCTTGCGGTCGAAGACCTCCTGGGCGGCAACTTCCGCAGACAGTCCCGCATCCTCGATCGCCTTCACCGCGTCGCTCCGGTCCCGGCCCACCACTGAGGGGACAGGGATGGGCCTCGGTCCCTTGGAGACCACGAGGGCAACGGGAGTACCTCGGCGGACGTCAGTTCCTGCCGCCGGATTTTGGGAAAGGACGACGCCGGCTGCGACGTTCTCGTCGAAGCGTTCGGTGACGGGGCCCATCGCCATTTCAGCGCGCTTCACTGCGGCCCGGGCTTCAGCCAGGGTTTGGCCTGCCAGTTTCGGCAGTGGGAACAGCTGAGGTCCCTTCGAAACAAACAAGGACACCGGCTGCAGCTTACGGACCTCCTGGCCGGCATCGGGGTCGCTGCCCACCACCAGGCCCGCGGGGACGTCGTCGTCGAAAACATCACTCGTGCTGGAACGGAATCCCGCCTGTTCCAACACCTGCTGGGCCTGCGCTACGGTCTTGTTGGCGACGGCAGGAACCGTCGCCGCCGAGCCTGGCCCCATGCCGAAGAACCACCCCGCCCCGGTGGCGAGCAGGGCGAGGAGGACCAGCAGTACCACCCACAGGGCCCCACGCCGCCGCGGGTTACCCTCGCGCAGGCTCCGGGCGGGGGTGGCGGCGGCCCGGGCGCGGGCCTGCTCCTCTTCGCGTGCCGCCTTCTTCAGGGCGCGCTTGCCCGGCGTGGCGGGAACGTGGGCATCCGGGCGCCGGCCGAACGGCATCGCGGCAGTGGGGTTGGCCGCCCGGGAGATGATTTCGGTGGGGGCGCTGCCTGCCGCCGCGGGGGCTGGCGGCGCGTCTCGGTGGTGTGCGGCGGGCGGGTGGAGGTCCAGTTCAGCGTCGCTGAGGTTCGTTCTGATGTGGCGCAGTTCCTGCAGCAGGGCGGTTGCATCGACGGGCCGGTGCTCGGGGTCGTTGGCCGTGCACCATTGCACCAGCTCGTCAACCTCGGCGGCCAAACCGGGGACCACATCCGAGGGTGGCGCCACCGTTCCGTTGACGTGCTGGTACGCCACCTGGATGGGCACTTCGCCTTCGAACGGCTGGCGGCCCGTGAGCATTTCATAGAGCATGATGCCCACGGAGTAGACGTCGCTGCGGGCATCGGCCGGATTGCCCAATACGAGTTCGGGGGAAACATAGGCGACGGTGCCGATCAGAGTGCCGGTGCTCGTGGACGCCGTGACGGCGCGGGCCAGGCCGAAGTCTCCTACCTTGATCCGGCCGTCGTCTGCGATGAGCACGTTTTCGGGTTTAACGTCCCGGTGGATGAATCCGGCCTCGTGCGCAGCAGCGAGTCCCTCCACCACCGGATCAATGAGCGCCAGCGCAAGACGCGGCGGCAGGGCGCCCTTCTCGTTGATGACATCGCGCAGCGTGTGGCCCGGGATGTACTCCATGACCAGGTATGCCGTCCGGCCGTCGATGCCCTGATCCAGGACACCCACCACGTGGGGGTGCGAAAGCCGGGCAGCCGCCTTGGCCTCCCGGGCCAGCCGGTCCAGGAACGAATCGTCCGCGGCCAGTTGGGGATGCAGGACCTTCAGGGCGACATCCCGGTCCAGCCGTCGGTCCGTCGCAAGGTAGACCGTTGACATGCCGCCTCCGGCCACCCGCGAGCGGACAGCGTAGCGGTGGTCCACGAGCGTTCCTACGAAGGGGTCTGCGGCAGGTTCGGTCACCATACGATCCTAATCGGCAATGAAACGGGCCCGGACCGTTACCGGTCCGGACCCGTCGGCGTGTGTCGCAGCCGCCCGCACAGAAGCGGTGGTGGTCAGCTGAAGTTTTTCTGATGCGCCTTGATGGCGGCGACGTATGCCTTCGTGTCCCTGTACATTCCGTATTTGCTGACCGAATACTGCCCCTGGTAGTAGCCGGCGATGGCCAGGTCCTTGGTCTTGCTGGTGGCAAGGAGCTGTCGAATGATGGCAACGCCAGCCGTCACATTGTCCTGCGGGTTGAGCAGGTTCAGCTTCCGGCCCACAAGGTCGGAGGCCCATTCGCCCGAGCTCGGGATCACCTGCATGGTGCCGATGGCGTTGGCAGGCGAGACCGCGCGCTGGTTGAACCCCGACTCCTGGTAGGCGAACGCCAGCGCGAGGGACGGCTCGACGCCCATCCTGCGGGCGGTGTCTGCCACGATGGCCCGCATCTGATCCCTCGTGGGCACCGGAGACGCGTTGAGCAGGGCCTTGTTGGCATTGGCCGAGCTCACGACGGCCGGGGGATAGGTGAACCCGAGGAAAGTACTCGGGACCAGGGGCTTGGTTGCAGCTGCCGGCTGAAGCGGGGATGTGGTTGCGGCACCCGGGATGGCCAGCTTGTTGCCCGGGTAGATAATGGAGCTCATGCTCAGGCGGTTCGCAGAGAGCAGGGCGGAGAGTTTGACCCCGTGCCGCGATGCGATGGCGGAGAGTGTGTCGCCGGCCCTGACCGTGTAGGAGCCGGCGGAGGCTTTAGGCCTTGCTGCTTTCACGGGTGCCGGGGCAGGAGCGGATGCCCGGGCAGGCGCAGCTTTGCCGGTACCGATCTTGATCTTCTGGCCCGGGTAAATGATCGAACGGGCCGACAGGTTGTTCCAGGCGAACACGTCGGTAAGCCTCACGCCATGCCGGGCAGCGATGGCACCCAGGGTATCGCCGGCCCTGACGGTGTACTTGGCCCCGGGCGCTGCGACCGAAGGGCGGGCCGCCGGAGCTGCGGCCGCCTTGCGTGGCGCCGGGGCGGCAGCTGCCTTTCCGGACAACTTGATCTTCTGCCCGGGGTAGATGATCGTACTGGCCTTTAAGCCGTTCAGCCTGAGGATCTCACCTGTGTTCAGCCCGAACCGCCTGGCGACAGCGCTGACGGTGTCTCCGCGGGCGATGGTGTAGCTAGCGGGCGCTGAAGGCCGTGCGGGCTGCAGCGCAGAGGGGATGGCGGCGGACACCGCGGCGGCGGGAATGACCGGCGCAGCTGCCTGTGCTGCCTGTGCCTTCATGGCTGCCGTTAGGGTCGCGGGTACGGCCCGGGTGGGCTTCTCCGCCGCGGCAGGCTCGGCGAGGGCCAGGGAAGACAACACGACTGCCGGCAGCGCCGCCGTGGTTGCGGCGATCATCGGCAGACTCGGCCTGGGGTACTGCTTAGGCGAGTGGGACGTCGTCATGGAAGGAATCCTCTTCTCAACTGCGGAGCGGTCCGGCATCGGGGTGCTTGTCCGATACTAGTGTGACTTAAGTGAATAGTGTTATGACTGTGATCATTGTGAATCTCTCATGAATTTGCAAATAGCACAAGAATTCCCGCATTGACGGCAATAGGAATTGTGCGGAGTGTCCATCAAACGGCGGCACCGTCCTCCAGACACCGTCGACTAGGCGGCAGGCCGGGCGGCGTGGCAACCTTGGTCAGTGAGCAATGTTGAGAACCTTGTGGGCGAATGGCTGCCCCTGCCCGATGTCGCCCGGCTGCTGGATGTTTCCATTACCCGGGTGCATAGCCTGATCGACGAAAGAGCGCTGGCCGCCGTCCGCGTGGGCGAACGCAAAATCCGGTGCGTCCCGGCGGAATTCATCCAGGACGGCCACGTGGTCGACAGCCTTAAAGGCACCATTATTGTCCTTGCCGATGCGGGCTATTCTGACGAGGACCTGATTGTTTGGTTGTTCACGGAGGATCCATCCCTGCGGGGACGGCCCATCGACGCCCTTCGTGAAGGGCGGAAGACTGAGATCCGCCGCAGGGCGCAGACTTTGGCCTGGTAAGGCCATAAATGCAGAGGAGCGGAAAGGCCGGAACCCGAAAGAGGCCTGGCCATTCCGCTCTTTGTGCCTGCCGCCGTCAGGCGGCCCGGCTGACTGCTGCCTCCGCGAGCCGGTGCAGGGCCGTCTTCGGAAGATCCTCCAGCGGCAACGCTTCCAAAGCGTCGAAGGCGCGTGCGCCGAATTCGGAGATGAGTACCTCCGTGGCCTGAAGCGCTCCTGAATCCTCGATGATCCGCCGAATTTCGACGATGTCCCCGGCCGATAGGTCCGGACTGCCCAGCCTGGCATCGATGAAGGCGGACTCCGCGGGTGACGCATGGTCCAGGGCAAGTGCCACGAGAACCGTGCGCTTTCCTTCACGGAGGTCATCGCCGGCCGGCTTGCCGGTGGTCATCGGATCGCCGAAAACGCCCAGGACGTCATCCCGCAGCTGGAACGCCTCGCCCAGCGGCAGCGCGAAGGCCGAATAACCCCGCAGCAGGTCGTCAGGCGCCCCTGCGAGTGCCCCGCCCAAGGCAAGTGGATGCTCAGTGGAATACTTGGCGCTCTTGAACCTGATGATGGAATGCGCCCGGTCCACGGCGCCGGCGCGGTCGCGTACCGGACCGGCCACTTCCTCAAGGATGTCCAGGTACTGCCCTGCCATCACTTCGGCACGCATCAGATTGAAAATGAGGCGGGCGGGGCCGCCGGCAGCAGCCCGCTCGCCGATGTCGGTAAACGCTTCCTCGCTGAAGGACAGGCAGAGGTCTCCGGCCAGGATGGCGGCGGCATGGCCGAAACGTTCGCTGTCGAGTGCCCACCCCTGCGCCTCATGGAGTTGCGTGAACCGGCGGTGGACACTGGGCCCGCCGCGGCGCGTGTCAGACCGGTCGATGATGTCATCGTGGATGAGCGCTGCAGCCTGGAACAGCTCCAGCGCGGCTCCGGCGGTGATCACTTCCGGGGCGCCGGATTCCCCGCCTGCACCGCGCCAGCCCCAGTAGCACATGAGGGCCCGGAGGCGTTTCCCGCCGGTTACGAGGTTGGCAATGGACCCCATGATCGGTTCGATGTCGGGCGAGATGGACGCCATGACGGCCTGCCTCTGGGCGAGGAACCCGTTCAGCTCCCCGGCGACGGCCGCGACGAAGCCGGCCTGTTCATTCCTTAACTGCTCCGCCGCCGTCACTTGGCAGACTTCGCTGCCACGTTGGCGCCTATGGTGAATGTGGCCACGCCACCGGACGTGACGACGGAGACATTGACTGTTTCGCTGTCCCCCCGTACGAAGTCCTTGGACGCAACGCTTCCGACGGCGTCTCCGGGAACAGCCTTGAACCCCTGTCCGGTGAGGGACTTGGTGTAGAAGGCCAGGACCGCGGCCGGTGTGGCGTTGGTAGTGGCGACCAGGGCGGCCGTCGCCGGCGAGGTGGTCTTGTCGAAGCTGCTGGAAACCACCGTGGCGCCCGGCATCAGGGGCAACAGCTTTTGCGGAAACCCCGGCACAAGACCGCCCACGGTGGCGGTCGTCCCCGGTGAAGCAGACGGGCTAGGGCCGGCCGGGGCCGCGGAAGCGGTGGCGGCTGCCGGCGACGTGGATTCCGGCGAGGCGGAAGGGGCAGGGTTGCTGCATGCCGCCAGGGCGACGACAGCCGCCGCTGCGAGGGCCGCCAGGCCAGCCTGCCTGGGATTTCCAAAGACCGTCACAGGGACATTCCTCCTGGGGTTGATGCCGGATTCAGCCTCCAGTTTAGTCAGTAGCTGCCGATAGGATTGCAGCCGTGGGGCCAGAAGGAATAAACCAGCCGGTGCCGGCACGGCCATCCCGCCGCCGGCCCAAGTGCATCATGCACGTGGACATGGACGCCTTTTTCGTCTCCGTGGAGCTCCGCACCCGCCCCGAGCTCCGGGGTAGGCCGGTCATTGTCGGCTTTCCTGCGGACCGCTCGGTCGTGCTTTCTGCGTCGTATGAGGCCAGGGCATTCGGGGTCAAATCGGCCATGCCCATGGCCGTCGCCTACAGGCTCTGCCCGCAGGCGGTGGTTATCGAACCGCGCCACTCCCTCTATTACGACGTCTCCCGGCAGCTCATGAAGATTTTCGAATCAGTAACCGAATTGGTCGAACCGCTGAGCGTGGACGAGGCCTTCCTTGATGTCAGCGGAGCTCTTCGCCGGCTGGGGCCGCCGCAGGCGATAGGGGAGTTGATCCGGCGGCGCGTGGCTTCGGAACTGGATATCACGGCATCCGTGGGGATCGCAGAAAGTAAATTCGTGGCCAAGATCGCTTCCACCCGCTGCAAGCCGGACGGCCTGCTGATGATCACGCCGGACGAAACGGTGCCCTATCTCCACAGCCTCCCCGTCGGGGCGCTATGGGGTGTCGGGGCCAGGACAGGCGAAGTGCTCGCCCGGATGGGTATCCGCACGGTGGCTGATGTTGCTGCTACTCCGGTGTCCACCCTTAGGAAAATCCTGGGCGCTGCCGGCGAGCATGTACATAACCTGTCCTGGGGCATCGATCCCCGGGCAGTGACTCCCGTCCGGACGGAGAAAAGCATTGGAGCGGAGGAAACCTTTTCGGTGGACACTGCCGATGACGCCCTCCTGCATCGCGAATTGCTCCGGTTGTCGCACCGGACCGCCGGCCGCCTTCGTGCGGCGGGGATGGTGGCCCGGACGATTGCCCTGAAGCTGCGGTTCGCAGACTTTTCCACCATCACCCGCAGCAGGACCGTCCAGACCCCCGTCGACAGCGCGCAGTTGATCTATGCTGTGGCCGTGCAGCTCCTTGGCTCAGTGGGGGAGCGGAGCCAGACCGTGCGGTTGGTGGGAGTCCGGGCGGAACAGCTCGAGGAGTCGGCCACCACGTCGCTGCAGCTGAGTTTCGACCGACGCGACGAAAACTGGCGGGCGGCGGAGAAGGCGCTTGACCAGGTGACACGGAAATTCGGCAGCAAATCGGTACTTCCTGCACGGCTGATGGAGCCGGGCCGCGGCGGCGACGGCAGCCCGGCAGGTGGCTGAATTCCGGGTCGCCGGCGGCTATTGCCAAAGCCATTGGCGTCTTTCAGAACGGCCCGCGACAAACTATCCTTAGAGGTACATAGTTTATGAGCGAATGGACTTACTGCCGGACCCTCTTGGACATGCTCCCGCTCCCGCGGCTGCGTGCCTGGTTTCCGTTTTTGCCAGAACCGGCACTGCGGGAACCTCTTAGGTATCACAGCCGTTAATGGTGCAGAAGTCGTGGCTGGGACCAGCCCGGACGTTGGCCTACCAAAGGAGGTCGTGATGCCGCTGTCGGAGCACGAACAGAAGCTGTTGGAGCAGCTGGAAAAGCAGCTTCACGAGGACGACCCGAAGTTTGCGAATTCGATGGGTTCCGACCCAGGGCGCTCGTGGTCCACCAGGCATGTAGTGATTGGCGTCCTGTGCGCCCTGGCCGGCGTGTTCCTGCTCCTGGTTGGGGTGACGTTCCAAAACATATTCGTAGGCGTCCTGGGCTTTATCGTCATGGGCGGCGGCGTGTATTTTGCCACAATGCGAAGCAGTGCGGCCGCGGCCAAGTCCGGAAAATCCCGAAAAGGAAAGCCCGGTAAACAGCGTGGATCGTTTATGAGCAATCTTGAAGAGCGGTGGGACGAACGCCGCCGCGGAGAACCCTAAACCTGTTCTTCCTCCACTCCGCTCCCCGAAGCAGCTTCGGGGAGCAGGGCAACACTGAAGGACCCGCTTCGGCGGGTCTTTTTTTTTGCGCCCGGTGCGGCTGCTCCTCGGGGCCCGGGTTTGCCCCTGGGCCTACAAGGTGTGGCTTCGCTATTCCGGGCTGCCGGTGTACCCAGCCGCCCGGCCTTCGGGCTTTTCCCTCCACTTTCCACCACCGGCGAAAAACCGCGCAATTCTGCGCCCGACTTTGGTGAAAATCACCATCCCGAAGGCGCGTTTGCGTTGACTGTGGTGGAAAGTGGAGTAATGTGGAGGACATAAGAGGGTGGTTGCAACACAGGGGATGTGCAGTTCCTGACAGCAGACGGGCGGTGGGCCAGTGTTTCTGGGGACCCACTCGCCGCGTCTGGATGAAAAGGGGCGGATCATCCTCCCCGCGAAGTTCCGGGAGGAACTTGCCAGCGGGCTGGTGCTCACGAGGGGCCAGGAACGTTGCATCTACGTCTTCAGCGAGAAGGAATTTGCGCGGGTCCACGAGCAAATGCGGGAGGCACCAATCTCCTCCAAACAGGCACGTGACTACATCCGCGTCTTTCTCTCTGGAGCCTCGGACGAGGTACCTGACAAGCAGGGGCGCGTGACCATACCACCGGCGCTCCGGGAGTATGCAGGTCTCGGCAGGGAGCTGGCCGTCATTGGCGCAGGTTCCCGGGCGGAGATCTGGGACGCCCAGGCTTGGAACGAGTATCTGGCGGAGAAGGAAACAGCCTTCTCCGAGACGGACGATCCCATCCCCGGCATTCTCTGAATGGCGGACGGGACAGCGGCAGTTTCTTGGATGAGATCTCCAGCCGGCCCACCGGCCGGCCAACCTGGCTCACTTCCCCGGAGCCAGGCGGGCCCGGTAGGCGCGGATGGGGATCTGGTCCAAGAACAGGACAGGCACCAGCAACGGCGGAAAGGACCACGGCATGGAGGAGCGCAAGCCCACGTCTGAACGCCATGTGCCGGTCCTCCGTGACCGGTGCATCAATTTGTTGGCGCCCGGATTTGAGGCGGCGAGGCGCCGGGGCGAAACTCCGATTGCCATCGACGCCACCTTGGGTATGGGTGGCCATTCGGAGGCCATGCTGCAGCGGTTCCCGGACCTGCACCTGATCGGTATCGACCGGGACGAAGAAGCGTTGGCCCTGGCCGGGGAACGGCTTGCTCCATTCGCCGCCCGTACCGACCTGGTTCACGCCGTCTACGAAGAAATCCCCGATGTCCTCGAAGACCTGGGAGTCTCCGAGGTGCACGGCATCCTGATGGACCTGGGTGTTTCTTCCCTCCAGCTGGACGAAAGGGCACGCGGCTTCGCCTACTCCTTCGACGCTCCGCTGGACATGCGGATGGACACCAGCCGCGGCCAGACCGCAGCAGACGTTGTCAACGGCTATACCGAAGAAGAGCTGGTCCGGATCATCCGGAAATGGGGCGAGGAGAAGTTCGCCGGCCGCATCGCCAACCGGATCGTCACTGCCCGGGCCACCAAGCCATTCACCACCACAGGTGAACTGGTGGAGCAAATCCGTGCAGTGGTCCCGGCCGGTGCCGCCAAGTCCGGTGGCCATCCGGCCAAACGGACTTTCCAGGCCCTTCGCATCGAAGTCAACGAGGAGCTCGACGTGCTGGAGCGTGCCGTTCCGGCGGCCGTGGACGCCATTGGGCTGGGTGGGCGGATCGTCGTCATGTCATACCACTCCCTCGAAGACAAGATCGTGAAGGGCGTTTTCCAGGCCCGCTCCAAGTCATCCGCGCCGCTCGGGTTCCCCGTGGAGCTTGAAGAACACAAGCCGGAATTGAAGACCCTCACTAAAGGCACCGAGGTGCCAACCGCCGTCGAAATTGCCGAAAACCCCCGCGCTGCGTCAGCCAGGCTGCGCGCTGTGGAACGAATCAGAGCCAGGAGAGCCGAATGAGCACAGCAGCCGCCAAGACGTTTCCGGTCGTCCCGGGCACCTCGGCCACTGACGTCAACGTTCCCGCCGGCGCGCCGGGAGCGGCAAGGAAGGCGCGCACCCCGCTGTCTGTGGTCCGCACTGCCCCCAGGAAGCGCCGCGCTCCCTTCGTTGTCCTGTGTTTCGCCATGCTGGCTGTGGCTCTGGTGACCGTGCTGGTCCTGAACATCTCGGTGTCAACGGCCCAGTACGAACTCGTCACCCTTAAAGCGCGGCAGAGTACCCTTACCAAGCAAAACCAGGACCTGACGCAGCAGGTGCAGAATTTCGAAGCGCCGCAGAACCTGGCCGCCAAGGCCACGGAACTTGGCATGGTTGCCTCAACCGTTAAAGGCCAGATTGACCTGTCCAACCTCTCCGTGACAGGCAAGGCGGTCCCGGCTGTCGAAGGCGGGGCAGTTGGCTCGGTTATTCCCGCACCGGCCGTCCCCGGCCAGCTGATCGTGGTGCCGCCGGCAACCAAGGGCGAACCCCTGGCAGGACGGAAAGCCGCGAAAGCCACTACCGCAGCGCCGGCCAGGAAAAAGGTTGCCGCCGCGCCGAAAAAGCCGGCGGTGGAGCTCCACGGTGGATCTGTTCCCGTTCCGGAGCAGAGGACCCCGGAGCAGTAGTACGGACTGAAGCAGGACAACCGAGCAGCAAGGAATATCACGGTGGCGCAGAAGACCGGCAAGCCGCGGAACGCGAAAGAACCTGACGCCACCAAACGGCTCCGCTTGGGCCTCGGCATCATGCTCACCCTGCTGCTGGTGGTGGGCGGCAAGCTCTTCCTCGTCCAGGGCCTCGACGTCGGCGGCATGGCTGAGGCGGCGCTCAACAAACGCATGATGCAGACGGCCCTGCCGGCTGAGCGGGGCAGTATCCTGGACAGCCGCGGAACGGTGCTGGCCAACAGCGTGATCCGGTACAACGTGGTGGTGGACCAGCGCGTCAATACCAAGACGGACACCTTCAAGCGGCTTGAGACCGTGGACGGGCAGGACCAACTGGTGGACGTCAGCCGCGACCAGGGACATGCCGATCTGGCGAACGTGTTAGGCATGGACCGGGAAACCATCCGGGATGCGCTCACCGGGGAGCAGCCCTATTACGTGGTGGCCAAGAACGTCAAGCCCGATGTCGAAGACCGGATCGCCAAGCTGCAGATACCCGGCATCGTCACGCAGGGCGTGAGCAAACGCGTCTACCCCAACGGCTCCATCGCCGGGGGCATTATTGGCTTCCTGGAGGACGGCAACACCGGCCAGGCCGGGATCGAGCAGACGCAGGACGGGCTGCTACGGGGCAGGGACGGCGAACGGCGCTTCGAAATCGGGGCGGATGGACTCCGCATTCCGGTAGGCGTGGATGAGCTGACGCCGCCGGAAGACGGCAAGGACGTGAAGCTCACCATCAATTCCGACCTCCAGTATTTCGCCCAGCAGGCCATCCAGAGCCAGTCGGAGAAACTGGGTGCTGAGTGGGGGGTGATTATCGTCATGGACGTTAAGACCGGAAACCTGGTCGCCATGGCGGACACCAATGCGCCGGATCCGAACAACCCCGGACTCGTGGCACCGCAGGACCGGGGGGTGCGGGCCGTAACGGCGGCCTACGAACCGGGATCTGTTGAAAAGGTCATGACCGCAGCGGCACTCATTGAGGAGGGCAAGGCCTCACCGCTGTCCGAGTTCACCCTCCCGCCGTCGTACACGCTTAACGGGCAGACGTTCAACGATTCGTTTACCCACGGCACGGAGAAGCGGACGCTGGCCGGAATCCTGGGGTACTCGATGAACACGGGCACCGTCATGGCCGGCCAACGGCTGAATAAGAAGCAGCGGTATGACTGGCTGAAGAAGTTCGGCATCGGCGACGCGCCCGATATCGGCCTGCCTGCCACGGCAAGCGGGATCCTCACCCCGTACCAACAGTGGGATGGTCGGCAGGAATACACCGTGCTTTTCGGACAGGGCGTTTCCCAGTCCACGCTCCAGACGGTGCGCGCCTTCCAGTCCATCGCCAACGACGGCGTCATGCTCCAGCCCCGCCTGATCGACAGCTATATAGCGCCGGACGGCACCGAAGAGAAGGCCCCAGAGGCCGAAGCCCGCCGGATCGTGTCAGAGAAGACCGCCGAGCAGGTCCAGGACATTCTTGAGAGCGCCGTAACGGAGGGGCAGATCAAGGATGCTGCCATTGACGGTTACCGGGTGGGCGCCAAGACGGGCACCTCGGAATCGCCCTGCGACAACGGAACCGCGGGCTTCTGCGGATACACAGCATCCATCGTGGGCATGGCACCGATGGACGATCCGCGGTTTATTGTTGAGGTTGTACTCCAGCGGCCCAAGGGCAGCATTTACGGAATTACGCAGGGGCCGGTCTTCCGGTCGGTCATGAGCCAGGCGTTGCGTACCTACAACGTCCAGCCGTCCACCGGCCAGCCGGCAAGGCTGCCCCAGTTCGCGAAGTAAACCTGGCCGCAGCAGGCCACGCCAGCCCCGCTGGCACTGCCCGGTTCGCCGGGCACGATTCACTAGCACCATCGGAGACCCCTTGTCTGAGATCGATTTGCCCGACAACACTGCAGCCGCGGACGCCGGCACGGTCCGGTTCCGCCCGTCGGTGGTTGAACCGTTCCGGCTTGAGGCCATTGCGGAATCCCTGGGAATCCCTGTTCCCGGCGCGTCGGCCGACATTCTGGTCAGCGGCATCTCGCTGAACTCCCGCACCGTGGAGCCCGGTGATCTCTACGCTGCTCTTCCGGGGGCCTCCCGCCACGGGGCGGACTTCGTGGCGGACGCCGTCGAGTCCGGCGCCGTTGCGGTGCTGACCGATGAAGTTGGAGCCCGCATGCTGGCTTTGTCTTCGGACATCCCCGTCCCGGTGCTGATTACGGGCAACCCGCGCAACGCGGTGGGAGCGCTGGCAGCGATGATCTACCGGAGCCAGCCTGCGCCGGGAAGCGGGCTGCGGCTGTTCGGAGTGACTGGAACCAACGGCAAGACTACGACTACCTACTTCCTGACCTCGCTCCTGCGTGCGCTGGGAAACCGTACGGGCCTGATCGGCACCATTGAAATCCTCGCCGGTGGCGATCCCGTTCCGAGCCTCCTTACCACGCCGGAATCGCCGGACGTCCACGGGCTCCTGGCGCTCATGGGGGAGCGGGGCCTGAATGCAGCAGCGATGGAGGTTTCGTCCCACGCGATCGAGTTCCAGCGGGTGGACGGCGTGGTGTTTGACGTGGCGGGCTTTACCAACCTCACCCAGGACCACCTGGACCTCCACGGCACCATGGAGGATTACTTCGCCACCAAAGCGCAGCTCTTCACGCAGGCGCGCGCACGCCGCGCGGTGGTGACGGTCGACGACGAATGGGGCCTGCGGCTTGCCGGTTCTGCGACGGTGCCGGTCACCACGCTGGCAACGGCCCCTGGGCCCGCGGCGGACTGGACCGTGACGGCAACCGCCCTGGACGGTATGGGAACCCGGTTCACCCTCGCCGGGCCCAAAGGCGCGATGCTCTCTGTGCGCACGGGCCTGCCGGGAGCCTTTAATGTGGCCAACGCCGCTCTGGCTGCCGTAATGGTCATTGCTTCGGGCGTGGACCCGGCATCCCTCCAGGAAGCCCTGGACCGGGCGGACCCCTTTGCCGTGGCCGTGCCGGGCCGGATGGAGCTGATCTGTCGGGAACCCGCTGCAGTGGTTGATTTTGCCCACAACACGGACGCGCTGGCCCGCGCCCTGGAAGCTGTCCGGCCGGCAGCGGAAAGCGCACGCACCATCCTTGTTTTCGGGGCCACCGGACAGCGGGACCAGGGCAAGCGTCCCGCCATGGGAGCCACGGCCGTCCGCCTCGCTGATACCGTGATCGTCACTGACGACGACCCGCACGACGAGGACGCCGCCGCCATCAGGGCCGATGTCCTGGGCGGGGCGAGGGAAGCTATGGAAGCGGAAACCCTTGCGGTGGAGCTACTGGAAGTCTTTCCGCGCGATGAGGCGATCCGCAGGGCCGCAGCATTGGCCCGGCCCCAGGACACCATCCTCGTGGCCGGCCGAGGACATGAGGTGTGGCAGGAGGTCAAGGGCGTGAACATCGCCCTTGACGACAGGGTGGAACTGCGCAGTGCCTTGACAGCCCGGGGATTCAACGTTCTCCCGGACGAGCGGATAGAGTCCTAGACCGACATGATTGCATTTACCGCGGCGGAGATCGCCGACATCACTAGTGGGCGCCTGGACGCCGATCCTGGAGTGACGCCCCTGTCGGTGGTCACGGATTCGCGCGAGGCCACGCCCGGTTCGCTCTACGTGGCCAAGCCCGGCGAGAACGCCGACGGGCACGACTTCCTTCCCGCGGCGTTCGAGGCGGGTGCCGTCCTGGCCATCGTGGAGCGCCCCGTGAGCCGAGCCGACGGCACACCGTACCCGGCCGTCGTCGTCCCTGATGCGGTGCTGGCCATGGGAGCGCTGGCTGCCGAGGCAGTACGCCGGATCCGCGCCGTTCGCGCCGCTGCGGGACTGGAACTGACTGTCATCGGCATTACTGGCTCCGCCGGTAAGACCACCACCAAGGACCTCCTGGCCGGACTCCTTGGCGCCCAGGGGCCGACCGTTGCCCCGCAGGGGTCCTACAACGGCGAGATCGGCGTACCACTCACGGTGTTTCGGGCCGACGCGGAGACGCGCTATCTCGTCATTGAGATGGGTGCCACCGGCATCGGGCATATCCGGTACCTGGCGAAGATGGTGGAACCGGACGTCGGCATTGTGCTCGCTGTGGGGACAGCCCACGCCGGAGAGTTCGGCGGCGTGGACAATATTGCCGTTGCCAAGGGCGAGATGGTTGAAGCCCTTGCCGAAACCGGCACCGCGATCATCAACCTCGACGATGCACGGGTCGCCGCCATGAGGGGACGGACCGTTGCATCCGTGGTCGGATTCTCCGCCGAAGGACGGGATGACGCCGCGGTCCAGGCGCTGAATGTCGACACCAATGCTGAAGGCTGCCCCGAATTCGACCTCGTCCTGCCGGACGGCAGTCCGTCCCGTCATGTCAGCAGCCGCCTCATCGGTGGCCACAACATCGGCAACCTGCTTGCGGCCGCGGCCGCGGCATGGTCCGTGGGAATCCCCGGTGACGCCATTGCCTCTTCCCTGGCCAACCAGGGTGCCGCCAGCCGCTGGCGGATGGAACGGACGGAGCGTGCAGACGGCGTCACCATCATCAACGACGCTTATAACGCCAACCCAGAATCCATGCGGGCTGCCCTGCGCACGCTTGCTGACATGGGCCGCGGCCGCCGGACCTGGGCTGTCCTGGGAGCCATGCTGGAACTCGGGGACGACTCGATCCGGGAGCACACAGCCGTTGGTACGCAGGTGGTCCGCCTCAACATTTCACGGCTGGTGGTCGTGGGACGGGAAGCCCGGTCGCTCTATGTGTCAGCCGTGCAGGAAGGCTCGTGGGGTGACGAATGTGTCTTTGTGGAAACGGCGGACGAGGCGTTTGACCTGCTCGACGCCGAACTTCTGCCCGGAGACCTCGTCCTTTTCAAGTCCTCCAACAGCGTCGGGCTGAGGCACCTGGGCGATCGGATAGCATTGCCACAAACCCCGCATAGCGCCGAAGAAGGGAGCACTCTGCCGTGATTGCACTGTTGATCGGTGCCGGCCTGGCCCTCTTGTTCGCACTGGTGGGCACGCCCCTCTTCATCCGGCTCCTGGTGCGCCGGGGCTACGGCCAGTTCATCCGTGACGACGGACCAACCTCGCACCACACCAAGCGCGGCACACCCACCATGGGCGGCACGGTGGTGGTAGGGGCGGTCCTGCTGAGCTATGGGCTGACCCACCTCATCATGATGATGGTGAACCCCAATTCGCCGGGGCCGTCCGCGTCCGCGCTGATCCTGCTCTTCCTGATGGTGGGTATGGGCCTGGTGGGCTTCCTCGACGACTTCATCAAGATTTCACGGCAGCGAAGCCTGGGGCTCAATGCCAAGGCCAAATTGATCCTGCAGGCCGCCGTTGGCATCGCCTTCGCCGTGCTGGCCCTGAACTTCCCGGACCACCGGGGCATCACCCCGGCCTCCACCAGGATCTCCCTTGTGCGCGACTTGCCGTGGCTCGATCTCGCCTTTGGCGGCACTGTGCTCGGCGCTATTCTGTTCGTCCTGTGGTCCAACCTGATCGTCACCGCCGCCACCAACGGCGTCAACCTCACCGACGGACTGGACGGCCTTGCGGCCGGAGCAGCAGTCATGGTGTTCGGCGCCTATACGCTCATGGGCATCTGGCAAAGCAACCAGGCCTGCGGCTCCCCGCGGGAGGCGGGCAGCGGCTGCTACTCAGTCCGCGACCCCCTCGACCTGGCGCTTCTCGCGGCCATCCTGAGCGCTGCGCTGGTGGGCTTCCTGTGGTGGAACACTTCACCTGCGAAGATCTTCATGGGGGACACCGGCTCCCTGGCCATTGGTGGTGCCATTGCCGGTTTTGCCATCCTGTCCCGCACGGAACTCCTGCTCGGCATCATCGGCGGCCTGTTCGTCCTGATCACGCTGTCGGTGATCATCCAGGTGGGTTACTTCAAACTGTCCGGGGGCAAGCGCGTGTTCAAGATGGCGCCGCTGCAGCACCACTTCGAGCTCAAGGGCTGGGCAGAGGTGACTGTGGTGGTCCGGTTCTGGATCCTGTGCGGACTCTTTGTCGCCGTGGGCCTCGGAATTTTCTACGCTGAATGGGTTGTGCTGCTGTGACCGTTACATCGCCCCGCTTGGAAAACCTTGTCAGCTGGGACTCCGACTGGTCGGGACTGCGCGTCGTGGTCACTGGCATCGGACTGTCCGGTTTCGCCGCCGCGGACACTCTCATTGAACTGGGCGCTAGAGTGGTGGTGGTGGACGCTGCCGAAACCGAAACGGCGCGCGCACACGCGGACACACTGCGGATCGTCGGTGCAGCTGACGTCCTCCTGGGCCAGCAGGCGGTGACGGCCGTCCCCCTCATTGACGGTGAAATTCCCGAACTCATCGTCACATCCCCCGGATGGCGTCCTGACCAGGCCCTCCTGGCGGCCGCAGCACGAGCACACATTCCTGTGTGGGGCGACGTGGAACTCGCCTGGCGCGTCCGCGAACGGGCCGGCCGCAAGACGGCCGACTGGCTGGCCATCACGGGCACCAACGGCAAGACCACCACGGTCGGCCTGACCGAATCGATCCTCCGCGCCGCCGGTCTCAAGGCCATTGCCGTAGGAAACGTGGGAACGCCCATCCTGGACGCGCTCCGTGATCCCGTGGAGTACGACGTCCTGGCCGTGGAGCTGTCCAGCTTCCAGCTGCACTGGTCCTCATCCCTCTCACCCGTCGCCAGTGTGTGCCTGAATGTCGCCGAGGACCATGTGGACTGGCACGGCTCTTATGACTCCTACGTTGCAGACAAAGCCAAGGTCTACGAACGCACCCAAAAGGCGTGCATCTACAACGCCGAACAGATCGAAACCGAACGCATGGTGGAAAACGCCGACGTGGTGGAAGGCTGCCGGGCTGTTGGCTTTACCACGCTGACGCCGGCCGTCAGCATGCTCGGCGTGGTGGAAGGGCTCCTGGTGGACCGGGCCTTCATAGAAGAACGGCGGGACAGCGCGGCCGAACTCGCCGCGATGTCAGACCTCGGCCCCATCGCTCCGCGGCACATGGTGGCCAACGCCCTCGCCGCGGCCGGCCTGGCCAGGGCCTACGGTGTTGAAGCCGCGGCGGTAAAGCAGGGCATCAAGGACTACCTGCCGGGCGACCACCGCATCCAGCCCGTGGCCCGCTGGAAAGGAGTGCTGTGGATCAATGACTCCAAGGCGACGAACCCGCACGCCGCCGCGGCATCGCTGGCAGCCTTCACCAACGTGGTCTGGATCGCCGGCGGCCTCTCCAAGGGCGTTTCCTACGACGACCTGGTCAGCGGCCACGCACACCGGCTGAAGGCCGTGGTAGTGATCGGCAAGGACACTTCGGAGCTTGCCGGAGCCCTGGCGCGACACGCTCCCGACGTCCCGGTCATCAGGCCGGAACAGGACCAGACTGGAGATGTCATGGCGCAGGCGGTGGCGGCTGCGGCCGGCGTGGCCGTTTCGGGCGACACCGTGCTCATGGCACCCGCAGCCGCATCCATGGATCAGTTCACGTCCTACGCACACCGCGGCGACGCTTTCATCGAGGCCGTCCGCGGGCTGGTGGAAGGGCAGGACGAGACCGCCGAGGAGTAGAGATGGCCAACACGGCAACGCGCCGACCGCCTGTCAGTGCGGGCGGCACCCGACTCCGCTCCGCCTACCGGAAATTCTGGTCCGCCCTTGAAGGAACAGGCACATCACGGAACGGATCCACCTACTACCTCATCCTCGGGTCCACCTTGGCGCTGACTGCCATCGGGATCATGATGGTCCTCTCGGCCTCGAGCGTGGAGTCGATCGCCGCTGGCAAGTCTCCGTACGGTGACGCCATGAAGCAGGGCATCTTCGCCGCCCTGGGGATCTTCCTCATGTTCGTGCTTTCCCGCGTGAATGTGGTGTGGCTCAAACGGCTTGCCTGGCTGGGAATCGGCGTGGCGCTGGTGCTCCTGGTGCTCGTCCAGCTGGTGGGCGACGATGTCAACGGCAACCGGAACTGGATCAACCTCGGCGGCTTCACGTTCCAGCCGTCCGAGGCCTCCAAGCTTGCCCTGGCACTGTGGATGGCTACCGTCCTGGCCCGGAAGGGCAGGCTGTTGCGGCAGTGGCAGCACATCGCAGTGCCAGTGGTGCCGATGGCGGCCATCATCATCGGCCTGGTGCTCTGGGGAAACGACCTGGGCACCGCAATGATCATCATGATGCTCGCAGCCGCCGCACTGTTCTTTGCCGGTGTTCCGCTCTATTTTTTTGGCATTGCCGGGCTGGTTGCCGCGGCGGGAACCGCGGCCATGGCCATGGCCAGCCCCAACCGGATGTGCCGCATCACCTCATGGTGGAGCGGCGAAAGCTGCGCAGGCGGCATGGACGTGAACTACCAGGCAACCAACGGCCTCTACGGGCTGGCCTCCGGTGGCTGGTTCGGCGTGGGACTGGGGCAAAGCCGGCTTAAATACAACTGGATCCCGGAAGCCCACAACGACTTCATATTCGCCATCATCGGCGAGGAACTCGGCCTGGTGGGTTCCGTCGTCGTACTCATTCTCTTTGCCATCCTGGGAGCTGCGATCTACCGCGTGGTCGTGGCGCAGGAGGATATGTTCCATCGGGTGCTGGCCGGAACCATCATGGTGTGGCTGCTCGGCCAGGCAACGGTGAACATGTCCGTGGTCACCGGCCTGATGCCCGTCATCGGCGTCCCCCTGCCGTTCATTTCCTACGGGGGGTCCGCGCTGCTGATGTCACTATGCGCCATCGGCGTGGTGCTCTCCCTGGCCAGGGAACAAATGGCGCCGGCCATCCGGCCCCAACGGATCCTGAAATTCAAGGCCGCGCCCGCGGGGGCCGCCGGCCGCAAGAAGAAAACTGCCAGAAAGCGTGCCTGACCCAAAATGATCTCCCAGAATCCGTCCATTGTCCTCGCTGGAGGCGGCACCGCCGGGCATATCAGCCCGCTGCTGGCCATTGCCGCCGCGGTCCGCGAAGCCGCCCCGGAAGCATCCATCCTGGCAGTCGGCACGTCCGCCGGGATGGAAACCCGGCTGGTCCCTGCCGCCGGTGTGGAGCTGGCCACCATTGACAGGGTGCCGTTACCCCGCAAGCCATCCTTGGACCTGCTTCGCCTTCCGGGACGCCTGGCCGGAGCTGTCAAGCAGGCCGGCGCGATTCTCGACGGCGCGGCAGCGGACGTCCTGGTGGGCGTGGGCGGCTACGTCTGCACTCCCATGTACCTTGCTGCCCGCAAGCGCCGGATCCCCATTGTTGTCCATGAGGCCAACGCGCGGCCGGGACTGGCCAACAGGGTCGGCGCAATGTTTACCGACCGCGTCGCCGTCGCGTTCGCGGGAACGCCGCTCCGGCACGCCCGGCACGTGGGCATGCCCATGCGCCCGGGGATATCGCAGCTGGACCGGGCCGCGGCACGTGCAGGGGCACGCCGGTCACTGGGGCTGGAGGAAAACCGGCCCACGCTGATCGTGACCGGCGGGTCCTCGGGGGCTCTGAGCATCAACCGGACCGTCGCGGCCTCCGTGCAGCTGCTTGCAGGCGCAGGCATCCAGACACTGCACATCACCGGCCGCGGCAAGGCAGTCACCGACGCATCAGGAGAGCCCCTGGCTGCCGAAGGCTACCGCCAGGTGGAGTACGTCGATGGCATGGAAACCGTTTATGCCGCCGCGGACGTCCTGCTGGCGCGCGCCGGTGCGGCGACCGTGTCCGAGGCTGCCGCCGTCGGCGTCCCCGCCGTCCTGGTGCCACTGCCCATTGGCAACGGCGAGCAGGCGCTGAACGCCGCCGGCCTCGTGGCGGCCGGCGGTGCGCTGCTGGTGGCGGACCGCGACTTCACCGCAGGGTGGGTGGCGGACCAGCTGATCCCGCTGGTCACCGACGAAACACGCCTGGCCGCCATGGCGGCAAACTCATACCGGCTTGGCATCCGGAACGCCGACCAGCAGATGGCTGGTCTTGTCCTGGAAGCGGTAGGCGCATGAACCACTACGAAACCCCCGCAGGCCTCAGCAGCCTCGGCAAGGTCCACTTCATCGGCATCGGCGGCGTGGGTATGTCCGCCGTGGCACGGATCATGGTGGCGCGCGGTGTCCCGGTCAGCGGCTCCGACGCCAAGGACCTTCCGGTGATGGCCGAACTGGCGGCCGCCGGCGCGCGGATCGCCGTCGGATACGGGCCCGGCAACCTCGGGGACGCCCAGACAGTCGTGGCCGGCTCCGCCATCCGTCCGGACAACCCCGAACTTGCGGCAGCCCGCGCCGCAGGGCTGCCGATCCTGCACCGCTCCGAGGCGCTGGCCGCGACGATGGGGGAGGACACCGTGGTTACGGTGGCCGGCACGCACGGCAAGTCCACCACCACCGCCATGGTGGCCGTCCTGCTGAAGGGCGCGGGGCTGGATCCGTCCTTCGCAATTGGCGCCAACGTCCCGGCGCTCGGCGTTAATGCCGCCCACGGCAGTTCTCCCGTCTTTGTGGCCGAGGCGGACGAATCGGACGGCTCGTTCCTCAACTACCGGCCGCGGATAGCGGTGGTCACCAACGTGGAGCCGGACCACCTCGACCACTACGGCACTGCCGAGGCCGTCTATGAATCCTTCGACCGGTTCACCGCGCTGCTGCCCGCGGACGGCGTGCTCGTTGCGTGCGCTGACGACCCCGGTGCACTGGCCCTCGCTGAACGCACCCGTGGGCGGGGCAACACCCGGGTGGTCCTGTACGGGACGGGGGAGGGGAATGACTTGCGGCTGCACGACGGCGGCCCCGGCGACGTCGCCGTCTCCACACCGGAGGGGAGCTTCAGCCTTGCCCTCCAGGTGCCCGGGCGGCACAACGCGCTGAACGCCGCGGCGGCGTTCGCCGTCGCGCTTGAACTCGGTGTGGAGCCTGCCGCAGCCGCCGCCGCCCTGGGACATTTTTCCGGTGCCTCCCGCCGGTTCGAGTTCAAGGGCGCGGCACGCGGCGTGCGGGTCTTTGACGACTACGCCCACCACCCCACGGAAGTCCGCGCGGCCCTGTCTGCCGCCCGCACCGTGGCCGCCGGACACAAGGTCCACGTCCTGTTCCAGCCCCACCTGTTCTCGCGGACGCGGGAATTTGCCCACGACTTCGCCGACGCCCTTAACCTCGCGGACACGGCACTGGTGCTGGACATCTACCCGGCGCGGGAGGACCCGATTCCCGGGGTTACCAGCAAACTCATCGCTGACCACCTGCACCACGGCGGGCGCCTTGTGGCGGGGGACGACGCCGTGGCCGAAATGGTGGCGGCTGCCGGAGACGGCGACGTCGTCCTTACCGCCGGAGCCGGCGACGTTACCTCCTTTGGACCGCGGATAGTCGAGGCCCTGCATGGCAGGTAACCGGCGCCCCACCTATACACCCGCGGGAAGCCGTCCAGGCACGGGCGACGACGTCATTTCCGCCTCGCGCGAGGCCCCGGAACCGGAGGCTCCCGCGCCTGCGGCGCCGCGCCGGCTGCCCGCGTTCCGCAGGAAGGGGCACACGGAGTTGGCCGCCTCCGAGGCACCGAACGTGGTGGCGTTCCCCGAGCCCAGGTCCAGGCGGATCCGGCGGAACGTGCTGGTGGCCATGGGATCGGTGGTGGCTGCTGTGGCTGCGCTGCTCGCTGCCGCTGTCTATTCGCCATGGCTGGCCATGAACAGCGTTTCAGTCAGCGGAACCCGGCTCCTGACGCCGGCCCAGGTCGAGGCGGCGCTTGAACCGCTCAAAGGGAAGCCGCTTCCGCAGATCTCGGATGAGGATGTAGCCACCCTGCTCGGGCCGCTGGTCCAGGTGAGGTCTGTGTCCGTACAGGCCAGGCCGCCGTCGGGCCTGGCCGTGATGGTGCGCGAACGCGTACCCGTGGCACTGGTAAAGCAGGGAAAGCAGTACCAGTTGGTGGACGTTGAAGGGGTGCGCCTGGCCGTCACTGCCGATCCCGCAACGGTCAAACTTCCCGTGATCGACGGCGGTGCCGGAACCATCGGCAAGGACCTCTTCCGCGCCACGGCAGCAGTGCTGGGCGCCCTGCCCGCCGACGTGCTTGCCAGGCTGTCCAACGCCTCGGCCCAGTCCGTGGATGCAGTGCAGCTCAAGCTGGTGGACGGCCAGACCATCATCTGGGGTAACGCCTCGGACAGGGAACTCAAAGCAAAGGTGCTGGCCGCACTGCTGAAGGCGCCGGCGGATCCCAAGAACCCGGTCCGGGTATATGACGTCAGCGTCCCGCGCCATCCGGTAACCCGGTGAGCGGCATTCTTTCGCGGTATTAATCCGACACGCGGACCCGGTTATTGAATGTGGGTACCAGAGGAAATACCGTCACAGACATGAGTTACTTGACATAACTCTAACCTTCAACTTGAAGGTTAAGGTTATAAGCTTCAAGCTCTCCATCAGTTTTCGCAATAAACACGAACAAGGGACACGTAACGTGGCAGCTCCGCAGAATTACTTGGCCGTCATCAAAGTCGTCGGCATCGGCGGCGGTGGCGTGAACGCAGTCAACCGCATGATCGAGGTTGGTCTCCGAGGCGTTGAATTCATCGCCATCAATACCGATGCCCAGGCCCTGCTGATGAGCGATGCTGACGTTAAGCTCGATGTCGGGCGTGAACTGACCCGTGGCCTTGGTGCCGGCGCCAACCCCGAGGTTGGCAAGCAAGCCGCCGAGGACCACGCAGACGAAATCGAAGAGGTCCTCCGCGGCGCCGACATGGTCTTCGTGACTGCGGGTGAAGGCGGCGGCACCGGCACAGGCGGGGCCCCTGTGGTGGCACGCATCGCCCGGTCCCTTGGGGCGCTCACCATCGGCGTCGTCACCCGGCCCTTCACGTTCGAAGGCCGCCGCCGTGCCGGATCGGCCGAGGCCGGCATCGACGCGCTGCGCGACGAAGTCGACACCCTGATCGTCATCCCGAACGACCGGCTGCTGTCCATCAGCGACCGCAACGTCTCGGTCCTGGACGCCTTCCGCTCCGCGGACCAGGTCCTTCTCTCCGGCGTGCAGGGCATCACGGATCTCATCACCACCCCCGGCCTGATCAACCTCGACTTCGCGGACGTGAAGTCCGTCATGCAGGGTGCGGGGTCGGCCCTCATGGGTATCGGTTCGGCCAGGGGCGAAGACCGTGCCGTCAAGGCCGCGGAACTTGCCATCGCCTCCCCGCTGCTGGAAGCCTCGATTGACGGCGCCCATGGCGTCCTGCTCTCCATCCAGGGCGGGTCCGACCTCGGACTGTTCGAAATCAACGAAGCCGCGCGCCTGGTGCAGGAAGTGGCCCATCCCGAGGCGAACATCATTTTCGGTGCTGTGATCGATGACGCGCTGGGCGACGAAGCGCGCGTTACGGTCATCGCTGCGGGGTTCGACGACGTCAAGGCCACCTCGCCGTCGATGGACCAGTCCCAGCCGGCCGCCGCAGCCCCGGCGGCCCCTTCCGCCGCGCCGGCGTCCGCACCCGCCCAGCCGCCTGCCGGTGGGAGCCAGCAGGTCAATGCCCGGCCCGTGCCCGCCACTGTTGGTGCAGCCGGGCTGAGCAACTGGGGGCAGCAGCACCCGGCTTCGATCCCCGCTGACTCAGGTTTCGACGTAGACCTTCCCTCCGTTGTGGAGCCGGACCTGACCGGTAACCACCCGGATGACCTGGATGTCCCCGACTTCCTGAAGTAGGCCCCGGTTTGTTCCACTGGCAAGCCGGGATCCTTCCGGGGGTCTCGGCCGCTTTCACGGATACGGCTGCGGGCAACCTCGCCCTGCATGTGGGGGACGACCCGTCCCTCGTCCTGCAGCGGCGCCGGCAGTTGGAAGCCGAAATGGGCATCGCCGCCGGTTCGCTCAAGTTCATGAACCAGGTCCACGGCGCCACTGTTGCAGTTGCGGACGGGACACCGGTGCCCGAAGCCGATGCCATGGTGTCCCTCGGGACGCCGCTGGCCGTCATGGTGGCGGACTGCATTCCTCTGCTGCTGGCCGGCGTATCCGCCTCGGGACCGGTGCTGTCCGCAGTCCATGCGGGACGCCCCGGCCTGGAGGCCGGCATCGTGCCCGCAGCGGTGAGCCGGATGCGGGCCATGGGCGCTGCCGACATCCGGGCGTGGTTGGGGCCGTCCATCTGCGGCCGTTGCTACGAGGTTCCGGAGGGCCTGCAGGAACAGGTGGCTGCCGCTGTGCCCGCCGCGAAGACCACAACCTCATGGGGAACTCCTGGCCTCGACCTCCCCGCTGGAGCCCGAAGCCAACTTGAGGATGCCGGAGTAGGCGTGGAATATTCCGGCCCGTGCACCCTTGAGGCGGAGTCGCTCTACTCGTACCGCCGGAACAACAGCACCGGCAGGTTCGCCGGCGTTATCTGGTGCCATGACTGAGCGCCTTCCGGAGGCGGCCGACCCGAGGGCCACGGAGCTGGCCGGGCGGCTCGCCGTGGTCCGCCGCCGGATAGCAGCCGCCGCGGCGGCGGCCGGGCGCCGGGATTCCCTGCCGTCGCTCATCGTGGTCACCAAATTCCACCCCGCTGCGGACATCCGGCGCCTCGCCGCGCTGGGGGTCACCGACGTCGGTGAGAACCGGGACCAGGAGGCCGCCGCCAAAGCTGCCGAGCTGTCGGACTGTGCCTTGAACTGGCACTTCGTCGGTCAACTCCAGACCAAAAAATCCAGATCCGTGGTCAAGTACGCCACCGCCGTGCATTCCGTGGACCGTCCGCAGCTCGTGGATGCCCTTGACCGGGCCATGGCTGTGGAAATGGAGGCCAGCAGGCGGCTTCCCCTCGAATGCTTCATCCAGGTCAGCCTGGAGGACGACGCCGGAGCGCACCGGGGCGGGGCAGCGCCCGGTGATGTTCCGGGGCTGGCTGAGCGCATCGCGGGGGCCTCCGGCCTTCGCTTGGCCGGCGTGATGGCCGTAGCTCCGTTGGGCGCACCGCCCGGTCCGGCCTTCGAGAAGCTGTCCCGCATCTCCGCTGACCTGGCGGCTTCCCATCCGGAGGCGAGGGGGATTTCCGCGGGAATGAGCCAGGATCTGGAGGCCGCTGTCCAGTTTGGAGCGACACACCTCAGAATCGGTTCCGATATTCTCGGAACGCGTCCGGCGGTGCGGTAGCGTCGGACCTATTGGAAGTGATGGGCGGGGGACACCAGTGCTGTCAAGTCATTGGGCGGCCCGCGACAGGGACACGATAAGGAGTCGACCATGACCGGCACTCTGCGCAAGACAATGATCTATCTTGGGCTCGCCGATGGCGATGAGCACTACGAGTCCGAGCACCAGACTGTACGTAAGGATGAGGACGAAACGATGGAAGCTGACCGCGAGGAGCGCCGTGCACCCGCACCCGTCCGTGAGGCCAGCCGCGAATCGTCCCACGCCCCCGAAGAGGAATACCGCGCCCCTGTGACTCCAATTAAGCGTGCGGCGTCGAGCCGTGAGGAACCCTCCGGACTCCGCCAGATCACCACCATCCACCCGCGTTCGTACAATGACGCCAAACTCATTGGCGAAAGCTTCCGCGACGGCATTCCAGTGATCATGAACGTCACGGACATGGGCGAAGCCGACGCCAAGCGCCTGGTGGACTTCTCTGCTGGCCTGGTCTTTGGCCTGCGCGGCAGCATCGAGCGGGTCACCAACAAAGTCTTCCTTCTTTCGCCGTCCTACATAGAGGTCATCGGTGACGACAAGAAGGCCAGCGAGACGCAGGCCAGCTTCTTCAACCAGAGCTGACCCGGGCTCTGTTCACAGATGCCAGGCAGGAGCACCTGCCTGGCATCTGTGCTGAAATGGATACGATCCCCCGGCACGGTGCCGCGGCGGCAACAATGGACTTGGAGATATGAGTTAAGTCATGGGAATTGTTTTCGGACTTGTCTATCTCGCCCTGCTGCTGTTTTTTGTGGCCCTTATCATCCGCCTGGTGTTCGACTGGGTGCAGATGTTTGCCCGGGAGTGGCGCCCCCGGGGTGCCGCGCTGGTGGCGGCGCACGCCGTCTATTCGGTCACCGATCCGCCCCTGAGGGTGCTGCGCCGGGCGATTCCGCCGCTGCGGCTCGGAGGGATATCGCTGGACCTAGGGTTCCTTGTCCTCTTCATCGCGGTGAGCATTGCGATGGGAATCACAAGGAATCTCACATAATTTCCCCTGATCAATCAACCCAATGCGGACCGAACCCGCATTGAGCGGTTACTGTAAAGCGAGGAAACCTCGCGTTTGACACCCCGGTGTTGGATTAGAGTAACCAGACATAATTTAGGTACCGTAGTTTTGACGGCCGGAAGGCCTACTGACTAACTAGACCAGTGAGGTGACCAGATGGCTCTGACGCCAGAAGACGTTGTCAACAAGCGCTTTCAGCCGACCAAGTTCCGCGAGGGCTACGACCAGGACGAGGTTGATGACTTCCTGGACGAGATCGTTGTTGAACTCCGCCGCCTGAACCAGGAAAACGATGAGCTCCGCAAGAAGCTCGCCGAAGCCGGTTCCAGCGTCCCCGCCAGCTCCGCAGCCGCTCCCGTTGTGGAAAAGGTCCCCGCTCCCGCCAAGGCTGAAAAGGATGAAGCCCGCGAGAAGGCTGAAGCCGAAGCCAAGGCCGCTGAAGCAGCCAAGAAGAAGGAAGCTGCAGCTCCCGTCCCCGCACCGGCCGCAGCAGCCCAGGCTCCTGCCTCCACGCCGTCCGCCGAGTCCGCGGCCGGCCTGCTGGCCATGGCCCAGCAGATGCACGACCGCCACGTCGCCGAAGGCCAGGCCCAGAAGGAAAAGATCATTGCCGAGGCGCAGATCGAAGCCAGCAGCCTCGTCAACGACGCGCAGGAGAAGTCCCGCAAGATCCTCGGCGCCCTCGAGCAGCAGCGCTCGGTCCTGGAGCGCAAGGTCGAGCAGCTCCGCGGCTTCGAACGCGACTACCGTTCGCGCCTGAAGGCCTACATCGAAGGCCAGCTGCGCGACCTGGACGCCCGCGGTTCCGTGGCAACGCCGGAAGTCAGCGAAGCCAACTAACGCGTCAACCACGTATTCTGAAAGCCGGTGGCTGAGGACTCCTCGGCCGCCGGCTTTCTGCTTGCCACCTGTTTTTACGAATGAAAGCGCCATGACAGACGAACTTGCCGCTGGTGCGGCACCGCCCCAGCCGCCCGCCCGCAGGTACTCCCGGGGGCTGCTCCTTGGCCTCTTTGCCGGATGCGCCGTTTTCGCCTACGCGCTGGACCAGCTGACCAAGATTTGGGTGACTTCCACCATGGTGGAAGGCGAACGGATCCCTGTCCTTCCGCCCTTGCTGCACTGGTACTTCATCCGTAACTCCGGCGCTGCTTTTTCCATCGGTGAAAACGTCACGTGGGTGTTCTCCATCATCATGGCCGCGGTGGCAATCGCCATCCTTTTCCAAGTGCGCAAACTCGGCTCGGCCTGGTGGGCCCTGGCGCTGGGACTGCTCTTGGGCGGGGCCCTGGGTAACCTCACGGACCGGTTATTCCGTGAACCATCGTTCGGCATGGGGCATGTGGTGGACTTCATCCAGCTCCCCAATTTCGCCATCTTCAACATCGCTGATTCCGCGGTGGTCTCTGCCGTGGCGATCATCTGCATCCTTACACTGCGCGGAATAGCCCTGGACGGAACGCGGCTCGTCGCCGCAGACCGGGGCGAGGACGCAGAACAAGGCAGGAACGGGAACGGCGATGACTGACAGCCTGGTGGTCTCCGACGATTTCGCCGGCTCCCGGGCAGACGCCGGATTGGCGGGGCTGCTGGGGATCTCCCGCTCCGCCGCGGCCGCGCTCATCGCCGGCGGCCACGTCCTGAATGCCGGCAGGCCCCTCGGCAAATCGGCCAAGCTCGTGGCGGGGGATGTGCTGCAGGTGACTGTGCCGGAGCAGCGGGACCCGCTGGAAGTCGTGGAGGAAGAAGTGGAAGGCCTGAACATCCTGCTGGACGACGACGATTTCGTCGTTGTCGATAAGCCTGTGGGCGTCGCCGCCCATCCGTCGCCCGGCTGGGTGGGTCCCACCGTCGTGGGTGGCCTCGCCGGGGCGGGATACCGGATCTCGACCTCCGGATCGCCCGAGCGGGCAGGGATCGTCCACCGGCTCGACGTCGGCACCTCGGGTGTCATGGTCGTGGCTAAATCCGAACGTGCGTATACCGCCCTGAAGCGGGCCTTCAAGGAACGCACCGTGGATAAGGTCTACCACGCCGTGGTTCAGGGCCTGCCCGATCCGCTGACGGGGACCATCGACGCCCCGATCGGGCGTCACCCCGGGCATGACTGGCGGTTCGCCGTCATCGAGGACGGCCGGCCATCGGTGACCCACTACGAGGTGCTGGAGGCGTTTGGAAAGGCGAGCCTGGTGGAAGTACACCTGGAGACCGGCCGGACCCACCAGATCCGCGTGCATTTCTCGGCCCTGCGGCACCCCTGCGCGGGAGACCTCACCTACGGCGCCGACCCGCGTCTGGCGGCGACCCTTGGCCTGACCCGGCAATGGCTGCACGCCCGGGAACTTGGTTTCGAACACCCCGTGACCGGAGAGCGGATCCGGGTCACCAGCGAGTATCCGCAGGACCTCGCGTACGCCCTGGAAGTCCTGGAGTCCGGCAGGGCCTGAGCGGGTGCTGCCGAGGCCAGCGCATAGAATGGTGCGGTGACTTCCAGCAATGACTCGTTCGTCCACCTCCACACGCACACCGAATACTCCATGCTGGATGGGGCCGCCCGGCTGGGTGAGTTGTTCGACGAGACGGAGCGGCTGGGCATGCCCGCCCTGGCCACCACGGACCATGGTTACCTGTTCGGGGCCTTCGATTTCTGGCAGAAAGCCCAGGCCAAGGGCATCAAGCCCATCATCGGCGTCGAAGCCTACGTGACTCCGGGTACCGCCCGGACGGACAAAGAGCGCGTGAGGTGGGGCGACGAGTCACAGCGCAAGGACGACGTCTCCGGCGGTGGCTCCTACACGCACATGACCCTGTTGAGCTACAACAACGTGGGCATGCGCAATCTGTTCCGCGCCTCCTCCATCGCTTCGCTGGACTCGGTTTTCGGCAAGTGGCCCCGGCTGGACCGCGAACTGCTCAACACCTACTCGGAAGGGCTTATTGCCACCACCGGTTGCCCGTCCGGCGAAGTGCAGACCCGCCTCCGCCTGGGGCAATACCGCGAGGCACTGGAAGCCGCAGCGGAATTCCGGGACATTTTCGGGGCCGAAAACTACTTCTGCGAGCTCATGGACCACGGACTGGACATCGAGCGCAGGGTCACCGGCGACCTGCTCCGCCTGGCCAAGGAACTGAACCTGCCCCTGGTGGCCACCAACGACCTCCACTACACCCACGAGCACGACGCCAAGGCCCACGAGGCACTGCTCGCCATCCAGTCCGGTTCCACGCTGCTGGAGCCCACCTACGACAATGGCGGGTCCAGGTTCGCGTTTTCCGGCAGCGGCTACTACTTGAAATCGCCCCGCGAGATGCGCGAACTTTTCCGCGACCATCCTGAGGCCTGCGACAACACGCTGCTCATCGCAGAGCGCTGCGAAGTCTCCTTCAACACCGACGCCAACTACATGCCCCGCTTCCCCTGCCCGCCGGGCGAGGACGAGACGTCCTGGCTGGTTAAGGAAGTGGACAAGGGCCTGCAGTACCGCTACCCGAAAGGCGTGCCGGACGAGGTACGCAAGCAGGCGGACTACGAGCTCGGCGTCATCACTTCCATGGGCTTCCCCGGCTACTTCCTGGTGGTGGCCGACTTCATCAACTGGGCCAAGAACAACGGCATCAGGGTGGGTCCCGGCCGTGGTTCCGGCGCCGGTTCCATGGTGGCCTACGCCATGCGCATCACCGACCTCGACCCGTTGCGGCACGGACTGATCTTCGAGCGGTTCCTCAACCCGGACCGTGTCTCCATGCCCGACTTCGACGTCGACTTCGATGACCGCCGCCGCTCCGAGGTCATCGACTACGTGACGCGGAAGTACGGCGATGAGCGCGTGGCAATGATCGTCACGTACGGCACCATCAAGACCAAGCAGGCGCTCAAGGACTCCTCACGCGTGCTGGGCTATCCGTTCAGCATGGGCGAGCAGCTCACCAAGGCGCTGCCGCCTGCGGTGATGGCCAAGGACATCCCGCTGGCGGACATCCAGAACCCGGAAGCGAAGCGCTACGGCGAGGCAGGCGACTTCCGCCAGCTGATCGCTACGGATCCCGAAGCGGCGAAGGTGTTCGAGACAGCACTCGGCATCGAAGGGCTGAAGCGCCAGTGGGGCGTCCACGCCGCCGGCGTCATCATGTCCTCCGACCCCATCATCGATGTCATCCCGATCATGCGCCGGTTCCAGGACGGGCAGGTGATCACCCAGTTTGACTACCCCACGTCCGAGGGCCTTGGCCTGATCAAAATGGACTTCCTGGGCCTGCGGAACCTGACGATCATTTCCGACGCCCTCGAGAACATCAAAATGAACCGCGGCATCGACCTGGACCTGGAAAACCTGGAACTGGACGACGCCGCCTCCTACGAACTCCTGGCCCGCGGCGACACCCTGGGCGTGTTCCAGCTCGACGGCGGGCCCATGCGGTCCCTGCTCAAGCTCATGAAGCCTGACAACTTCGAGGACATCTCAGCGGTTCTGGCGCTGTACCGCCCGGGCCCCATGGGCGCCAACGCGCACACCGACTATGCGCTGCGCAAAAACGGCATCCAGGAAGTCATTCCCATCCACCCGGAGCTCGAAGAGCCCCTCAGGGAAATCCTCGGCGGCACGTTCGGCCTGATCGTGTACCAGGAGCAGGTCATGGCGGTGGCCCAGAAGCTCGCGGGCTACTCGCTGGGCCAGGCAGACATTTTGCGCCGCGCCATGGGCAAGAAGAAGAAGTCGGAACTGGACAAGCAGTTTGCCGGATTCTCCCAGGGCATGCAGGACAACGGTTACTCCATGGAAGCCGTCAAGACCCTGTGGGACATCCTCCTGCCATTCTCCGACTACGCCTTCAACAAGGCCCACTCGGCGGCCTACGGCGTCATCTCCTACTGGACCGCCTACCTCAAGGCGCACTATGCCCCGGAGTACATGGCTGCACTGCTGACGTCCGTGGGTGACGACAAGGACAAGTCGGCCATTTACCTCAATGAATGCAGGCGCATGGGCATTACCGTGCTGCCGCCGGACGTGAACGAGTCGGCGCTGAACTTCACCCCGGTCGGAAATGACATCCGCTTCGGCATGGGCGCGATCCGCAACGTGGGCGTCAACGCGGTGGAGGCCATGGTCGCCGCCCGCGAAAGCGAAGGGGCGTTCACGTCCTTCAAGGATTACCTGATGAAGGTCCCGGCGGTCGTCTGCAACAAGCGGACCATAGAATCGCTGATCAAGTCCGGCGCCTTCGATTCGCTCGGACACCACCGCCGTGCCCTGGCCATGGTCCACGAAGAAGCCATCGACTCGGTGATCACGCTGAAGCGCAACGAAGCCATTGGCCAGTTCGACCTGTTCGCGGGCTTCGAGGAAACCGAGTCTGAGGCGTCCCTGAGCATCGAAATCCCGGACCTGCCCGAGTGGGAGAAGAAGGACAAGCTTTCCTTCGAGCGGGACATGCTTGGCCTCTATGTTTCTGACCATCCGCTACAGGGGCTCGAGGGAGTCCTAAGCCAGCACGCAGAGCAGACCATCACCTCGGTGCTCGGCGAGGACGGCCCGCAGGACGGCGCCATCATCACCATTGCCGGGATGATCACCTCGCTCAGCCGCCGCATCGCCAAGGCGAGCGGGAACGCGTACGCCCGCGCGGAGGTGGAAGACCTTGGAGCTTCGATCGAGGTCATGTTCTTCGGCCAGGTCTACGGGCCCATCGCCTCCGTGCTGGCTGAGGACCTCATCGTGGTGGTCAAGGGCCGCCTGCAGAAGCGGGACGACGGCGCCATCACGCTGAACTGCATGGAGCTGTCGGTGCCTGACCTGAGCGAGGGCCTCAACGGGCCGCTGGTCATCACCATGCCCACGCACAAGGCCACCGAGGCCGTCGTCACCGAACTCGGCGATGTCCTGCGTACCCACCGCGGTAACTCCGAGGTGCGCCTGCACCTGCTGGGCGACACCCGGACGGAAATCATGGCGCTGCCGGTGCACCTGCGGGTCAACCCCAGCCCCTCCCTCTTTGGCGACCTGAAAGTCCTGCTGGGGCCGGCCTGCCTGGACGCCTGAAAACAAACAGCGGCCGACGGCGGGAGCCTCCTCCCGCCGTCGGCCGCTGTTATGCCGGGCCTGCTAGATTTCATAGTCCAGGGGGACCGGCTGGCTGTAGCCGCCGCCGTGGTATAGCAGCGGAGAACCGTCGCCTCCCACCTGGCCGTCCACCACCTGCACCACCACCACGGCGTTGTTTTCGAAAGACAGCCGCATCTGGACCTCCCCGATCAGCCACCCGGCCACATCCTTGAGGATCGGCACGCCATGCGGTCCGGTCTCCCAGTGGTCGCCCTCGAACCTGTTGCTGGTGCGTGCGAACCGGTCAGCCAGTTCGTGGTTTTCCAGGCCCAGCATGTGCACGCCGATGTAGGTGGTGTTGGCAACCGCCGGCCAGGAACTCGAGCTACGGGCCATGTTGAAAGTGAAGCGCGGAGGCTCGGCGGACAGTGAAGCGACAGACGTTGCCGTGAACCCGTAGGGCCGGTCCTGGTAGTTGGCCGTGATGATGGCGACGCCCGCAGCGTGGCGGCGGAAGATCTCCTTGAACGTCGGCCCAAACGGGACGGTATTGTCGGTCACCCGGTACTCCTGAAAGATAAATGTCTGTGTTTCCCCTTCCTAGGGTATTTGCCGGCGGCCGGCCCCCGGAAACTGCCGGCGCAGGTTCGCCCTGGAAGGACCTGTGCCGGGCGTTTGTTAAGGTTTGTTGCATGCGTAAAAGTACCGGCGGGACCCGCCGCCTGCCCTGGGCCATGCTGGCCGCTCCGGCCCTGGCGGGAATTCCGGCCGGAATCCTCTGGTGGCTCCTGGCCCCCGGCGGGCTCAACCTCATCACCCGCGATTCCGCCCTGGCTACCGGCGCCAACCCGGCAACCTGGCTGCCCCGGGACCTGACACTGGGTGGTGTCCTGCTGTTCGCCGGGTGTCTGCTGGCGGTCTTCCTGGTGGATGGACGGCGGCCCCGCCGGCAGGCGGCGCTGATGCTCGCTTTGACCGGAGCAGCGCTGGGCGCATTGGTGGCTTGGCAGGCAGGGATGGCGGCGGCGCGGCTGTGGAGCCCGCCTGTGGACGCCTCGGCGAACGCCAGCATCGCCTTTTCCCTGCGCGCCTGGCCCGTGCTGCTGCTGTGGCCCGCGGCTACCGCTATCGCGGTGTTCGCGCTGGAAGTGCTGGACGTTGGAGGCCGGAAGAGGTCCGGGACGGCCGGCGGCGCCAATGGCCTGGTGGCGGAGCCGTAAAATAGGAGCCGTGACTATCTCCCCGGACGCCGTGCCCGCTGCTTCAGCCGTGAACTTCCGTACCGTCGACCTCCGAGGGCAGGCACTGTCCCTGGCCGGGCTGCGCGCAGCCGTTCCGCGGGCCCAGGGCAGCACCGTGGCGGACGCCGAAGACAAAGTCACCGCAATTATTTCCGCGGTCCGGCAGAGCGGCTTTGCAGCGCTCTCGGAGTTGGCCGGGAGGTTTGATGGCGTAGAGCAGCAGCACCCGCGCGTTCCGGCTGCTGCCCTCCGGACTGCCCTGGAGCAGCTTGATCCGGCGGTCCGCAGGGCCCTGGAGGAATCCATCGGCCGGGCGCGGAAATTCGCGGACGCCCAGCGGCCGCGGAACGTTGACGTCGAACTCGGTGACGGTGCCGTGGTCAGCCAGAACTGGGTCCCCGTGGCGCGTGTCGGCCTTTATGTGCCCGGCGGTCTTGCCGTGTACCCATCCTCCGTGGTTATGAATGTGGTGCCGGCCCTGGCCGCCGGGGTGGCCTCCATTGCCCTGGCTTCCCCGCCGCAGAAGGAGTTCGGCGGGCTTCCGCATCCCACCATCCTGGCGGCGGCCGAACTGCTGGGCATTACCGAGGTCTACGCCATCGGTGGAGCGCAGGCCATCGCCGCGTTCGCCTACGGGGTGGAAGGTTCCGAAGCCGGACCGGCGCTGGAACCCGTTGACGTCGTCACCGGGCCTGGCAACATCTTCGTGGCCACCGCCAAGCGGCTGGTCAAGGGCGTGGTGGGCATTGACTCCGAAGCGGGGACCACGGAGATTGCCATCCTGGCGGATGCCACGGCCAAACCCGCGCTGGTTGCCGCGGATCTCATTAGCCAGGCGGAACATGATCCCAAGGCAGCGTCCGTGCTGATCACCGACTCGGCGGACCTGGCAGCTGCCGTGCGCGTGGAACTGGACCGCCAGGCGGCCGCCACCCGGCACTCTGCCCGGGTGCAGGAGGCGCTGTCCGGGCCACAGTCCGGAGTGGTCCTGGTGGACGGACTGGAGCAGGGAATTGCGGCGTGCGACGCCTATGCGGCGGAACACCTCGAGATCATGACCGCGGATGCGCCCGCAGTGGCGGCACGGATCCGCAATGCCGGCGCCATCTTCGTGGGGGACTACAGCCCGGTCAGCCTGGGCGACTATTGCGCAGGGTCCAACCACGTCCTGCCCACCAGTGGAACCGCGGCCTTCTCCTCGGGCCTGAATGTCACCACCTTCCTGCGCGCCATCCAGGTGGTCAACTACACCCGCGAAGCGCTCCAGGAGGTCGGGGGCCACATCGTGAGCCTTTCCCGCGCGGAGGACCTTCCCGCGCACGGCGACGCTGTGACGGTGCGCTTCGCTGCCCCGTCCTAGCCACTACATGTAGTAATTACAGGCTTGTTATTACGCTACATGTGGCCGTAGACTGGAAGGCGCTATGGGACCGCTGACGTGCGCTCCCAGCCGGTTCGCGCGAAAGAGGGGATGCCATGTACTGTCCGTTCTGCCGCAACCCCGACTCCCGGGTCGTGGACAGCCGCATGGCCGACGACGGCTCCTCCATCCGGCGCCGCCGGCAATGCCCCGAGTGCGGCCGCCGGTTCACCACCGTGGAAACCACCAGCCTGTCGGTCATCAAGCGCTCCGGCGTGGGCGAGCCCTTCAGCCGGAGCAAGGTCATCAATGGCGTGCGCAAGGCCTGCCAGGGCCGCCCGGTGAGCGAAGATGATCTTGCCCTGCTGGCCCAGGAGGTCGAAGAGCAGATCCGGGCATCCGGCGCCGCGGAAATCGACGCCCACGAGGTTGGCCTGGTCATCCTCGGACCCCTGCAGAAGCTGGACAAGGTGGCCTACCTGCGGTTCGCCAGTGTCTACCAGGCTTTCGAGTCGCTCGAAGACTTCGAAACCGCCATCGCCCTGCTCCGCCATGAGGGAGAAGACTCCAAGGGCGCAGCAGCCAAGGGCAGCAAGAGCTCCGAGAAGAGCCCGCTCTAATCTTCCGGTGGCGGCAGCGGAGGGGAAGCCGCTGCCGCCACCGGCATCACGCTCTACTTTGCCAGTTTGTGCTGGAGCGCAATCTCGATGGCGGCGCCCACAATCCCCGCTTCATTCCGCAGGACGGCCGGTACGATCGGCGTGCGCAGCTTCAGGTTGGGAAGGTACTCGTCCGCACGCTTTGAAATGCCGCCGCCCACAATGAACAGTTCCGGTGAGAAGAGGAATTCCACGTGGGAGAAGTAGCGCTGCAGCAGGACGCTGTATTCGTCCCAGGACAGGCCGTCGCGTTCCCGAGCCACAGCTGAAGCCTTCGTTTCAGCGTCGTGCCCGTCGATCTCAAGGTGTCCCAGCTCGGCGTTGGGGACCAGCTTGCCGTCAAAGATGAACGCGGAACCGATTCCCGTGCCCAGCGTGATGACCAGGACCGTGCCGTTGACGCCGGCTCCTGCGCCGTAGCGCGCCTCGGCCAGGCCGGCGGCGTCGGCGTCGTTGATGACCTCCACCGGCCTGCCCAGGCGGGCCGTGAGGAGGGCATCGATGTCAGTGTCCAGCCAGCTCTTGTCCACATTGGCAGCGGAATGGACCACGCCGTGCTGGATGATGCCCGGAAAAGTGACGCCCACGGGGGAGCCCGCGGCGGGGGCTTCGGGACGTGCGGACAGTTCCGCCACCACCAGGGCCACGGCCTCGGCCACCGCCTCCGGCGTAGCGGGCTGGGGCGTGGGGACGCGGAAGCGCTCGCCCAGCAGCTTGCCCTTCTTCAGGTCGACAATGCCGCCCTTGATGCCCGTGCCTCCGATGTCGATGCCGATCAGCGGTGCGTTCTTTGGAGACTTCTCGTCCTTCTTGGCCAATGGGATTCCGTTCTGGCAGGTGCGGTCAGGGATGGGCGGCCGGTGCCGGCCGGGGGTGTCCGGCAGTGCCGGAATCAGCGCGGGCCGGTCCGAACCGTCCCGCCACTGGAAGCTATGGGAGGGTCAGGATCTCGGCGCCGGACTCGGTCACCAGGAGGGTGTGCTCGAACTGCGCCGTCCGTTTGCGGTCGCGGGTCACCACGGTCCAGTCGTCCGCCCACATGTCCCATTCCACAGTGCCGAGGGTGAGCATCGGCTCAATGGTGAACACCATGCCGGCCTCGATCACGGTGTTGTAGGCCGGCGCGGCGTCGTAGTGCGGAATGATGAGGCCGGTGTGGAAGGCTTCGCCCACCCCGTGGCCCGTAAAATCACGCACCACACCGTAACCGAAGCGCTTCGCGTAGGACTCGATGGCACGGCCGATGACGTTGATCTCCCGGCCCGGGGCGACGGCCTTGATGGCCCGGTTCAGTGATTCCCGGGTCCGCTCCACGAGCAGGCGGGATTCCTCATCGACGTCGCCCACCAGGAAGGTGTGGTTGGTGTCTCCGTGGACCCCGTTGATGTACGCCGTGATGTCGATGTTGATGATGTCGCCGTCGTTAACCACGGTGCTGTCCGGGATGCCGTGGCAAATGACCTCGTTGAGGGACGAGCAAAGGGACTTTGGAAAGCCCCGGTAGCCGAGCGTTGAAGGGTAGGCATGGTGGTCCAGGAGGAACTCGTGGCCCACCTTGTCCAGGTGGTCGGTAGTGACACCGGGCTGGATGTGCTTGCCGACTTCGACAATGGCCTGCGCGGCGATCTTCCCGGCGATGCGGATCTTTTCGATGGTTTCCCGTGTCTTGACCTCGGAGCCGGTGAACTTTGCCGGTGCGGGCCTGCCCACGTATTCGGGGCGGGGGATGGACGCCGGCACGGGGCGCTGCGGGCCCACGGTTCCCGGGGTGAGGGTGCCGATGGGTGCAGTCGAGGCAAGGGAAGGCATAGATTGATCATATAAGGCAGGGCAGAACGCCGAACAACCGGGATGCCGGGAAGCCCCGCGTATGCATTTAAGTTACGCGGATCACCCGGCTGCCGCCCGCGGGAACTGAGGAAGCGACGATGACTGAGTACTGGTACAACGTGAACACGCACCAGGTGGAAGAGGACAGGCTTTCCGACTGGAGCCAGCTGATCGGCCCCTACAAGACCAGGGAAGAGGCCGAACATGCGCTCGAAAAGGTCCAGGCACGCAATGAAGCCTGGGAAAAGGGCGACGAGGACTGACCACCGCCGCCCGGCTGGCCGCTAGAAGGTGTGTTCGGGGCCGGGAAATTCTCCCGAGCGGACGTCCTCGCCGTAGGCGGTGGCTGCTTCCAGGAGGGTGGTGCGCAGGTCCGCGTACTGCTTGACGAACTTTGCCATCCGTCCGCCGCGGAGGCCTGCCATGTCCTGCCACACAAGGACCTGCCCGGTGGTTTCCTTGCCGGCGCCGATGCCTACGGTGGGAACGGCGACAGCAGCGTCCACGGCTGCCGCAACCTCCGCGGGCACCATTTCCATCAGGACACTGAACGCGCCGGCGTCGGCCAGCGCCACGGCGTCATCCACCAGCCGTTGGGCGTCCTCGCCGCGGCCCTGCACCCGGTAGCCGCCCAGAGCGTGCTCGCTCTGCGGGGTGAAGCCGATGTGGGCCATCACGGGAATGCCGGCCTGGACCATGGCCCGCACGGTGGGGGCGTAATACTTGCCGCCTTCGATCTTGACGGCGTGAGCAAGGCCCTCTTTCAGGAAACGGACTCCGGTTGCCACCGCCTGCTCCGGTGAGACCTCGTAGCTGCCGAACGGAAGGTCGGCCACGATCAGCGCGCGTTTGGCGGACCGGGAGACGGCGCGGCAAAGGGGAAGCAGCTCGTCCACGGTGACGGGGAGGCTGGTCTCGTTGCCGAAGACATTGTTCGACGCCGAGTCGCCCACCAGCAGCACCTCGATGCCGGCTTCGTCGAAAATCCCGGCTGAATACTGTTCGTAGGCGGTGAGCATCGCAAACCTGGTGCCATCCCGCTTGGCCTGCTGCAGGTGGTGCACCCGGATCTTTGCCGGAGTCCGCGCCGCCTCCGGACCGGCCGGCTGTGAATCCTTCCGCCCCGGGCCGCTCCCGTAGGGGGCAGGGTGGTCTGCGGGCATGCTGGAATCTGAGCTGTTGCTGGTGGCCATGAGATGAGCTTAATGCGGTACCGGCCGTCCTAGCTACCGGCGTCCGCCGGCGGGCCGTGTTAACGCTGTGTTACGCGCGGCGGCGGCTCAAGCATCGGCGTCGAATGCTTAGTACAGTGTTTGTGAACTGCTCCCCGCTGCCCGTATCCCGGAGCGGGAGCATGGACGTTGACCGGAGAAGAGGCCACCATGGACCGCCAGCAAGAGTTTGTCCTGCGCACGATCGAAGAGCGCGACGTACGTTTCGTGCGCCTCTGGTTCACCGACGTCGTTGGCTCCCTGAAGTCCGTAGCGCTGGCCCCGGCCGAAGTGGAGGGTGCGTTCGAGGAAGGACTCGGCTTCGACGGGTCCTCGATCGAAGGCCTTGCTCGCGTGTTCGAGTCGGACATGCTTCTGCAGCCGGACCCGGCGACCTTCCAGATCCTGCCGTGGCGCGGCGAGACGGAGCAGACCTCCCGTATGTTCTGCGACATTTTGACGCCCGACGGCGAGCCCTCCACCGCTGATCCGCGCAACGTCCTGAAGCGGACCCTGGCCAAGGCCGCGGACATGGGCTTTACCTGCTACACGCACCCCGAGATCGAGTTCTACCTCCTCAAGTCGCAGGACCTTGGCCCGGACGGCGCGCCGGTCCCGGTGGACGAGGGCGGCTACTTCGACCACGTTCCCGGCGGCGTGGCCCAGGATTTCCGCCGCACCGCAGTCACCATGCTGGAATCGGTCGGGATCTCGGTGGAGTTCAGCCACCACGAAGGCGGCCCCGGCCAGAACGAGATCGACCTTCGTTACGCGGACGCCCTCCAGACGGCCGACAACATCATGACGTTCCGCACGGTCATCAAGGAAGTGGCCCTCCAGCAGGGCACCTACGCCACCTTCATGCCCAAGCCGTTCACCGCCCACCCAGGCTCCGGCATGCACACCCACTTTTCGCTGTTTGAAGGCGACACCAACGCGTTTTTCGAGGCCGGTGCCGAGTACCAGCTGTCCCGGACTGCCCGGCAGTTCATCGCCGGCATCCTCAAGCACGCACCGGAGTTCACGGCGGTGACCAACCAGTTCGTGAACTCGTACAAGCGGCTGTGGGGCGGCGGCGAGGCCCCCAGCTACCTCAGCTGGGGGCACAACAACCGTTCGGCCCTGGTGCGCGTTCCGTTGTACAAGCCCGGCAAGGGCCAGTCCGCCCGGATCGAATACCGCGGCATCGATTCGGCAGCCAATCCGTACCTCGCCTACGCCGTGCTGCTCGGCGCCGGCCTGAAGGGAATCGAGGAAGGCTACGACCTGCCCGCCGCTGCCGAGGACGACGTCTGGTCCCTCAGCTCCGCCGAACGTCGTGCCATGGGGCATGACCCGCTGCCGGCCAGCCTCCACGACGCGATCCGGTCCATGGAGGACTCCGACCTGATGCCTCAGATCCTGGGTGAGCAGGTCTTTGAACACTTCCTGCGGAACAAGCGGGCCGAGTGGCAGGATTACCGGCTCCAGGTGACGCCTTACGAGTTGCAGCGCAACCTCGGCATCCTCTAAGGCTGCGGGCGTGAGCCTGGCGCGCCGCCTCATCGCGGCCGGTTTCAGCGACCTTGAAAAAGGGGAGCGGTTTCTTGCTGCCCGGGAGCTGGAGGGGCTGGACCAGGACAAGCTGTTCGGCGGCCTCCAGATGGCAGCGAGCCCGGACACTGCGCTGCAGTCCCTGGTCAGGCTGATCGAGAAACACCCGGCACTGCGGGAGCTGGCCTCGGCAGATCCGGAGCAGAGCGAGCCGCTCTACCGGGTGCTTGGGGCGTCCGAGGCACTGGGCGAGTTCCTCATCCGGCATCCCGAGCATCTCGACGCCTTCGACGTAAGGCCCAGTCCCGAGCCGGTCCAGGCCGATCCCGCGGAACTTCGGGCTGCCCTGCTGCGGTCCGTGGGCGCAGATCCGCGGGCAGCGCGGCCGGTGGCAGGCTTGACGGGCGTGGACGCCTACGCGGCGCTCCGCACTGCCTATCGCCGGGGGGTGGTGGACCTGGCGGTCAAGGACCTTTGCGCCGCCGACCCGCTCGACTTCCTGCCCGCCGTCGGCGGCGAACTGGCCGATCTGGCGGGGGCGGCGATCGAAGCCGCCCTGGCTGTCTCCCGTGCCGAAGCGGCGGGCCAACACGGCGAAGGCGAGGTGGCCGGCGTCGGACTTTCCGTTATTGGAATGGGCAAATGCGGTGCCCGGGAGCTGAATTATATTTCCGACGTCGATGTCATCTACGTCGTCGACCCCGGCGACTTGGGGGATGCCCAGGCGAACACGATCGGGACGGCGCTGGCCAGCGGCATTTCGCGCGCCATTTCGTCGGCGGCACGTGAACCGGGGCTGTGGGAAGTGGACGCGAACCTTCGGCCTGAGGGAAAATCCGGGCCGCTGGTGCGGACGCTCGCCTCGCACGAGTCCTACTATGCGCGGTGGGCCGAGAGCTGGGAGTTTCAGGCGCTGCTCAAGGCGCGGCACATCGCCGGCGATGCCGAGCTGGGGCGGCGCTACGAGGACGCGGTCGCGCCGCTGATCTGGAGTTCGGCCGGACGGGACGGCTTCGTCGAATCCGTGCAGGCCATGCGGCGCAGGGTCACCGAACACATCCCTTCGGCAGAAGAGGCCCGGCAGATCAAGCTGGGACGGGGAGGCCTGCGGGACGTCGAGTTCACCGTGCAGTTGCTGCAGCTGGTGCACGGCAAGGCGGATGAATCATTACGACGGCGGGACACCACCTCGGCGATCGCCGCCCTTTCGAACGGCGGCTATATTGGCCGGTCGGATGCCGCCGCGTTCGACAACGCCTACCGCTACCTGCGGCTGCTGGAGCACCGCATCCAGCTGTTCCAGCTTCGGCGCACGCACCTCATGCCTGTGACGGAACCGGCACTGCGGACGTTGGCCAAG
Organism: Pseudarthrobacter sp. NPDC092419; assembly: GCF_044755045.1. Classification (NCBI taxonomy): domain Bacteria; kingdom Bacillati; phylum Actinomycetota; class Actinomycetes; order Micrococcales; family Micrococcaceae; genus Pseudarthrobacter; species Pseudarthrobacter sp. NPDC092419. The sequence goes on from NZ_JBIVQF010000003.1 coordinate 74,814, forward strand.
GGCGTGCTGGGGCCGTTCTCCACCGACCGTCCGCACCCCGACGCCCTCGTGGCTGCCTGGCAGAAGACGAAGAAGTCCGTCCGGGAGCTGCACGAACGGATCTTCTACCGGCCGCTGCTGAATACGGCGGCGAAACTCAGCAGCGAGGACGCCCGGCTCACGCCGGAGGCGGCCCAAGGGCGGCTCGCCGCGCTTGGCTACCGCGATCCACAGGGGGCCATGCGTCATATCGAGGCCCTGACCGCCGGGGTAAGCCGGCGCGCTGCCCTGCAACGGCAACTGCTGCCTGTCCTCCTGGACTGGCTCGCCGAAGGCGTGGACCCGGACGCGGGGCTGCTGGCGTTCCGCCGGATCAGCGAATCCCTGGGCACAACGCATTGGTATTTAGGCCTGCTGCGCGACTCGAATGCCGCCGCCGAACGGCTTTGCCACATGCTCTCCAACTCGAGGCTGATTTCGGACCTCCTTGAGGTTTCGCCTGAATCGGTGGCCTGGCTTGGCCAGGACAAGGATTTGGCGCCGTTGTCCTTTGAGGCACAGTGGCAGGAGATCACTGCCAAGATGGCGCGGCACTCTGACCCGGAGAGCGCGATGCGTTTGATCCGCTTGATCCGGCGCCGGGAGACCCTTCGCATCGCGATCGCGGACTCCGCCGGGCTGGTGGACCAAGACCGGGTGGGAACAGCACTGGCGGACGCGGACCGGGCGGCCGTGCTCGGCGCCTTGCGTGTTGCCGAGGGCATTGTTGCGGGCTCTGGGCCGCTGATGACCGCCGTGCTCGTGGTGGCCATGGGCCGCCAGGGCGGACGCGAGATCGGATACGGTTCCGACGCCGATGTCATGTATGTCCACCGCGCGCTGCCGAATTATTCCGAGGAGGAAGCCCGGGAACAGGCCCTGCGGATTGTCGGCAAGGTTTCCAGCCTGCTCACGCAGCCGCTGAAGCCTGCAATCATGGCTGAGCGTGTCCTGCAGATCGATGCTGACCTGCGGCCGGAGGGAAAGAACGGGCCGATGGTGCGGTCGCTGGACTCGTTCGCTGAGTACTACCGCCGGTGGTCGCTGATTTGGGAGGCGCAGGCGCTGCTCCGTGCCCGGCCCATGGCCGGTGATGACGGGCTCGCGGCCGACTTCATCCAGCTGGTCGATCCCATCCGGTACCCGGAATCCGTGTCGGAGCAGGATATCCGGGAAATCAGGAGGGTGAAGGCCCGGGTCGAGGCGGAACGGCTGCCGCGCGGGGCCGATCCTGCCCGGCACCTCAAGCTGGGACGTGGTGGCCTTAGCGACGTTGAGTGGCTGGTCCAGCTCCTGCAGCTCCAGCACGCCGGCGCGCATCCGGAACTGCGGACCACTTCCACCGTGGAAGCACTCGAGGCGGCCGCCGGCCTGGGCCTCGTGGAACGGGATGACGCCGACATCCTGGCCAGGGCTTGGCGGCTGGCAGGCAGGATCCGCTCCGCCAACGTTATCTGGAACGGAAAAGCGTCCGATCTGCTGCCGTCTTCCCGCCGGGACCTGGAGGCCGTGGCCCGCTGGTGCGGGTATGAACCCGGACATGCGGCGGTACTGGAGGAAGACTACCTCCGGGTGAGCCGGCAGGCGCGGGCCGTGTTTGAGCGGGTCTTCTACGGACACTGATCTTCTGCGACACTGACCTGCGAAGGGCAGAAGCTATACCCGGGAGATGTAAAGGGCAGGGCGCGCGCCGCCGCCCGCAGCTTATGGCGTGAGTCGTGGCGACCTCCGCCGGGTAGGGTAGCCGGCAGCGAAAGGGCGGCCGCCAGCATGGCCACGAGCGTCGTTTTGGGTGTGAAGTTGTTCCCCATAGCCGTTGAGTCTTCCACGCACGCGGGCGCGTCCGACCGGAAACGCACACCTTGGTCAAATCCTGCGCCGGGCTGGGCAGCAGGAAAGGGCTGGCTCCGGACTTACGCCCGGAACCAGCCCTTTCTTCGCCTCATACTCGCGGACGGTGCAGGTCTACGCCTGCTCCAGCCGCGTATTCGGACTAGACGCCGTAGTAGAGCTCGAACTCGTAGGGGTTCGGGCGGAGTGACAGCGGGCGGATCTCGTTCTCGTACTTGTACTCGATCCAAGTGTCGATCAGGTCCTGGGTGAAGACGCCGCCGGCCTGCAGGAACTCGTTGTCCTCACGCAGTGCCTCGAGTGCTTCTTCCAGGGTGCCCGGCGCCTTGGGGATGTCCTTGGCCTCTTCGGCAGGGAGCTCGTAGAGGTCCTTGTCGATCGGTGCCGGGGGCTCGATGCGGTTGCGGATGCCGTCGATGCCGGCCATCAGCTGGGCAGCGAATGCCAGGTACGGGTTGGAGGAGGGGTCCGGAGCGCGGAATTCGATGCGCTTGGCCTTCGGGTTGGAACCGGTGATCGGGATACGGATACCGGCGGAGCGGTTGCCCTGCGAGTAGACCATGTTGACCGGGGCTTCGAAGCCCTTGACCAGACGGCGGTAGGAGTTCACCGTGGGGTTGGTGAAGGCCAGGACGGCGGAGGCGTGCTTGAGCAGGCCACCGATGTACCAGCGGGCAGTGTCGGACAGCCCGGCGTAGCCCTTTTCGTCGTAGAACAGCGGCTCGCCACCGTTCCAGAGCGACTGGTGGCAGTGCATGCCGGAGCCGTTGTCGCCAAAGACCGGCTTGGGCATGAAGGTCACGGACTTGCCCCAGGCGTCTGCGGTGTTCTTGATGACGTACTTGAACTTCTGCAGGTCATCGGCAGCGTGGGTCAGGGTGGTGAACTTGTAGTTGATCTCGGCCTGGCCGGCGGAGCCCACTTCGTGGTGGCTGCGCTCGACCTCGAGGCCGGCTTCGTCCAAGGCAACACACATGGCGTCGCGCAGGTCAGCCTGCTTGTCCGTGGGGGACACGGGGAAGTAACCGCCCTTGACGGGGGTCTTGTAGCCGAGGTTTCCGCCCTCTTCCTCGCGGCCGGTGTTCCAGTGCGCTTCTTCGGAGTCGATCTTGTAGAAGCTGCCCTGCGGGGAGGACTGGTACTGGACGTTGTCGAAGACGAAGAACTCGGCTTCGGGGGCGAAGAATGCGGTGTCGGCGATGCCGGTGGAAGCGAGATAGGCCTCGGCCTTCTCGGCAACACCGCGGGGGTCGCGGTGGTAGGGGTCGCCGGTGCGCGGGTTGACGATGGAGAAGTTCAGCGCGAGGGTCTTCTCCATGCGGAAGGTGTCCAGGAAAGCGGTGGTGACGTCCGGGATCAGCTGCATGTCGGATTCGGCGATGCCCTGGAAGCCGCGGATGGAAGATCCGTCGAAGAGCTGGCCGTTGACGAAGAAGTCAGCGTCGACACTCTTGGCGGGAACGTTAAAGTGCTGCTGGACGCCCGGAAGGTCGGTGAAGCGGATATCGACGAATTTAACATCCTCGTCCTTGATGAACTTGAGGACTTCGTCCGCAGTCTTGAACATCTATGCTCCTAACGCATATGTAAATATGTGGCATGCAGCCAGCTGATCCAGCGCAATCCAAACGCAGGGGAGCCGTTACGGCCTACCCTGCGCGTGTTGTCCTGCGGGGGTCAACGCCCCCGCCTGTGGGGATCGCTTGAAACTGCTAACAGCCTATGGACATGGCATTTCCCGTCCATGTCCGCATTGTTTCGGGCACGTTACAGAATGCCCTGATATCTCCACGCTATCGGGTGTCCATACTGTGGTCCAGAAGCATCCACAGTATGGGCGGGGTTCTGCCGGTAAACTTGCATGGTGGTAGATCGCAAAGATATTGGCTCGTGGCTCACCGGGCCGGACACTTCCGGCATCTCACGGTACCCAGGTGCGCGCCTGGGACTTCCCGAATCGGGGCCGGGTTCCGTCGCCCGCGCTGGCCGGCGGATCGCAGCGATTGCCGTCGACTGGGGCGTGGCCATGCTGATCGCTGGTTTCGCGTTCGAAGGGGACCGGTGGGCGACCCTGGCGATCTTCGCCGTCGAACAGGCGCTTCTGGTCGGGACGCTGGGGTACAGCATCGGCCACCGCGTCATGGGAATTTCCGTCAGGCGCCTGGCAGGCGGAACGCCCGGGCCGTTGGCAGGATTGGTGCGCGCCCTGCTGCTGTGCCTGGTGGTTCCAGCAGTCATTTTTGACGCTGACCACCGTGGCCTGCACGACAAAGCGATGAATACGGTCCTCGTCCGGAACTGACGGAGGTCCGCCTCAGCCGGGACGCGGTCCCGGCCTGGCTAGTGGCTGCTCCCTTCGAGCACGGATCCGGCGGCGCTTGCCTTGGCCGTTTCGGCCGAGTCCGCAGCACCGAGGAAGCCCCGGTTGCCGGCCCAGCGTTCAAAGAGCAGGGTGGCGAAGGGAAAGATGGCCGACAGGCCCGCGAAGAACGCCACCCTGAACGGCCACCGCAGCATCCGCCACAAGGCAAGTGCGGCGAGACCGTAGGCCATGAAGAGCGCCCCGTGGACGGGGCCGGCGACCTGCACGCCAAGTTCGGTGGTGCCGGCGATCCATTTGAAATACATCCCCACCAGCAGCGCTGCCCAGCTGACGGCCTCGGCCACGGCGAGCACACGGAAGATGCGGAGGACGGTGTTGTTCAGCGGCAAGACGGGTTCCTTAGGTGCAGTACGGATGACGGCGGGCAGAAAAAGCCCCGGTCCAGGCAAGTGCCGGAACCGGGGCGGGGAATCTAGCGGCCGCGGCTGGGACGCGCCTTATAGGGATCGATGCCCTTCGGAATGGGAAGCCGGTTGCCCAGCGAAGAGATCCGCTTGGATACGGCATTCACCTCGAGCTTGGTCAGCTCCTTTTTCAGCTTGCCCATGTGCCTGGCCAGCTGGTTCAGCGGCACCTGCCCTTCACCGCGGCCGCTCTCGATGACGTGCACGGTGACGTTGGGAAGGATGCGGGCCAGGCGCTTGCGCTCGGCATCCAGGAGAGGCTTGACGCGGTGCGTGGGGCCCTCGCTGATCAGCACGACGCCGGGCCGGCCAATGGCGCGGAACACGGCATCCTGCGTGCGCGGGTTAACAGCAACAGGCTGCTCTTCGGTGATCCAGCCGCGGCGCAGGGTTCCGAGGGCGGCGCCAGAAGCGCCGGGCTGGTTCTCAATCTGGGCGAATGCGGCACGCTCTGCCCTGCGCGACAGAATGAAGGTTGCGGCCAGGAGGCCCAGCGGAATACCGATGATGAGACCGGTGATCCAGTTGTCCAGCAGGAATCCCACCAGGAAGCTGACGGCCACGATGCCCAGGAAAACCGCGAGCATCAGCCACGGGACCATGGGGTCGTGCCGGCGGGTCATGTTGAAGACCTCGCGGATCTGCTTGAGCCGGCTGGGCTTCTTGGCCTTGGGCGCTTTGGGCTTGCGGGAGAAGAGCCCGCGCTTCTGCGCGCCGGAATCTGCCGGAGTGGAATTGCTGGAATCAGGGGATTTCGCCATAGTTCCTTAATTCTACGTGACCCGGCGTTGGGGTTTTAGCGGGCGAGGAGGCTGGCGGCTTCCTGGCGGGTGGTGCCGGAGTCCTGGATGCCTTCGGCGATGTGGGCGAGGTGTTCGGGGATTTCGCGTCCCTTTTTGCGCATGGCGGTGGCCCAGAGCCGGCCGGCCCGGTAGGAGGACCGGACCAGGGGCCCGGACATCACGCCGAGGAACCCCAGTTCCAGTGCCTCGTCCTGGAGGTCTACGAATTCCTGGGGCTTGACCCACCGGTCCACGGGCAGGTGCCGCTCGGACGGGCGCAGGTACTGGGTGATGGTGATCAGGTCACACCCGGCCCCGTGCAGGTCCCGCAGGGCCTCGGAGATTTCCTCGCGGGTTTCGCCCATGCCCAGGATCAGGTTGGACTTGGTGACCATGCCCAGGTTCCGGCCCTGGGTGATGACATCCAGGGACCGCTCGTACCGGAACGCGGGCCGGATCCGCTTGAAAATCCGGGGCACGGTCTCGACGTTGTGCGCGAACACCTCCGGGGCCGAATCGCAGATCGCCGCGATGTGCTCCGGCTTCCCGGAAAAGTCAGGGATCAGCAGCTCCACGCCGGTGCCGGGGTTCAGTTCGTGGATCTTCCGGACCGTTTCGGCGTACAGCCACACACCCTCATCGGCCAGGTCATCACGGGCCACCCCGGTCACGGTCGCGTAGCGCAGGTTCATCGACTGCACCGACCGGGCCACCTTGGTCGGTTCGAACATGTCCACCGGGGACGGTTTGCCGGTATCGATCTGGCAAAAATCACACCGCCGGGTGCACTCGGACCCGCCAATCAGGAACGTCGCCTCCCGGTCCTCCCAGCACTCGAAAATGTTCGGGCAGCCGGCCTCCTCACACACCGTGTGCAGGCCCTCTTTCTTGACCAGGTTCTTGAGCCCGACGAACTCCGGCCCCATCTGGACCTTCGCCTTAATCCACTCCGGCTTCCGCTCCACCGGGACAGCCGCGTTACGCTGCTCAATCCGCAGCATCTTCCGGCCCTCAGGTGCCAATGTCACTGTAAAACTCCTTCGGGGACGGCCACGAGGGCTTCTTCGTGCTTCTTCAGTTCCTCGACGATCCTGTCGACGAGATCCGCGGGGGCCACGTCCCTGCCCGTTTCCCGGGCAATGGTGGTCACACCCGCGTCGGTGATTCCGCACGCGATGATCTGGCCGTAGGGGGCCAGATCGTTATTGCAGTTGATGGCAAACCCGTGCATGGTGACGCTCTCGTGGACGCGGATCCCGATCGCAGCGATCTTACGGTCCGGGCCATTGGCATCAGCCTTGATCCACACTCCGGCCCGGCCCTTGATTCGGTCCGCCTCGATGCCATAGTCCGCCAGGACGGCGATGATCACGGCTTCGAGCCGCTCCACATAGTCACGGATTCCCGCCCGGTTCTTAAGTTTGATGATGGGGTAGCCCACCAGCTGGCCGGGACCGTGCCAGGTGAGTTTGCCGCCACGGTCCACGGGGACCACTGGTGTGCCGTCAAAAGGCCGTTCGTGGTCCTCTGTCCGTTTGCCGGCTGTGTACACGGCTGCGTGTTCCAGGAGCAGGACTGTGCTCGGCGCTTCGCCCGCCACCACTTTGGCGTGGAGTTCGCTTTGGATTTCCCAACCACGGGTGTAGTCGACGAAATCAGGGGCAAGACCGAGCTGTGAAAACTCAAGAGTCATGCCTTCAAGCTTAGACCCCGCAGCGTATGGCGCCTGATTTAGTGCTTAAACTCACCGCGGCCCGGCACTCTTCTGCTCCGGTCCTGCAGCCTGTGGAAAACTTCTGCAGGCCGTCGGGAATTCCGTTAGACATAAGGCATGGATGGTGCAAAGGCTCCGGACGTTCCCGGATTCAGCGTTGACCGGTTGCTGGGGCGCGGCAGCAGCGCCACCGTATGGCTGGTGCGCCAGGAGCATACAGGGCTCAGGTTCGCGATGAAGTGCTTTGACGGCGGTGCCCCGCCCCAGGATGCCAGGGATATTCTTTCGGACTCATTGACCGCGGACGGGATCCGGCGCGAAATCCGTATCCTCTCTGTCCTGGAACACCCTCACCTGGTACGGGCTCACAAGGCGGTCACGGTGATCGGTTCCTGCGGTGAATGCCAGGCGCTGCTGATGGATTACGCATCCGGCGGTTCGCTGGCTTCCCTCGTGTCTGCCCGGGGACAACTGACCGTAGGGGAGGTGGTCACCGTCCTCACGCCACTCGCTCAGGTCCTGGGATTCCTGCACGGGAAGGGTATGGCCCATTCGGACGTCTCGCCGGGAAACGTATTGTTCACAGGCCAGGGGAAACCGTTACTTTCCGATCTCGGCATCACCCGCCTGGTCGGGGATCCCGCCGGAAACGCCGGCCACGGCACACCTGGATTCACGGACCCCGTGCCGGTGGATGCGGTCCGGGCAGGACTCCACCCGGAGGGCGATGTTTATGGGGCGGCTGCCGTGGGCTGGTTTTGTCTGACAGGCAGTGCCCCGCCCCGGTCCGCCGTGCGGCCGCCTCTCACACTGCTGCGCCCTGAGGTCCCCAAGGAAATGGCCGCAGCCCTGGAAGCCGGGCTCAATGAGGACCGGCGGTTGCGGCCTGCCGCCGCGGAACTGGCCGCAGCGGTTTACAGGAGCGCCGCGCCGCTGCCGCTGGATCTCGCTGCAGCCGTCCATCCCACCGTGATCCCCGAGTTGCTGACGCGCCGGCATGTCCCCGCGAAGCAAGCCGGCCCGCTCCGGGCGCGGCTGGCCGGCGTGGCCAGGACGTTTACCGCAAAGCTTCCCGGCAGATACAGGCGTCCCCCGCGGATGCCGTTTCCGGCAGTGACACCAGAGACGGCACACGTTCGAGGAAGGCACGCCGCCGAACACCCGAGGCACCACGGCACCGGCACCGGGCCAGCGCGCCGGCCCTCCAGGCTCCGGCCGCTTGCCCTGGGCGCGGTGGCTCTGTTGGCCGCTGCCGGTTGGGGGCTCTCCGCTGGCGTGTCGGCACCGCAGGGCAGTACGGGGTCAGTTGACGGGACCGTGTCATCGCAGGCAACAGGTGCACCGGAGGAAGCAACGAGGGGCGCAGGCACTCCGGAAGAGCGGGCCACTGGACAAGTGAAGGAGGCCAGGAAACTTGCGTCGGCGCCGGATCCCGCCGACGCTGTCCTCGGACTGGCGGCGCTCCGGAGCCTCGCGTTCAGCCTGGGCCGTCCGGAGTTGCTGGACGAAGTCAACCGGACCGGTTCACCCGCGGACGCTGCGGACCGCAGGACGGTGAATCAGCTGATTGCCTCGGACACTGTGCTGGCGGGATTCACCACGGCTCTTTCGGACGTCAGGAGTGAAGCCGGCGCCAGTGGGGGCGGGGCAGTGGTTCAGGCCACCTCCACAACTTCGGCCTACGAGGAGCGGGACTCCACCGGGACGGTGGTGGGCGTGGGCCGGGCAGGCCGGCCCCAGCCACTGCGGCTGGTGCTGGTTTCGGATGCCGGGAACTGGCGCATCACCGAGATTCTTGCCGGGGGTCCCTGACCGGCAGCGGACACCGCTCCGTCGTCGGTCAGCCCTTTCGGCTGGCAACCCATGCCGCTGCAGAGACAACATCCGGGTGTTGCCACACGAATCCCTGACCGGCCAGTACACCGGGCTCCATGCGCTGGCTGGCCAGCAGGAGTTCCTCGGCGAGATCCCGCAGGAGCAGCCGCAGTGCCGGAGCGGGGACGCGCAGCGCAGTCGGCCGGTGAAGCGCCTGGCCCAAGGCGCGGACCAGCGTGTTGACGTCGGCCTGTTCCGGCGCGCAGAGGTTTACGGGGCCGTTCACGGGTGCGGTGAGAAGGAACAGGAACGCCGCGGAGACATCCGGCAGCGTCACCCACGGCCAGTATTGCCGGCCGTTCCCCAGCGGCCCCCCTACTCCTGCCCGCAGCAGGGGCATCAGCCGGCCCAGCGCTCCGCCGGAACGGCTGAGTACCACGCCGGTCCTGGGTGTCACCACGCGGACTCCATCGGGAGCTGACGCTGCCGCTGCTTCCCACTCACGGCAAATCCGGGCCAGGGTCCCGGTTCCCGGCGGTGAGGTCTCCCGCAGGACCGTAGTGCCGCCGTCGCCGTAGTATCCGGAGCCCGACTGGCTGAGGAATACCGGCGGGGGCGAATCCATGCGGTGCATCGCGGCCGCCAGGGTCCGGGTGGGTCCAATGCGCGAGCTGAACAGTTCCGCCACCCGCCTGCGCGTCCACGGCCAGTCCCCGATGCCCGCACCGGAAAGGTTCACGACGGCGTGGGCGCCCTGGAGTGCCGCAGCGTCCAGCCGCCCGGCCGCCGGGTCCCACTCGATTTCCGCCGGGCCGGCCGGCTTCCTGCGGACCAGTCGGACGACGTCGTGTCCTGCCTCCTGGAAGGTATGGGACATGTGGGTGCCGAGAAGGCCGGAAGCTCCGCTAATGACGATGCGCATGGTCCATCCGATCACGTGGGGGCGCCTCAACTGACGCCGGCGGGCCCGAAACGGTTGACTATGATCGTACGATGACCTCTTCGAGCTACTTCCGTTTCCCGCATCTGCACGGCGATCTGGTCACCTTCGTGGCCGAGGACGATGTGTGGACCGCGCCCTTGGACGGGGGACGCGCCTGGCGCGTTTCCGCGCTTCAGCTGCCGGCCCGCAACCCGCGCTTTACCCCGGACGGCAAGCGGCTGGTGTGGACGGTCGTCCAGGGAGCCGCTCCGGAGGTCGTGTCTGCCGAGGTCGGAGGCGGCGGGTACCGCCAGCTGACCTACTTCGGCCATGACACCACCCGAGTAAAGGGCTTCACGGCGAACGGCGCCGTTGTGGTCACCAGCGCCTTCCGCCAGGCCGAAAGCAGGCACACGTACGCGTACAGCGTCCCACTCGACGGCGGCTCTGCCGAAGAGCTTCCCTTCGGACCCGTGGAGTCGGTGGCTTTCGGCCCGGAAGTAGGAGACGAACGCCCGGTGGTGGTCGCCAGCGTCCTCTCACGCGAGCCGGCCTGGTGGAAGCGTTACCGCGGCGGCACCGCAGGGAAGCTGTGGCTTGATTCGGACGGAAACGGGGAATTCGAACGGCTCCTGCCTGAGCTGGACGGCAACCTCACTGATCCCCTCTGGGTGGACGGCCGCATCGCTTTCCTCTCCGACCACGAAGGCTATGGGAACCTCTACTCTGTGCTTCCGAACGGGCAGGACCTGCGCCGGCATACGGACCACCAGGACTTCTACGTCCGCCATGCGTCCACGGACGGAAAGCGTGTGATCTTCGAGTCCGCAGGCGAACTCTGGGTTTTGCCCCACCTGGAGGCTGAAGCTGTCCGCCTCGACATCACCCTGGGGTCGGCTTCGCAGTCCCGGCGCCCGGCGCTGCTCGACGCCGCACGGTACCTGGGAGACGTCGTCCCGGACACGGCGGGACTGGCCAGCGCCGTGGAAGCCCACGGCACGGTCCACTGGGTGCGGCACAAGGATGGCCCCTCCCGGATTATTGAGGCTGCCCCGGGCGTTCGTGCCCGCCTGCCGCGCCCGCTGGGCGATGGCCGAATTGCCTACGTGGCGGACCACGGCGGCGAGGAAGCGCTGTACATCAAGGACATTGCGCCTGATCTTCCTTCGGCGGCAACGGCCGTCCCCGCGGCGGCAGCAGCGACGGCACCGGCAGGGGATGCGGTGCCCCTGCCGCGGCCAGTCCCGGCTGCCGGATCGGCCGCCACCGCGGCCCCCGTCGTTCCCGCGACCGATGAGCAGCGGGCCGACGTGGCGCCCGGCGACTCCGCGGGCGCAGCGGAAGCCCAGCAGAGCCCATCCCGGGGCAAGCGGATTGCGTTCCCAGGGACCTCGCGGGCCAGCGCACTGGAGGCCAGCCCCAACGGCCGGTGGATTGCCGTAGGAACCACTTTTGGTGAGGTCTTCCTGGCCAACACCGGAACCGGCGAACTCGGCCTGCGGGCCAGCATCGGGGAAGGAACCGTGTCGGACCTTGCCTGGTCGGCCGACTCCCGCTGGCTGGCGTGGTCGGAGCCGGTGACCTCCTTCGGCTCGCGCAGCCGCCTGCGCCTGGTGGACGCCACAGCCCCGGACAGCGCACCCGTGGATGTGACGGACGGGCGCTTCCGCGACGCCTCCCCGGCGTTCACCCCGGACGGCAAGTTCCTGGCCTTCCTGTCCAACCGGAGCTTCGACCCGGTGTACGACGGGCATTCCTTTGATCTTTCCTTCCCCAGCCCCATCAAGCCATACCTGGTGGCACTCGCGGCGGATACGCCGTCGCCCTTTGGCCCCGACGTGGATCCTGCCGGGACGGAGCAACCGGAGGAGGCAACGGAGGGAACCGACGGCGGCGCGGCGCCAGCCGTGCGGGTCGATGCCGAAGGACTGGCCCACAGGGTTATCACGGTCCCCGTGCCGCAGGGCAACTACACGGCCCTGAGGGCCACGAGCGGCGCGCTCCTGTGGCTCGACTGGGCCCTTGCCGGCGTGACCGGGGACGGCAAAGCCAGCCAGGAGGACAAGGACGCCCGCCCGTCGCTGGCGCGATTCGACCTCGCCCGCCGGAAGCAGTCCACCCTGGTGGAGGCGCTGGACAGTTACCGGATCTCCGGAGACGGCGCCGCTGTGGTCTTCATCAAGGACAAGCAGGTGACGGCGGTTCCGGCGGACTCCAAGGCGGACGAGGACTCAGGGAAGCTGGTGAAGGTGGACCTTGGGCGTATCCGGGTGATGATGGACCCGGTCAGCGTCTGGGGCCAGGCCTTTGACGAGGCATGGCGGCTGCAGCGTGACTTCTTCTGGGCCGAGGACATGGCCGGGCAGGACTGGGAGGCGGTCCGGATGCGGTACCGCCCGCTCGTGGACCGGCTGGGCTCCCACGACGACCTGGTGGATCTGCTGTGGGAACTGCACGGCGAGCTGGGCACGTCCCACGCCTACGTCCGGCCCGCAGCCGTGACGGAGCGGGGCAGCCGCGGACAGGGCCGGCTGGGCGCCGACCTCACCCTGACGGCATCCGGCTGGGAGATCACCCGCGTCCTTGCCGGTGAGTCGTCCGACCCCCTCGCAACATCGCCGCTGACCCGGCCAGGGGTCGGCGCGAAGGCCGGCGATATCCTCCTGGCCATCGACGGCGTCCCGCTTTCCGCGGAAGTGACCCCGGCCATGCAGCTGGTGGGTGCTGCCGGCCGGGCCGTAGAGCTGACCCTGCTCAACGGCCCCGCCCATGAGGCCGCTGCCGGCACCCAACGCCGTGTCGCCGTCGTACCCGTCAAGGACGAGCAGCGCCTGCGCTACCAGGAATGGGTGGCCGGCAACCGCAGGACCGTGCGGGAAGCCTCGGGCGGCACGTTCGGATACCTGCACGTTCCGGACATGATGGCCAACGGCTGGGCACAGCTGCACCGTGACCTTGACACCGAGACCGCCCTGGACGGGCTGATCGTGGACGTCCGCCGCAACCGGGGCGGTCACACTTCACAGCTGGTGGCCGAACTGATTGGCCGGAAGGTCACCGGGTGGAGCATGCCGCGCGGCGAGAAGCCCCGCACGTACCCGCACCATGCCCCGCGGGGGCCGGTCATCATCCTGGCGGATGAATTCGCCGGTTCGGACGGTGACATCATCACCCAGGTGTCCAAGCTCCGCGGGATCGGTCCCGTCATTGGTACGCGAACCTGGGGTGGCGTGGTGGGCATCGACAACCGGTTCGCCCTGGCCGACGGTACCGGCGTCACCCAGCCGCGGTACGCCACCTGGTTCGGCGGCGGAGTGGGCTGGAGCGTGGAGAACTACGGCGTTGACCCGGACATTGAGGTCGTCTTCCCGCCCCACGCTTACGCGGCCGGCCGCGACCCACAGCTGGAATACGGCATCGGCGCACTGAAGGAAATGATCCAGGAACTGCCCACGGACCGGCCGCCGGCCCGTGAAGGCTACCGTCTGGTGCGCCCGGCGCCGCTCCCTGCACGCAGCCAGGGCATGTAATTCCTGCACGCAAAGGGGCAGTGCAGCGATAAGCCCCTGCCTGGCCGGAGCCGCCGGGCAGGGGCTTATCACTATTCCGGGATTAGGACGCCAAAGTCGCATCCAGGGTGATGTCGATGCTGGCCAGGGCGCCGGACACGGGGCAGCCTACCTTTGCCTCGCCTGCGATTTTCTGGAATTCCTCCTCGGAAATGCCAGGGATCCGCGCCGTCATCGTCAGGTGGCTGCCGGTGATGCCGGTGCCGGGGACAAATGTCACGTCGGCCTTGGTGCGGACTTCCTCGGGCCTGTGGCCGGCCTTATCAAGTTCGTTGCTGAAGGCCATGGAGAAACACGCGGCGTGGGCTGCGGCGATAAGTTCCTCCGGGCTGGTCTTGCCGTCGGCCGCTTCAGTGCGGGCTTTCCAGGTGACGTCGAAGGTTCCCAGGCCTGAGGTTGCCAGGCTGGTTGTACCGGAACCCTCCGTCAGGTTGCCGTTCCATACTGCGTTTGCTGAACGTGTTGCTGCCATGTTCACTCCTCAGGGTCGATGTATACCGGGACAGGCTGCTGCCTGGACCCGCCGTTTTCCATCCTAGGGATTTCACCTGTGGCATGCATCGGCTGTCCGCTGTCAGAGGATTATGACCGGGCCGTTAAACAGACGACGGCGCCGTCTCCTGCGAGGGAGCGTCGCCGTCATCGCTGGGCGCGGGGCGGCTATTGCCAGATCGTCGCGATCGCGATGTTCAGCAGCGCGAGGCCGCCCACGCCGTGCGCGAGGCCGGCGCTGATGGGCTCGTCCTTCTTGTACTTGCGGCGGCCGATGAACGCAAGGACGCCGACAGCCAGTGCAATGGCGAACTTGATGCCGAGTTTGAAGTAGTTCGCGTCCATGTCGAGGGCGGGGATGAGGCCCATGAGTGCGATGCCGGTAAGGAGCTGCAGCATGGCGCCGTCGAACTGGCGGGGGTGGACGGTGGGCTTCTTCATCTGGCCAATCCAGAGGCCGACGATCATGGCCGCGCCGACGATGTGCAGGAAAACCACGATGTTATAGACGATATCCATGTGACCAGTGTAGCCAGTCCTTCTACACCCGGTAGTAGGCCACGCGCAACGTCACGGTGCCGGGTGTGCCACGTCGTTAACGGCCGACGGCGGCCCGGAACCCTGGCGGGATTTCCCGCCGGGTACCGGACCGCCGTCGTGCGGTCATGCGGTCAGGCCGTTACAGCCCCAGGTCCGCCTCGAAGGCTCCCTCTTCGAGGCGCGCCTTCAGCGTCTGCAGGAACCGGCCGGCGTCCGCGCCGTCCACCAGACGGTGGTCGTACGTCAGCGACAGGTACATCATCGAGCGGATCGCGATCGAGTCATCCCCATTTTCATCGGCAACCACCACGGCGCGCTTGACGATGGCGCCGGTGCCCAGAATTCCCACCTGCGGCTGGTTGATGATCGGGGTGTCGAACAGCGCGCCCACCGAACCGATATTGGTGATGCTGAACGTGCCGCCGGAGAGCTCGTCCGGGCCGATTTTCCCGTCACGGGTGCGGGAGGCGACGTCGGCGATCTTGCCGGCGAGGCCGGCGAGGTTCAGGCTGCCTGCATCCGAGATGACCGGAACCAGGAGGCCCTTGTCCGTGTCCACCGCAATCGCCAGGTGCTCGGCGTTGTGGTAGGTGATCTCCTGCTTGTCCTCGTCATAGGCAGCGTTGAGCTTGGGGTGCTGCTTGAGCGCTTCGGCAACAGCCTTGGCAATGAACGGCAGGAACGTCAGCTTGGTGCCGTTCTGGGCCTGGAACGAGTTCTTCGCGCGGGCCCGGAGCTTGGCGACCTTGGTCATGTCCACTTCGTGGACCTGGGTCAGCTGCGTGGAGATTTCCAGGGATTCCCGCATACGGCGGGCGATGACCTGGCGGATGCGGGGCGCCTTCTGGGTGGTGCCACGCAGGGAGGACGCTGCAGCGCCGGCTGCGGCCGGTGCCGGTGCCGCGGCGGCCGAAGCTGCTGCGGGAGCGGCCTTAGCCTCGGCTGCGGCGATGACGTCCTGCTTCCGGATGCGGCCGCCCACGCCGGTCCCGGACAGGCCGGCAATGTCCACGCCGTGCTGATTTGCCAGCTTGCGGACCAGGGGAGTGACGTAGCTGGACTCGGAGCCACCCTCGGCGGCGGCGGGCGCAGCCTTTGGTGCCTCAGCCTTGGGAGCTTCTTCCTTCGGAGCCTCTTCCTTCGGAGCCTCAGGCGCCGGGGCGGCCTTCGGAGCTTCAGCCTGTGGGGCTTCTTCCTGAGGTGCTTCCGGTGCCGGGGCTTCCTCGGCCTTCGGCGCTTCCGCCTTGGGGGCTTCGGCCTTCGGGGCGGCGCCGGATCCGATGACGGCCAGGACGGAGCCAACCTCTGCGGTCTCGTCCTCGTTCACGCGGATTTCCTGGAGGGTGCCTGCCACGGGGGAGGGGATCTCGGTGTCTACCTTGTCGGTGGACACTTCCAGCAGCGGCTCGTCGACCTCGACGGTGTCGCCGACGGCCTTGAGCCATCGGGTGACGGTGCCTTCGGTGACGCTCTCGCCCAGTGCGGGGAGGGTGACCTCGTGGCTGTCGCCGGAAGCCGCGGGGGCTTCCTGGGCCGGTGCTTCGGCGGGTGCATCCGGGGAAGGCGCCTCCGCGGCGGGGGCCTCCTGTGCGGGAGCTTCAGCCGGGGCTTCCTCGGCGGGGGCTTCTTCGGCGGGCGCAGCGGAACCGGTGCCGGAGCCGTCGCCGATGCGGACCAGGGGAGCGCCTACCTCGGCGGTCTCGTCTTCGGCGACCAGGATTTCCTCGATCACGCCGGCGACAGGAGAGGGGATTTCGGTGTCGACTTTGTCGGTGGAGACCTCGAGCAGCGGCTCGTCCACCTCTACCCGGTCACCTACCTGCTTCAGCCAGCGGGTGACGGTTCCTTCGGTGACGCTCTCACCGAGGGCGGGCAAGTTAACGGATTCAGACATGTCGTCCCCGTTCTCCTTATTGATCTTTAGTGCGGATGGTTGCTGCTTAGGTGGAAGCCTAGTGCACCCGGCATGTCGTGCCGGGTGCACCAGGCCCTTTTAGTGCTGGGGGATATCAGCCGTGAAGGGGCTTGCCCGCGAGTGCCAGGTGGGCTTCACCCAGGGACTCGTTCTGGGTCGGGTGGGCGTGCAGCAGCTGGGCCACATCCTCGGGGTAGGCTTCCCAGTTGACGATCAGCTGGGCCTCGCCCACCTGCTCACCCATGCGGGCGCCGATCATGTGGACGCCCACCACGGGGCCGTCCTTCTGGCGGACCAGCTTGACCAGGCCCGCCGTGCCCAGGATGGAGCTCTTGCCGTTGCCGGCAAGGTTGTATTCCTGGGTCTGGACCTGGTCCTCGCCGAACTTCTCCTTGGCGGCCTTTTCGGTGTAGCCCACAGTGGCGATTTCAGGCTCGGAGTAGGTGACCTTGGGGATGTTGATGTCCTCGACGATCACGGGCTTCAGGCCGGCGATCTCCTCGGCCACGAAAATGCCCTGCTGGTAGCCGCGGTGCGCAAGCTGGACGCCGGGAACGATGTCGCCGACGGCGTAGATGTTGCCGACGCCGGTGTGCAGGCGGTCGTTGGTGATGACGAAGCCGCGGTCGATGGTGATGCCGGCTTCCTCGTAGCCGAGGTTGGCGGTGACAGGGCCACGGCCCACTGCGACCAGCAGGAGGTCAGCTTCGAAGGTCTTGCCGTCCACCAGGGTGACCTTGACGCCGTCGTCATTCTGCTCGACGCCCTGGAAGAACACGCCGGTGGAGAACTTGATGCCGCGCTTCTTGAACGCCCGCTCGAAGTTCTTGACGATGGTGGCGTCCTCGTTGGGGACCAGCGAGGGGAGGCCCTCAACGATGGTGACGTCCACGCCGAAGGACTTCCACACCGAGGCGAACTCGACGCCGATGACGCCGCCGCCCAGGATGATGGCGCTCTTGGGGATGGAATCCATCTTCAGGGCTTCGTCGGACGTGATGACCTTGCCACCGATTTCCAGGCCCGGAAGGGTGCGGGAATAGGAACCGGTGGCCAGGACGATGTTCTTGGCCTTGTAGGCGGTGCCGTCCACCACGACGGTGTCGGTGCCCTGGAGCTTGCCTTCGCCCTCGATGACGGTGATGCCCTTGGACTTGATGAGCCCCTGCAGGCCCTTGAACTTGCCGGCGATGATGCCGTCCTTGTACGCGTTGACCGCGTTGATGTCGATGCCGTCCAGGGTGACGTTCACGCCGTACTTGGCGGAGTCACGGGCGTGGTCGGCCAGTTCGGCGGAGTGGAGCAGCGCCTTGGTGGGAATGCAGCCGTTGTGGAGGCAGGTGCCGCCCAGCTTGGCCTTCTCCACGAGGCCGACGGTGAGACCGAGCTGTACGGCCCGCAGCGCCGCAGCGTAACCGCCGCTGCCGCCACCGAGTACCAGGATGTCGAATTCTTGCGCAGTTGCCTGATCGGCCACTTAGACGCTCCCTCGCGTGAACGATGACGCGGTCCTGCGCATCATCTGGTCTTGGAACCTGAACTGCCGTGATTCTGCCAGCAGGCGGGTTTTCTTGCATTTGTGACTATCGTGGTTCACCTTAGCGAACCACTTGTCTATGCTCCACCTTGGCGCTGCTTTTGTGGAGCGCTTGTGTCGAGTGTCACGCGGTCTTTGACCGGGAAGCCGGGCGCGACGCTGCCCTCGCCGGTGTCATCCGGCAGCGGCCGCGAGGTCCTCAGCGTAGGCCAGCAGTGTACGGACCGTGCAGCCGGTCCCCTGCTTGTGCGTGTAGCCGTACGGGCTGCCGTTGTTGAATGACGGGCCGGCGATGTCGATGTGCGCCCAGGGGATCTGTTCGCCCGCCTTGTCCTTGCCCACGAACTCGCGCAGGAAGACGGCCGCGGTCATCATGCCGCCGTGGCGTTCGCCGATGTTGGCAAGGTCGGCCACCTGCGAGTCGAGGCTGGGCCGCAGTTCCTCGGGCAGCGGCATGGGCCATACCAGTTCGCCTGCGCGGTCCGCGGCGGCTTTGAGGGCTCCGGTGATCTCGTCCGAGCCCATGATGCCGGCAGTCCGGTTTCCCAGGGCGATCAGCTGGGCGCCGGTGAGGGTGGCGACATCGATGATGGCGTCCGGATATTCCTGGCTCGCGGCGACGATGCCGTCCGCCATCACCAGGCGTCCCTCGGCATCCGTATTAAGCACCTCGACGGTCTTGCCGCCGAACATGGTGAGGACATCGGCGGGGCGGGAGGCGGCGCCCGAGGGCATGTTCTCGGCAATGCAGAGCCACGCGGACGCCTTCACGGGCACACGCAGCCGGGCCAGGGCCAGGACGGTGTTAAGGACGACGGCGGCGCCCGCCATGTCGCTCTTCATGTCACCCATGCCCTGGGCCGGCTTGATGGAAATTCCGCCGGTGTCGAACGTAATGCCCTTGCCCACGAATGCCACCTTGGAGCCTGCCTTGGCGGGGGCGTATTCCACCTTGACCAGGCGCGGCTGGCGGGCCGAACCCTTGCCCACGCCCATAATGCCGCCGAAGCCTTCCTTTTCCAGCCGCTTCTCGTCCCACACGGTGACCTTTACGGGCAGCCCCTTCGCGAGCTCGCGGGCAGCCTCGGCGAAGGACTCGGGGTACAAATGGCTCGGCGGCTGGTTGACCAGCGAACGGGTGGCGTTGACGGCGGTACCTACGACGGCGGCGCGCTCCAGCGCGCTGTCAACCTCCTTGCCGGAGAGCTCCGTAAAGATGATGGCGTTGCGGACCGGATCCTTGAGGCCTTCCCGGGAAGAGCGGAACTCAGTGTAGGAGTAGGCGCCCAGCGCGGCACCCTCGGCGACAGCCGCCACATCGGCAACGGACGCCGTCGGGAATGCCAGCGTTACGGTGGCCAGCCCGGCAAGCTGCCGGACGGCGGACCCGGCGGCGCGGCGGAGCGCCTCGCCGGTGGCGGACTCACCATCCCCAAGCTTGCCCACGCCGGCGAGGACGAGGATGCCGGCGCCGGTCTCGGGAAGGCCGGGAAGCCGCACCACCTGGTCTGCGGCGCCGGTGATACCGAGCGCCTTAAGGGAGTCAGCCAGCGCCTCGGCTGACTTGGCCGTCAGCGGGTTGTCCAGGAGAACGGGTCCGCCGGAGGCCTGCGCCACCCCGATGATCACTGCGTCGCCGGGCGCCTTCTTCACGTCCCGCGAGAGGGTACTAAGGTTGATTTCAGTATTCTTTACCACAGGGATGAGTCCTCAATTCTCGACGTCGGTTGGGCAGGGAAGCGTGTTTGGCTCTCCGCGCAGGGCCCGGACCCTGCCGGTCGGGCGCAGTCCGGGGGAGTGCAGGCCTGCCGGGCAGGCCAGTTCCGATCGTAGCCCGTCGCCCCCACGGGCACCGGGATTACTGAGACACGCGCCACACGGCGCCCCGGAATGCGCCGCGCCTGATGAGCGTTGAAGACGATGCCTGCCTGCGTCCATGAAAGGAACAAGCCGTGCTTGAACGAATTTCCGGCTCCCTGCTGGACCCCGAAGCGCTGTACGCGCGGGACACCGAACTCTTCTACGATCCGTCCCTGCGCGGTCTGGACCTGGTGATGGGGTTTACCGGGTTCGCCGACGCCGGCCACGTGGTCAGGCAGATCAATGCTGAATTGCTGGACTCTCTGGACGCCCGGCCAGTCGCGGTCTTTGATGCGGACCAGCTGATCGACTACCGGTCGCGCCGTCCGCACCTGACGTTCGTTGAAGACCACCTCCAGGACTACCAGGAGCCGCGGCTGGCGCTGTACCGGCTGGTGGATGGGCTGGGCAAACCCTTCCTGCTTCTTGCGGGCTTCGAACCGGACCTGCAGTGGGAACGTTTTGCGCGGGCCGTGGTGGGCATCGTGGAGCACCTCGACGTCAACCTGGTCACATGGATCCATTCGATTCCCATGCCCGTCCCGCACACCCGGCCGGTCGGCGTGACTGTCCACGGCAACCGGCCGGACCTCATCGAAGGCATATCGGTATGGAAGCCTACGGTGGAAGTCCCCGCAGCCGTAGGCCACATCCTCGAGTTGCGCTTGGCCGAGGCGGGCCGCAGCGTGGCCGGTTACGTCATCCATGTGCCGCACTACCTCGCCGAGGCGGAGTACCCCACCGCGGCGGTGGCCGGCCTGGAGTACCTGGGCGCGGCCACATCCCTCATGCTTCCTTCTGACCGGCTCCGGGAAACGGGGCGGGACGTCACCCGGCAGATCGATGAGCAGATGGAGGCGTCCGACGACGTGCGCCAGGTGGTCTCCCGCCTTGAGGAGCGCTACGACGAGAAAGCGGAGGGAACCGTCCGCCGCTCGCTGCTGGCCGATGAGAATGATGAACTGCCCGACGCCGATGTGCTGGGTGCCGCTGTCGAGGCCTACCTGGCGAGGGAAATTCCGCCAGCGTAGCAGGACGCAACAAGCCGTGGCACTTCCGATTCCGTTCTGCGGCGCGGGCATAATGAACTGATGACTGCACCCCGCGCCTGGCTGATTTGGACCATCGGGGTTTTCGGATACCTGGTTGCGGTGGCGCAGCGCACGTCCTTCGGAGTGGTGGGCCTCGAAGCCACCGAACGGTTTCAGGCCAGCGCCTCTGCGATTTCGTTCTTCACCGTGCTCCAGTTGCTGGTATATGCAGGGCTGCAGATCCCCGTGGGCCTGTTGGTGGACCGGTTTGGCTCCCGCGCCATGATTGCCGGCGGCGCCCTGCTGATGGGCCTGGGTCAGCTCCAGCTGGCATTTGCGGACACTGTTCCCGGCGGCGTTGCGGGGCGGGTCCTGGTGGGCGCTGGCGATGCCATGACGTTCATTTCCGTCATCCGGCTGGTGCCACTCTGGTTCGCCCCGGCCAAGGTGCCGCTGGTTACCCAGCTGACTGGCATGACCGGCCAGCTCGGCCAGCTGTTCAGCGTCATCCCATTCGCCTATGTGCTTCACCTGGCGGGCTGGACCTCGGCGTTCCTGATGCTCGCCGGGATGTCAGCTGCCGCCGTCGTGCTGGTCCTGGTGTTCCTGCAGGATGTTCCGCCCGGCACTGAGAGGCCCCAATCGCGGCAGGGGCTCAGGGCAACGGGTGTGTCGCTTGCCCGGGCCTGGGCCCAGCCCGGAACCCGGCTGGGCCTGTGGAGCCATTTCACCATCCAGTTCAGCGGGACGGTGTTCGCCATGACATGGGGTTATCCGTTCCTGATCTCGGGGCAGGGGCTCGACGGCGGCACGGTGGCTGCACTCCTGGCCCTCTACGTGGGGGCCGGCCTGGCCATGGGGCCGTTCATTGGCCGGTTCGTCTCGCGGCATCCGCTGCGCCGCTCCACCATGGTCCTCCTCATCGCCGGCGGCACGGCAGGGGCCTGGGCCGCGGTCCTGGCCCTGCCGGGTCCTGCGCCGCTGTGGCTGTTGGCGGCACTGGTGGTGGTCCTGGCCGCAGGTGGCCCCGGATCCATGATCGGCTTCGATTTCGCCCGGACCTTCAATCCTGCGCACTGTATCGGGACAGCCACGGGCATCGTTAATGTTGGCGGGTTCATCGCCGCCCTGGTGGCGATCTTCCTGATCGGGCTGGTGCTGGACATCCTGTATGCCGCCGGTTTTTCCGGCGGCGTCCTGTACGGGCTGGACCCCTTCCGGATCGCGCTGAGCGCCCAGTTCCTCCTCCTGGGCTCCGGTGCCGCCGCCATCGTGGCCTGCCGCCGGAAGGTCCGCCGGCAGATGGCCGAGCAGGGCATTGTGGTGCCGCCGCTCCGCAGCGCTCTGGCCCGGCAGCGCCGGGAGAACCTTGCCCGCCGGCGGCAGGCAACCCGGCTAGACGACTGACCCGTCCTCCACAGCCCCGGTTATCCACTTGCGGCAGCAGCACCCTGACGGCAGCGGAACCAAGGGCCAAAGCTGTTGCCATGACAAAGCCCCAGCACCTGAAAGTCCGCGGTCCCGAAGACATCCTCGGGTTCATTCCCCACACGCTCGGCTATTGGCCGGCGTCCAGCCTGGTGGCGATGACCATGCAGGGCCGGTCGCTGGGAGCAACGCTGCGCGTGGACCTGCCCGGATCCGACGTCCTGGCCGACCCCGCCGGATTCGCCTCATCCGTGTGCTCCTACCTGCAGGCCGACCGGCAGGCCACCGGGACCCTCCTGGCCGTCTTTACGCCCCAGAGCCGGAACGCGGCGCCGTGCGGATACGACGGCCTGCTCGCGTTGCTGCGGCACGTTCTCGGTGACGCCGGTATGCCGGTCCTCGAGGCGTGGTACGTCGGGGACAGGTTCTGGCGCGACGCCCTGTGCCAGGACCTGTCCTGCTGCCCCTTACCAGGCCGTCCCGTGCAACAGATCAAGGACAGCGCGCTCAACGCGGAGATGGTTTACCTGGGCAGCAGTGTGGGTGCGGCTCCGGGAGAGTTGCCGGGCACTGCACTGCCAGTTCCAGAGGAGTACCGCGGGGCGGTCCTGGCGGCCGAGGCGGAGTGGTCGGCCAACCTGGAACCCCGCCGGGAAAGCAGGTCCCAGTTCCGGGCGGTCCTCCGCACGTGGCTGGAGGTCCTGTCCCGCCCGGGCGGGCTGCCGGTCCGCCCGGTGGCACAACGCGACGCTTTCCTGCGGGCAACGCTCCTGGTCCCGGCTTGGCGCGATGCCGTCCTGGTGATGGCGGCAGCCGGAACCGAGGCGGCCGAGGCGGGAGCGGAGCGCTTCGGCCTGTTCAGCCAGGGCGAGGGCGCGGACGCCGTGGAGCCCGGTTCCGGTGCCGGTGCGGAAAGCATTGATGACTGGCTGGGGGCCGGCAGCGATCCGCCCGGTTACGGCGAGGTGCTGCTGGGCCTTGAACCAGCCGTGCCCCACTGGGGACGGATGGAGGCGCTCGATGCGCTCCTGGAACAGTTGGCGGCGCTGGGCGGCCCGGCGGCGGCCGCCTCCCTGACCGGACGGGGCTGGATTGCCTGGTGTCGGGGCAGGGGTTCCTATGCCGCCGCCTACTTTAAGCAGTCGCTGGAAATTGTGCCGGGTTACCGGCTCGCCGGCCTCCTGCTAGAGATGGCCGGGCGTGGGACGCTGTGCGGCTGGGCGGGCCGTCAGGAAGCAGCATGGCGTAAGTTCGGGCCGGACGCCGCCTGATTCCCGTGGGAGCAGGGCCCGCTGAGCCAGCGCAGTCCGCTGCCGGAGACTTCTTTGGGAACGGGAGAGGCCCCAAACGGCGAAATCATGAGACAATGGATGCCGAGACCCGGTTGGGTCCGTGTATCGAGTGCCTGGTGGTGTTCCCAACGGGAACATTATCGCCACTCCGTCAGTTGTCTTGAGTGACTCTGCCGGCCGTGGTGGCGCTTGGTTTCCACCACGGACTTGACAGGGTCATAGTGGTGTTGCCCGTATGGCGATTCCACAGACCGCCGCTAGAAAGGTTTTCTGTGACCCCGTCTTCCACGAAGAAGGACCCCGCCGCAAAGGACGAACTGTCCGCTGAGGAGAAGCAGGCTGCTGCCAACGCCAAGCGCGCAGCCACGCGTGCAGCCAACAAGGCTTCCGCCGGACAGGGAGCGGACGAGGGCAAGCGCGAGCCGAAGAAGCGCGGACCCAAGCCCGGAGCCAAGGCTGCCGCCGCGAAGGCCGCCGCCGGGGAAACCGAACCGGATGAGGTCGAGGACGTTGACGCCGAGCTCGACGACATGCCCGCAGACGGTCCCGACGCAGCCGACGAAACCGAAGCCGAAACCGCCAAGGGCGCAGTGGGAAGCGGGAAGGGCTTTGTCTACTCCGACGCGGACGACGACGACGCTCCCGTCCAGCAGGTCATGTCCGCCGGAGCCACGGCGGACCCGGTCAAGGACTACCTGAAGCAGATCGGCAAGGTGGCACTGCTCAACGCCGAGCAGGAAGTCGACCTGGCGCTGCGCATCGAGGCCGGCCTGTTCGCCGAAGAGAAGATCAACGCTGACGACGGATCCATGGATCCGAAGTACAGGCGTGAGCTCGAATTCATCATCCATGACGGCAAGCGGGCCAAGAACCACCTGCTCGAGGCCAACCTCCGCCTGGTGGTATCGCTGGCCAAGCGCTACACCGGGCGCGGCATGCTCTTCCTCGACCTGATCCAGGAAGGCAACCTCGGTTTGATCCGCGCCGTGGAGAAGTTCGACTACACCAAGGGCTTCAAGTTCTCCACCTATGCCACCTGGTGGATCCGCCAGGCGATCACCCGCGCCATGGCAGACCAGGCCCGCACGATCCGTATCCCCGTGCACATGGTGGAAGTCATCAACAAGCTGGCCCGCGTCCAGCGCCAGATGCTTCAGGACCTGGGCCGCGAACCCACGCCTGAAGAGCTCGCCCTCGAACTGGACATGACCCCCGAAAAGGTAGTCGAGGTCCAGAAGTACGGCCGCGAGCCCATCTCGCTGCACACGCCGCTGGGTGAGGACGGCGACTCCGAGTTCGGTGACCTGATCGAGGATTCCGAAGCCGTGGTTCCCGCCGACGCAGTGAGCTTCACGCTGCTGCAGGAGCAGCTGCACTCCGTGCTGGACACCCTGTCCGAGCGCGAAGCCGGCGTGGTGGCCATGCGCTTTGGCCTCACCGACGGCCAGCCGAAGACTTTAGACGAAATCGGAAAGGTCTACGGAGTCACCCGCGAGCGGATCCGACAGATCGAATCGAAGACCATGTCCAAGCTGCGCCACCCGTCCCGGTCACAGGTGCTGCGCGACTACCTGGACTAAAGGACAGCCCCAAACGCGGTGTCACATCCGGCCGAAAAATCCCCCGGGGGAGGGCCCTGAAGTGACCAAGCGTTTGGGGCTAAACGCCACAAAGAAGCCCCGCCGGATCTGGATCAGCCAGATCCGGCGGGGCTTCTTCTTGTGGGTACGCTAATCGATCTCGACGGTGGCTTTCTCGTGCAGCCGGCCCGTTTCGTCGTGCCAGTCCGAGCTCAGCGGCTTAAGCGTGGGCTCCACGGCACGTGCGTGGTGGCCGCAGAAGAGCAGCTCACCACCGGAGGACTCGAGTACTACCCGGACATATGCCTGGGCTCCGCAACGGTCGCACCGGTCAAGTGCATCAAGTGTGCGGTCTGCCACTGCTGTAGTCATGTCGGCCTCCTTAGTAGATCTGTATGTCTATATAACCAGCATTCGTAACAGATCCATCGCAAGGATGGGGCAAGTTCGCTGTGCGCGTACCTGCAAAGTTTGCTCAAGTTCGGCGCACCCTGCGGGCCGACTATCCTAGAGAAGGCGCTTCCGGCGCCCGCAGTTCCGTCCCCTGAAGGAGTTCATCACCGGTGGCACCCAGCTCTGAGTACACTGCCCGGCACCTGTCCGTTCTGGAAGGACTTGAAGCAGTCCGCAAGCGCCCGGGCATGTACATCGGCTCCACCGACTCCCGCGGCCTCATGCATTGCCTCTGGGAAATCATCGACAACTCCGTGGACGAGGCACTGGCCGGCTTCGGGCACGACATCAAGATCATCCTCCACGCGGACAACTCCGTGGAGATCCACGACGACGGCCGCGGCATTCCCATCGACAAGGAACCAAAGACGGGACTCACTGGCGTCGAGGTGGTATTCACCAAGCTTCACGCCGGCGGAAAGTTCGGCGGCGGGTCCTACACCGCCTCCGGCGGCCTGCATGGCGTCGGCGCCTCCGTGGTCAATGCCCTGTCCGCCCGCCTTGACGTGGAGGTGGACCGCGGCGGCAAGACCTACCGGATGTCCTTCCGCCGCGGCGAGCCCGGACGCTTCAAGGACACCGGGACGCGGTCCGACCCGGCGGCGCCCTTCACGCCCTTCGTTGACGACTCCGTGCTGGACGTCGTGGGCAAGGCCAAGCGGGGAGTCACGGGCACCCGTATCCGGTACTGGTCCGACCGGCAGATCTTCACCCCGGACGCCAGGTTCTCCTACGAAGAGCTCGCCGCCCGGGCCCGCCAGACGTCCTTCCTGGTGCCTGGACTGAAGCTCACCGTCCGGGACGAGCGGAAACTGCCCGGAACCCCCGGTGAAGCGGGCCCCCACGAGGAAGTCTTCCACCACGACGGCGGCATCTCCGAGTTCGTCGAATTCCTGGCCGCGGATCCCGCCGTCACGGATGTGTGGCGGCTGCATGGCTCCGGAAAGTTCAAGGAGACCGTTCCTGTCCTGGACGAACGCGGGCACAGCCAGCTGGCCGAGGTGGAGCGGGATTGCGAGGTGGACGTTGCCCTCCGCTGGGGCATCGGCTATGACAGCACCGTCCGCAGCTTCGTCAACATCATCTCCACGCCCAAGGGCGGCACCCACCAGTCCGGCTTGGAGCAGGCGCTGGTGAAGACTTTCCGCAAAGCCGTGGAAACCAACGCGCGCAAGCTCAAGGCCGGCAATGACAAGATCGAAAAGGACGACATCTTCGCGGGCCTCACCGCGGTGCTGACCGTGCGCTTGGCCGAACCTCAGTTCGAAGGCCAGACGAAGGAGATCCTGGGCACATCGGCCGTGCGGGCCATCGTCGCCAAGGTGGTGGAGCGGGAGATCTCAGCCAAGCTGGCCTCATCCAACCGGAACGACAAAGCCCAGGCCGCCTTGCTGCTGGAAAAGATCGTCAGCGAGATGAAGTCCCGCATCTCTGCCCGGGTCCACAAGGAGACACAGCGGCGCAAGAACGCGCTGGAGACGTCGTCCATGCCCACCAAGCTCGCAGACTGCCGGACGGACGACGTCGAACGCTCGGAACTGTTCATCGTGGAGGGCGACTCCGCGCTGGGGACGGCCAAGCTGGCCAGGTCCTCGGACTTCCAGGCGCTGCTGCCCATCCGCGGCAAGATCCTCAACGTCCAGAAGGCGTCCGTGGGGGACATGCTCTCCAACGCCGAGTGTGCCGCGCTGATCCAGGTGGTGGGGGCGGGTTCCGGCCGCAGCTTCGACATCTCGGCGGCGCGGTACGGCAAGGTCATCCTGATGACCGACGCCGACGTCGATGGCGCCCACATCCGCACCCTGCTGCTGACGCTGTTCTTCCGCTACATGCGACCCATGATCGACGAGGGCCGGGTGTTCGCCGCGGTCCCGCCGCTGCACCGGGTGGAAGTCATCAATCCCGGCCAGAAGGCCAACGAGATGATCTACACCTATTCCGAGGCGGAGCTGCACGCGCTGCTGGCGCGCCTGGTGAAGGAGGGCAAGCGGTACAAGGAACCCATCCAGCGGTACAAGGGCCTGGGGGAGATGGATGCCGAACAGCTCGCCGAGACCACCATGGACCCCCGGCACCGCACGCTGCGCAAGGTGGGCATCGAGAATGCCAAGCAGGCCGAAGAGATCTTCGACCTGCTGATGGGCTCGGATGTTGCCCCGCGCAAGGACTTCATCATCGCAGGCGCCTCCAGCCTGGACCGGGAGCGCATCGACGCCTGACGGCCGGGCTCAGGACAGCAGCCCCGGCACCACCAGGAGGGCTGTGGGAATGGCCAGGAGCAGCAGCGACCCGGCCAGGACGAGCGCGCGGACAGGGGCAGGCAGTTCCGGCTCCGCAGCAAGAAGCCTGCTGACCCGGGACGCGGTGGTGCGGGCCGAGTCCGCCCCGCCGCTGCCGGACAGCGCGTCGGGTCCCGCAGTGGCCTGCTGGTACCCCTGTTCCCTGGGGGCGGACCGGGAGCCGCTGGCTACGATGGCGATCGCCTTGATCAGGGCCGCTTTTCCCTCTGTCTTCAAGGCGGCGTCGTCCGCGAGCATTTCGATCAGGGAGCTCACCGATTCCTGCGCCAGCCGGGTGGTGGGGAGCCACGGAAGAGCCTGACGCCACGCGGCGAACGCCCACAGCAGCAGGTGGTGCCGCTGGCTGAGATGGGCGTTTTCGTGGATCAGGACGGCGCGGAGTTCCGCCGGCTCCAGGGCTGCCATGAGCCCGTCCGAGAGGACAGTGACGGAGCGCGCGCCGCCGGGGAGGCAGTAGGCCACGGGCGAGTCGTGGTTGATGACCAGGGTTCCTGCACTTTGCGCCGACGGGGAGGCCAGCAGTGCCAGGAGTTCGCGGTGCCGCCGGCGCTGGCGCTCAATCCGGTAATAGGTCAGCAGTAGGGTAAATACGAGGTGCGCGGTCAGCAGTGCTGCGGCCGACAGCGCGAAGATGTGCCAGAAGCCCAAGGCGGTGGTGGGGGCGTTGAAAAGGACCATGCCGGCCAGGGCGCGGAGGCCGGCTATCAGGTTATCGCCGATGGGTTCCAGCCCGTACACCAGCATGGCCCCGATCATGGAGAGCCCGCCCGCGAGCGCGATGGCCTGCCACAGCAGCATGGCGGTGAAGGGCGAACGGGCCGGCCACTGGGCCCGCGACAGCAAGACCGGCACCGGCCACGCCAGGATGATCGCCAGGACCGCCAGGAGGTACGAGGCCCAGAACATGGGCTGCTAGGAGTGGCCCAGCAGCTTGCGCAGCGTCTCTGCTTCGCCCTCGGAGACGGAGCCGATGAAGCGGGCCAGTACGGCCTCGCGGTCAGGGGCGGAGCCGAGGACCTCATGCATCAGCTCGGCGGTGTGCTCCTCGCGGCTGGAGACGGCCTGGTAGCGGTGCGGGCGGGTACCGCGTTCCCGCTCCACCAGCCCCTTCTTTTCCAGCCGGGACAGCACCGTCAGCACCGTGGTCACCGCCAGTTCCTTGCCCTCGTGCCCGGCGCCGTCCTGCACACCCGATGTCCGGGCCAGCTGGTCCCGGAGGGTGTTGGCCGTGGCCGCTTCCTGGCCCGCCCAGAGCAGATCCATCACTGCCCGTTCCAGTTCACCAAGACTCGCCATTGCACTTTTCCTTTGTCTCCTCCCGCATTGGCTTCCCTCGGGGGCGGTGCCAATGCGGTGTCGCTTCAACTATGACTACCAATTTACCCCGAAAACGCGGCACTTTCTACGTCAGGTAGAACACGTGGCGCGTCGTGTTCTACACTCGGTAGAAATCGGTGTTCTACGAAACGTAGAAAATCCTTTCGGCCAACAGTAGGGACAGCCTTGGACGCCTTGGAAATCGCACGCTGGCAATTCGGTATCACCACCGTCTACCACTTCATGATGGTCCCGCTGACCATCGGCCTGGGCCTGGTGGTGGCCGTCATGCAGACCATCTGGCACCGCACCGGAAATCCTGAATACCTCCGGATGACCAAGTTTTGGGGAAAGCTGTTCCTCATCAACTTCATCATGGGCGTGGCCACCGGCATCGTCCAGGAATTCCAGTTCGGTATGGCCTGGAGCGAGTACAGCCGGTTTGTGGGCGACGTGTTCGGTGCTCCACTGGCGCTCGAGGCGCTGCTGGCCTTCTTTGTTGAGTCCACATTCCTGGGACTCTGGATCTTCGGCTGGAAGCAGCTCAAACCGCAGATCCACCTCGCCTGCCTGTGGGTGGCAGTGGTCGGCTCCATGTTTTCCGCCTACTTCATCATCGTGGCCAACAGTTGGATGCAGCACCCTGTAGGAGTGGAGATGGTTGACGGGCGCCCCGTCATGACCGATGCCTGGGCCGTGTTCACCAACAACACCGCACTGGTTGCGGTTCCGCACACCCTGTTCGGCGCGCTGGCCGTGGCCGGGGGCTTCCTCCTCGGCATCGCCTGGTACCACCTGTGGCGGAGACGGCGTGACGGCATCGACACCGTGGGTCCGGACGGCACGGTGATCCCAGGTGCCGCCCCCCACATTCCGGGCCGCGACCGCACGGACCACAGCGTGTGGATCCGCTCCCTGCGCATCGGCGCGGTGGTGGCGATGATCTCCTTCGCCGGCACCGCCGTCACAGGAGATATCCAGGGCAAGCTGATGTTCGAACAGCAACCCATGAAGATGGCCGCCGCAGAAGCAGCGTGCCACGACGGCACCGGATTCTCCGTCCTGAGCATCGGCAACCTGGGCTCGCAGAACTGCGATGACATCGTTGCCGTGGTGGAAGTGCCGGGCATCCTCTCCTTCCTCGCCAAGGGCGACTTCAGCACCGAAGTCCCGGGTGTGAACACGCTCCTGCCGCAGTACCAGGAGAAGTACGGCACGCACCTGCCGGACAACCCCATCTACGGCGAGCGCGCCGGCCAGGAAATCGAATACCTGCCGGTCATGGAAGTCACCTACTGGGGCTTCCGGATGATGATCGGGTTTGGAGCCCTCGCTGCCCTGGCCGCACTGGTGGCACTGTGGCTGACCCTGAAGGGCACCGTGCCGCAGTCCCGCTGGCTCATGCGCCTGGCCGTCTTCGGGATCCTGGCACCCTTCGGAGCCAATGCCGCCGGCTGGATTTTCACCGAGATGGGCCGCCAGCCGTTCGTGGTAGCCCCGAATCCGGATCCCAACGGCATCGACCAGGTCTTCATGTTCACCGCCGCGGCAGTATCCCCCGGGGTATCGGCAGGTGAACTGCTCGGCTCCCTGATCACTTTGACCGTCGTCTACGCCGTCCTGTTGGTGGTGGAGGTCAAGCTCCTGGTGAAGTTCATCCGCGGCGGAGTTGCCTCGGCCATGCCGGAACTTAACCACGCCCCCGTGGACGAAAACGAAGACGCGACATCCCGGGATGACGGACGAGGTGGCACGACGCACGCCGACGACGTCCTGGCCTTCGCCTACTAAGCGCACAGAACAAAAAGCAGAGGAATCGACAAATGGAACTGCTGCCAACCATCTGGTTCGTCGCCATCGCGGTGCTGTGGACGGGATATCTCTTCCTGGAGGGCTTCGACCTGGGCGTGGGAATGCTGATGAAGGTCTTTGCCCGCAACGACACTGAACGGCGCGTCCTGCTGAACACTATCGGCCCGGTGTGGGACGGCAAC
Source organism: Pseudarthrobacter sp. NPDC092419 (assembly GCF_044755045.1). Classification (NCBI taxonomy): domain Bacteria; kingdom Bacillati; phylum Actinomycetota; class Actinomycetes; order Micrococcales; family Micrococcaceae; genus Pseudarthrobacter; species Pseudarthrobacter sp. NPDC092419. The sequence goes on from NZ_JBIVQF010000003.1 coordinate 106,011, forward strand.
GAAGTGTGGCTGCTGACGGCCGGCGGCGCCACCTTTGCGGCCTTTCCGCTGTGGTATGCCTCGCTCTTCTCCGCCCTCTACCTTCCGCTGCTGGTGGTCCTGGTTGCCCTGATCTTCCGCGCGGTGGCCTTCGAATACCGCGGCAAAGTGGACACCGACCGGTGGCGCGCCACCTGGGACTGGGCCATCGGGCTGGGCTCCTTCTTCGCAGCCTTCGGCGTGGGTGCCGCCCTGGCGCTGACCACCACCGGACTGCCCCTGAACGCCAACGGCGACCGGGTGGGCGGCCCGCTGTCCTGGTTCAGCGGCTATGCCTTGCTGGGCGGACTGGCCGTGGCGGGTTTCTCCCTGCTGCACGCGCTCGCCTTCATCGTCCTGAAGACCGACGGCGGCATCCGCCACCGGGCCAGGCGCTGGTTTGTGCGGCTGCTTCCGCTGCTCCTGCTGCCGATCGCTGCGTGGGCGCTGGCCATCCAGTGGGAGGCCGGCAAGCCCTGGACCTGGGCGGCGGTGCTCCTGGCAGTGGCCGCCGCCACCGCTGCCTGGCTGCTGGCGCGGTCCGGCGCGGAAGGCAGGGCTTTCCTTGCGCTGGGCGCCTTCCTGGTACTGGGGACCACTGCCATCTTCGGAGCCGTGTTCCCTGTGGTGCTGCCCTCCACCATCGACGCGGCGTTCGACCTCACGGTCACCAACGCCTCCTCCTCGGACTACACCCTGGGCCTGATGAGCATCGTGGCCGCGGTGGGGCTGCCGCTGGTGATCGCCTACCAGGCCTGGACGTACTGGGTGTTCCGGCGCCGGGTCAGTGCAGCCTCCATCCCCGAAGCGCACAGCTTCCTGCCCGCGGTGGCCGCCAGGGCCCTGACCACGAAGGGCTGACGTGCGCCCCGAGTTCCCGTCCGGCCCGTCAACCCGCGCCGCACTCTACCTGCTGGGCCTCCTGGCCGCCCTCAAGGCCCTGTCCCTGGTGCTGATCGGCAGCGCGCTCGCAGCCGCGCTGGGCGGCCTCTCCGCCGGGGACCCCGCCTGGGGTGAGGGCATGGCGGCGGGCGCTGCCGGCGTCGTCCTCCGCTCCCTGACCGTGTGGGGGCAGGCTGTGGCCGCACGGAGGGCGGCGCTGGGGGTCAAGGAGGAACTGCGCGCGCAGCTGCTGGAGCGGGCGCTGCGGAACGGCGTTCGCGCGGAGGGGCCGGCTGACGGTGGCCTGGCCGTGCTGGCCACCCGGGGCCTGGATGCCCTCGACAGCTACTACACCCAGTTCCTGCCCGCCCTGGTGAACTGCGCGGTGGTGCCGCTGCTCCTCGGCGTCCGGATCCTGTTCGCGGACTGGCTCAGCGCGGTGGTGGTGGTGCTGACCGTGCCGCTGGTGCCGCTGTTCATGGTGCTGGTCGGCCGGTATACGGAGGACCGCGTCCGCGAGGCCCAGGGGGCGCTGGCCAGGCTGTCCGCGCACATGGTGGAGCTGGCCAGGGGCCTGCCGGTGCTCGTTGGCCTGGGCCGGGCCACTGCCCAGCGGAAGGCCCTGGAGGAGATCTCCGAGGAATACCGCTCCCGCACGATGGGAACACTGCGCACCGCATTCCTGTCCGCGCTGGCGCTGGAACTCATCGCCACCATCTCCGTGGCCGTGGTTGCCGTGTTCATCGGTGTACGGCTGGTGCACGGCGACATGCCGCTGGAGGCAGGACTGCTGGCTTTGATCCTGGCGCCGGACTGCTACCTCCCGCTGCGGGAACTCGGCACGGCCCACCACGCGAGCGACGACGGAAGGGTTGCGCTCGCCGAAACCAACGCCGTGCTGGACGCGCCGGAGCCCGCGCCCCTTCCCGTATCCCGGGCCGCCGCAGCAGCGAGCCACGGGGCAGCGAACGACGGCGGTGCCTCCGCCGGGGCGGTCGGCGTCAGGGGGCTGACGGTCACGTACGGGGGTAGGGCCGCGGTCGGCCCGCTGTCCTTCGTGGCGCCGGCAGGCAGGATCACCGCCCTGGCAGGCCCCAGCGGCGCCGGCAAGAGCACCGTCCTGGGTGTCCTGGCAGGCACCGTGGGCCAGGGGGCAGGCACCACCGTCACGGGCGCCCTCACCGGCCTGGACAGGAGCATGGTGGCCTGGGTGCCGCAGCACCCTGCGGCGGTAGCGGATACGGTCCTCGGCGAGGTCGAGCTGTACTGTCAAGGCCCTGTTGCCGCTCCGGCTGCAGCGACAACTCCGGACGCGCCGGCGCTCCCGGGCGCCGGAGCCGCCCGGGAATGCCTGGAACTGGCCGCGGCCGGACACCTGGCAGCGAGGCACCCCGCCGAACTCAGCCCCGGCGAGCTGCGCCGCGTTGCCCTGGCGCGCGGCCTTGCCCGGGTGGCGGCCGGAGCCACCGTCCTGCTGCTCGATGAACCCACAGCCCACCTGGACGAGGCCTCCGCCATCGCCGTCGAAGGGGCAGTCGCGCGGCTGCGTGGCCGGGTCACCGTGATCCTGGTGGCGCACGAGGACCGCACCCGCGCGCTCGCCGACCACGTCGTCCAGATCGCGCCGGACGCACCCTCGACCACTGCGGTTCCGGGTGCCGCAGCCGGTGCCGGAACGCACGCAGGACTACCCCGACCCGTTGCCGCGGAAGCTGCGACGGCGGATGGCACGGCGGAGACCGCCAGCCGCCGCGGACCGGACACGCCCGGCGTTGCCGTTCCATCCGCTCCGCTGCGCCTGCTGGCCGGCCTCGTGGCGCCGGTCCGCGGCAGGTTCCTGGCCGCCGCGGTGGTTGGGACCCTGGCCGCGGTGTTCGCCGTCGCACTGTCCGGGCTGTCCGGCTGGCTGATCATCCGGGCCAGCGAACAGCCGCCCATCCTGTATCTGCTGGCCGCCATCGTCGGTGTCCGCTTCTTCGGCATCGGCCGGGCGGTGCTGCGTTACTGGGAACGGCTTCTGCTCCACGACGCCGTTTTCGCCGCCCTGACCCGGCTGCGCGGACGGCTCTGGGAATCGCTGAGCCGGAAGGCGCTCGCCGTGCGGCGCCTGCTCCAGGGCGGGAACGTCCTGGGAACAGTCATCGACGATGTCGACACCGTGCGCGACCTGCTGCCCCGCGTCGTCCTGCCGCCGGTCACAGCCGTCGCGGTGACTGTCCTGGCCGTGGCCGCCACGGGCCTCCTCGTCCCTGCCGCGTTGCCCGCCGTCGTGGCCGCAGGAGGCGCAAGCCTGCTGTTGGCCCCGGCACTTGCCCTGTGGGCGGACCGCGCGTCGGCCTCCGCCGAGCAGGCGCTGCGCCGGGACGTCCTGGGCCGTGTTGCGTCGGCACTTGATGCCCGGGCAGACCTGCACGTCAATGGTGTGGCTCTCCGGGTGCTGGCCGGCCTGCTGCGCCGCGACCGCCTCGCTACGGCAGCGTCCCGGCGTTCCGCCTGGGCGGACGGGCTGGGCCATGCCGCAGCCACGGCAGCCTGCGGCACTGCGGCCTTCGCCGCTGCCGGGCTTGCGGCGCCGGGTGTTCTTGCCGGAGTGACCGCACCGGCCACCGCGGCCGTGGTGGTCCTGCTTCTGCCGGCGCTTGTGGAACCCTACGCGGCGATGACGACGGCGGTACGCCAAATGCCGGCGCTCCGCACCGTCCTGCGCCGGATAGGGGAGTCCGGAGTGCTGGGAAGTCCGGCCGGCGGCAGAGCGGACGAAGCGGGCGGTGATGGATCGGCCGGTGACGGCCGCGTCCCGGTACCTGCACGCCCTGGCGGGCAGGCCGGCGTCGAACTTTTGGGCCTTGCCGCTGCGTGGCCGGGAGGACCGGACGTCTTCTCCGGGCTGGACGCCGCAGGGAAACCTGGACGGTGGCTGGCCGTGACCGGGCCGTCCGGCTCCGGAAAATCCACGCTGCTGTCCGTGCTGCTGGGATTCCTGCCGGCCGCCGCCGGCGCGGTGCGGGCCACGGGCCGGGTGGCGTGGTGCCCGCAGGAAGCGCACCTGTTCGACTCGACCATCCGGGGAAACCTGCTGTTGGGACGTCCGCAGGGCGGCAGCGAGCCCGCGGAAACGGACATGCGCCAGGCCCTTGCCGCCGTCGGACTCACTCCGCTGGTGGACCGGCTGCCGGCCGGGCTGGACACGCGGATCGGTCCCGGCGGGGCCTTCCTCAGCGGCGGGGAACGCCAGCGACTGGCCGTGGCCCGCACCCTCATGACGGGAGCCGCGGTGATCCTGCTCGATGAGCCCACAGCGCACCTGGACAACGAATCCGCGGCCGCCATGCTGGCTGACCTGAGATCAGGCCTGCGGGACCGGACCGTGGTCCTGGTAACCCATCATGCGGCGGATATCAGGCCGGAGGACGCCCGGCTGGTCCTGGGTCCCGGCGCCGGCAACACGGCGGCCGGAACCACGGATGCCGGGAGCCCGCGTGTCCGGGCCGGGGCGGGGGCTGCTGCGGGGTAGTCAGCCGTCTACGTCGTGGAGGTGGTGGACCACATCGTGCAGGAAATATTGGGCGAGCGTCAGCACGGTGAACTCCGAACCGTTGCTGCGCAGCCCCTTCCGGCCCCAGTCCTGCTCCCGGACGCCGGCGAAGGACTCCGCCACCTGCCTGCCCTCCGCCGTCAGCTGGGCGCTGACCACCGCGGGGTCGGCGCCGGCATAGTCCTGGTCGATGGCCGTCTGGTCCTGGTCCCACTTCTCGAACTGTGCGTCGTCCTGGTCAAGCATCAGGTTCAGCCGCTGGTCGAACAGGCCGAAGACATCCCGCACGTGGCACGCGTATTCCAGCGGGGACCAGGTGTGGTCATCAGGCCGCTCCACGGCGTCCGGCCGGCGCAGGACCGCGCGCCACCGCGGCAGCATGTTTTCGATCACGCCAGGCACCGTCGCCGGTGTGGCCGTGGCGGAATCGAACGAGCACTCCGGGCAGGGGCGCGTCAGGACCCAGGTCCAGTCCTTGTCATCAGGAACGATAGGCATGCCAGCAGTCTAGGCCTGATCGGGCCACGCCATGGCGGGACCCACCGCATCCACCGCCTGCGAGAGCGGTACGCCCGAGCCGTCACGTCGGCCGTGCTCCTGGGGCAGCGAGCGGGCCACCCCGGCGGCGGAGGAAGCCTTGGCAGGACCGTGGCCGGCCCAGGCCAGCAGCAGGGTGTCCTCACCCTTCAGGAACCGGTGCGCGCGGACACCGGAGGTGGCGCGGCCCTTGGCAGGGTACTCCGAGAACGCGGTCACCTTGGCGGTTCCCGGGGCTGTGCCGGGCAGGGCACCCACGGTACCGGCGATGGTGACCACGACGGCGGCCTCGTCCTTGGGAGCTACGACGCCGAAGGAGATGACGCGGTCGTCAGCGGCGAGTTTAATGCCGGCCATGCCGCCGGCGGTGCGGCCCTGCGGGCGGACGGCAGCGGCCGGAAACTTCAGCAGCTGCGCCTGAACGGTGACGAACACGAGGTCCGCGTCGTCTGCCCCGGCCGGAGCCACGCCCACCACAAAATCCTTGTCCTTCAGGGAGATGATCTCCCAGTCCTCGCGGTTGAGCGGATAGTCCGGCTGGACGCGCTTCACCACGCCCTGGGCCGTCCCGATGGCCAGCACCTCGTCCAGTGGAACGAACGCCACCAGCGACTCGCCCTTGAGCAGCGTCAGGAACTCCTTGGCGGGGACGCCCCCGGCGAGGTTGGGCAGGCCCGCCACCGGCGGCAGCACCGGCATGTCCATGACCTGCAGCCGCAGCATCCGGCCCAGTGAGGTGACCGCCGCGATTTCGCCGCGCGCCGTCGTCTTCACTACGGAGTTGTACACATCATGCTTGCCCCGGGGACCGGCCTCGGCCAGCGGTTCCTGGTTGCTGGTGCGGGCCACCTGGCCCGAGGCGGTCAGGATGGCCCAGCAAGGATCATCGGCGATTTCCAGCGCAAGCGGGGCGGCCTTGCCCTTCCTGGAGCCGGCCACCTCGGCGGCAACCGTGGGGGAGACCGCCTCGGACTCCAGCAGCACGGTGCGCCGGGGCGTGCCGTGCGCTTCGGCGATGGCCGCAAGCTCGTCGGACACCAGTGCCCGCAGCCGCTCATCGGAGCCGAGGATGGCCTCCAGCTCCGCGATCTCGCGGCGGAGTTCGTCCTGTTCCTTCTCCAGCTCGATCCGGGAATACTTGGTCAGCTGCCGGAGCCGCAGCTCCAGGATGTAGTTGGCCTGGACTTCGGACAGGTCGTAGATGGACATCAGCCGTTCACGCGCGGCGGCGGCCTCGTCCGAGGAACGGATGATCTGGATGACCTCGTCGATGTCCACGATGGCGATGAGGAGGCCTTCCACCAGGTGCAGGCGGTCCTTCTTCTTCCCCAGCCGGAAGACGGTGCGGCGGCGGACCACGTCAATGCGGTGGTTGACGTAGACGGTGAGCAGCTGGACCAGTCCCAGGGTCTGCGGCTGGCCGTCCACCAGGGTGACGTTGTTGATGCCGAAGGAGTCCTCCATCGGCGAGTAGCGGTACAGCTGCTGGAGCACAGCGTTGGGGTTGAAGCCGTTCTTGAGTTCGATGACCAGCCGCAGGCCGTGCTTCCGGTCCGTCAGGTCCACGATGTCGCTGATGCCGGTCAGCTTCTTGGCGTTGACGGCGTCCTTGATCTTCTCGATCACCTTCTCCGGGCCCACCATGTAGGGGAGTTCCGTGACTACGAGACCGGTCCGCCGCGCTGAAAGCTGCTCGATTTCCACCTTGGCGCGGGTCTTGAAGGAGCCGCGTCCCGTGGCGTAGGCGTCGCGGATGCCGTCCAGACCGACAATCCGGCCGCCGCTGGGCAGGTCCGGCCCCGGCACGAAGCGCATGATGTCATCCAGCGTGGCGTCCGGGTGGGCGATCAGGTGCCGGGCGGCGTTGATTACTTCCACCAGGTTGTGGGGGGCCATGTTGGTGGCCATGCCGACGGCGATGCCCGTCGCGCCGTTGACCAGCAGGTTGGGGAACGCCGCGGGAAGGACGTCCGGCTGGGTGAGCTGGTTGTCGTAGTTGGGGACAAAGTCCACCACGTCTTCATCGAGATGGTCGGTCAGCGTCAGCGCAGCCGCCGCCAATCGTGCCTCGGTATACCGCGGAGCTGCCGGGCCGTCGTCGAGCGATCCAAAGTTGCCGTGTCCATCGATCAGCGGCAGCCGGAGCGAGAAGTCCTGTGCCATGCGCACCATGGCGTCATAGATGGCAGTGTCGCCGTGCGGGTGCAGCTTGCCCATCACCTCGCCCACCACGCGGGCGCTCTTGACATGGCCGCGGTCCGGGCGCAGGCCCATGTCGCTCATCATGTACAGGATCCGCCGCTGCACCGGCTTCAGCCCGTCCCTGGCGTCAGGCAGCGCCCGGGAATAGATCACCGAGTACGCGTATTCCAGGAAGGAGCCTTCCATTTCGGAAGTGACATCGATGTCCACGATGTTCTCCGTGTAGGGCGTGCTGTCCACGGGAGGGGCTGAAGATTGGCGGCGTGCCATGGGGCTGGTGGATCCTTCTCGGGGGTGCTGTGCAGGGCCACGGGTGCGCTGCGGAAGTTTTTGGCTAGGCTAAGCCTATGGTGGATCGGCCCGGGGACGGCGAATATCCGGAACATTGGGAAGCCGATGTCGTCCTGCGTGACGGCGGTACGGCCCACCTGCGGCCCATCCACCCCTCTGATGCGGACGCCGTCCAGGCATTCCACACCGGCCAGTCGCAGAACTCAATCTACATGCGCTTCTTCGCCTTCAAGGCCCGGCTGTCCAGCAAGGAGCTCAAGCGCTTCACGGAGGTCGATTACCGGGACAGAGTGGCGTTCGTCATCACCATCGGCGGCGCCATCATCGGGATCGGTCGCTACGACCGGCTGGACGATCCGACTGAGGCCGAAGTGGCCTTCAATATCGCCGACGCCCACCAGGGACGGGGCATCGGGTCCATCCTGCTGGAGCACCTGGCTGCGGCGGCGCATGAAAACGGAATCCGCAGGTTCAGCGCGGAGGTGCTGCCGGAAAACCGCAAGATGCTGATGGTCTTTGCCGATGCCGGCTACGACGTCAAACGCCACTTTGACGACGGCGTCGTCAGCCTGGAGTTCAACATCGACCCCACCGAGAAATCCCGGGCGGTCATGGAGGCACGCGAGCACCGCGCCGAGGCGAGGAGCGTACGGGACCTGCTGACGCCGTCGTCCGTTGCCGTGATTGGCGCCAGCCGCAAATGGGGAACGGTGGGCTACCAGCTGCTGGAGCACATCATCGAGGGGCACTTCCCGGGCCCCATCTATGCCATCAACCCCGAAGCTCTGGAACTGGCCGGCATGCTCTCCTTCGGGAAGCTGGCCGAGGTTCCCGAGCCGGTCCAGCTGGCCGTGATCGCGGTGCCGTATGAGGAAGTTGCCGGGGTGGTGGCCGAGTGCGCAGCTGCCGGCGTGAAGGGGCTGGTGATCGCGTCCGCGGGTTTCGGCGAGGACGGCGAACGCGGCCTGGCGCGGCAGCGTGATTTGGTACGGCAGGCGCGGGCCAGCGGCATGCGGGTGATCGGTCCGGCGTCGCTGGGCATTGTGAACACCCATCCCGATGTGTCACTGAACGCCTCCATGGCCCCTGCACTGCCCGCCCGCGGGGGACTGGGGCTGTTCAGCCAGTCCGCCGCCATTGGGGTCTCACTCTACGCGGCGTCCAGCCGGCGGCGGCTGGGGCTGTCCACGTTCCTGTCCGCGGGCAACCGGGCGGACGTCTCCGGCAATGACATGATGCAGTACTGGGAGGACGACGCCGATACCTCCGCCGTGGGACTCTATCTGGAGTCGATCGGGAACCCGCGCAAATTCTCCCGGCTGGCCCGGCGACTGGCGCGCACCAAGCCGGTCATCGTGGCCAAGTCCGACGCCATGGGCCTGCGGCTGCCCCCCGGGCACGCAGTGCGCACCACGCAGGCGCCTGCCGGGGCCCTGGACGCCATGCTCCGGCAGTCCGGCGTGATCCGGGTGGAAACCATTGAACAACTGGTGGACGTGGCGCAGGTGGTCTCCGGGCAACCGCTGCCGGCGGGCCCCGGCCTGGCGCTCTTCAGCAACTCCGACGCCCTGGGCAAGGTCGTGGCGGATAGCGCTGCCGCGCACGGCCTTAACGTGTCCCGCCTGGTCACCGGCATCGACCTTGACGCCGGACAGTCCGTGGCGCTGCCGGCACTCCGCTCCGCCCTCACCGAGGCGCTTTCGGATCCGGCCGTGCATGCCGTCGTGGCCGCGCTGCTGCCGGCCCGTGGACTCACTGTGGACAGCATCGCCGGAGTCCTGGCCGAGTGTTCAGCAGCCGCCGGCAAGCCCGTGCTGGCGGCGTTCACCGGCATCCTCGACCCCTCTGTCTACGTTGAAGGCATGGTGGGCCCGGCCGGCACTGCCGTTCCCTGCTTCTCCAACCCCGGCGCCGCCGTGGCGGCACTGGCGGCCGTGGTGCGGTACGCAGAATGGTCCGCCCGCGACCACGGACACTTCGTGGAACCGGCCGGTTGCGATCCCGCCGCGGCATGGGAGGAATTGCAGGTGCTGCTGCGGGACGTCAAGGGCGAGCAGCTCATGCAGCTGGACCACGCGGCAGCTGCCTCCCTGCTGGGCCACTACGGCATCACCGTGCTGCCTTCCGCGGGCTTCACCACCCCCGACGAGGCGGTGGAAGCCGCCAACGCGCTCGGCTGGCCGGTAGCGCTCAAGACCACCGAGCCGGCACTGCGGCACCGGCTGGACCTGGGCGGGGTCCGCCTGGACATCCAGGACGCCGGCTCGCTGCGGCAGAACGTGGTGCAAATGCGCCGCGCCCTGGCGTCCTACGGCGACGCGGCCCTGGAAGTCCAAAGCATGGCGCCGGTGGGGCAGGCCTGCACCTTCAGGGCCATCGAGGATCCGCTGCTGGGGCCGGTAATTTCCTTCGGACTCGCCGGGGACGCAGTCAACCTCCTGGACGACTGGGCGCACCGGGTTCCGCCACTTTCCGCCGCGGACGTCCATGACTTTGTCCGGGCGCCCCGGGCCGCACGGAAGCTGTTCGGCTACCAGGGGCTGCCCGCCGTGGACATCGCGGCGCTGGAGGACCTGGCCGGCCGGCTGGCCTGGCTCAAGGACAACCACCCGGAAGTCGCACTGGTGGAGTTCAATCCCGTGCTGTGCGGCACCACGGGCGCGACCATCCTGGCCGCAGACGTCCGCATTGGCAACGCCGCCCAGCGCACGGACAGCGCCAGGCGGGCCATGCTCGGCTGAAGCGGTTAGCAAGTGCCCGGCCGATCTGTGAAAATGGGGGAATGAGCTCCCAGCCTCCAGCATCGGCGCCGCAAACGCCCGGCCACGAAAACCAGGCAGTCCGCCACCACAGCTCACACAGCCACACGGACCAGGGCCACAGCCTGGACGGTGCGCTGCAGAAGGCAGGCTTCTACCCGCGGCTGGTCGCCGACGTCGTGGATGACGCGCTGGACGGCCGCGACTGCCTAGCGCACCTGGTCCACCTGGAAACCCACTTCGACCGGGCCGAGGTGCGCCGCCACATTACCGTACTGGTCCTCACCGCGGACATGCTGGTGATCACGCATGTGGACGACCAGCAGCTCGACGATGCCGGCGAGCAGATCGTCGCCCAGATTTCCACCGAATCGGTGCCGGTGGCGCAGATCCGCTCCGTGGTGCTGAGCTACATGTACGCCCAGCCGCAGGACTACAAGCCGTCTGATCCCGTGCGGGAGATGACGCTCTCCATCGCCTGGTCCGGCGGGCAGCGGCTGGACATGGGACCCGCCACGTGCGGGGACCCCCAGTGCGAGGCCGACCACGGCTACAGCGGAACCATCACCCAGGAGGACATCGTCCTGCGGATCAGCGCCGAAGCGGACGGCCTCCAGGCTGTCCAGGATGCCAAGCTGTTCGCCCGAGCCCTCCGTGCCGTCAATACGGGTTCCGCTGCACCGGCGCCGCGGCCGCAGTCCCTGCCGCCGCGGCCCCGGGCCGGGGTCTTCGGCAACCGCCTCAGCCGCGGGCACCAGCAGCGCTGAGATGCCCCAGGAACCCCACACGGCCGGCAGCGCCACTGTTCCGGCAGTCCACACCCCGGACCTGCCTCCCGCCCCCGCCTATGGACGGCGTTCCGTGGCCGAAGTCTTCTCAAGTGCCGCCGCAAGCCTGGGCGTGCCGGGCTTCGCCAACGTCCTCGGCCTGCCCGACGCTTCCCGGGTCTGCGTGGTGGTGGCGGACGGCCTGGGACGCAATCTGCTGAAGCAAAAGACCGCCCACACCCCGTTCCTTCGCTCCGTCATCCAGGCGGGCCAGGGGGACATTCCCGTCTGGCTGGACTCGGCGTTCCCCACCACCACGGCGGCAGCGCTGGCCAGCCTGGGCACCGGACTTCCGCCCGGGCAGCACGGCATGGTGGGCTATGACGTCCTGGACCCGGCCCAGGACAAGGTGGTCAACCTGCTGGGCAACTGGGATCCCGGCGTGGACCCCCTGGCCTGGCAGCCGTTTCCCACCGTCCTGGAACGCGCCGCAGACCACGTAACCGTCACCACGGTCAGCCTTCCCCAGTTCGGGGATTCCCCGATGACGCGTGCCGTCCTGCGCGGTGGAGACTTCGTGTCCGGGACCACCTCCCATGCCAGGACAGCAGCCGCAGCCGAAACCATGGCTGCACCGGGCGCGTCCCTCATGTACTTCTACGTGAACGAACTGGACAAGGCGGGGCATCGCTACGGCTGCCAGTCAGCCCAGTGGGAACACCAGCTGGAGGAACTGGACGCCACCCTCAAGCGGCTCCACGCCACCCTGCCGGCCGGCACCACAATCCTCCTGACCGCGGACCACGGCATGCTGGACGTGCAGGAGCAGCAGCGGCTGGACTACTCCGCAGACCCGGCCCTGATCCAGGGTGTCCGGCACACGGCAGGGGAGCCGCGCATGGTGCACCTGTACCTGGAGCGGGACGCCGGCCCGGACGCGGCAGCCAGGCTCGCGGACGCGTGGCGTGCCCGCTTCGGCGCACGGATCTGGGCGTTCACCCGGGACGATGCCCTGGCCGCGGGCCTCTTTGGTCCGGTCCGGCCGGAAGCCGCGGGCAGGATCGGCGACGTCATGGTGGCCGCCCGTGACGCTGTGGCCTTCTACGACACCCGCCGCGTCCGGCCGGCCGCCATGGAGGTGGTGGGCCAGCACGGCTCCCTGACCAAGGCCGAACGTGAGGTTCCCCTGCTCTGTTTCCAAGCCCAGGGCAGGACAGCGCGGCGTGGCTGAGCTGGTTTTCTTCTCCGGGACGATGGACTGCGGCAAGTCCACGCTGGCGCTGCAGATGGACCACAACCACCGGGCCCGCGGGCGGGGCGGCGTGCGGTTCAGCCGCAACGACCGCGCCGGCGAATCGCGGATTTCCAGCCGGCTGGGGCTGCAGACGGACGCGGTGGAAGTGCTGGACAGCACCGATTTCTGGGATGAGGTGATGCGCCGCCGTACGCAGGGGCAGCGGGTGGACTACCTCATCTGCGACGAGGCGCAGTTCTATTCACCGGCGCAGGTTGAACAGCTTGCCAAGGTGGTGGACGAGATTGACGTGGACGTCTTCGCATTCGGCATCACCGCCGATTTCCGCACCCGGCTCTTTCCCGGCTCCCGGCGGCTTATCGAGCTCGCTGACCGGGTGCAGGTGCTCCAGGTGGAGGCGCTGTGCTGGTGCGGACGCCGCGCCACCCACAATGCCAGGACGGTCGACGGCGTCATGGTCACCGAAGGGGCCCAGGTGGTGGTGGGCGACGTGGATATGGCTGGCCCCGCTGCCACAGCGGCCGCCGACCACATCCCGGTGGTGGGATACGAAACGCTCTGCCGCCGGCATTACATGCGCCGCGTGACCGCGCACGGCGCCGCGCTCATGGCAGGGCAGGACCAGTTGCTGCCGTTCGACGTCGACGCGTGCCTGTGGCGGGGCTCAGGCGCTTTCTAGTCGGTGCGGGTACCGAACACGATCTCGTCCCAGGACGGGACGCTGGACCGCTTGGGCCGGGCCGGCTGGCGCTCGGGCACCTCGGGATCAGGCGGGGACGATGCGTTGGAGGAATTGTCGTCGTGCCGTGGTGCCGGCCGGCGTTGGCTGCCGCCAAGCAGCTCATCCAGCCCCGCGCCGCCTGAACTGCGGCCTGTGCCGCCTCCCTGGGAGCCCTTTTGCGGAGACGCCACGATGGTGATCTCCCGCGTGGCGGTGCTGACGCCGTCGTGCAGACGCAGCGATTCGTCCAGTCCGTCGTCGTCCGCTGTGTCGCGCAGCGGCGGGATGAGGCTCAGCCGGGACAGCATGGAAGGGCGGGCGTCGCGTCGCCGGATAAAGGAATCGCCCCGTCCCGGCGGGGCTTCCTGCGGCTCCTCCGGAACCTCGGGCTCCTCTTCCTCCTCTGCCACCACTTCGGAGGGACGGGGGTGGGCGGCCGGGACACCGTGGGCCAGGAGGAGCGCCAGGGCGTCGTCCGAATCCTCGTCCACACCCAGGCGCTGGCCGCGCCGTGAGCGGAGCATGTCCAGGAGCTCGTCCGGTTCGGTCCCGGCTGCCGGGTCCTCGTCGGAGCCGGCCGGCACAGGCTGCGGACCACGGGCGGGACGGGCGGCGTCGGCATCCGTCTCGAAATCGAAGGGCCGGTCCGAGACGGCGGAAAGCCGGCGGGCCGGAACCGGTCCGTCCAGCGGCTCCAGCTCGCTCAGCTGCTGCGCCCAGCGGTTGGCGTTCTGCAGTGATTTGCGGGAGGGGACGAAGGTCCACAGGGCGGGCGGCTCTTCGCCGATTCCGGCGGCCCCGGTGTTGGCTTCGAAACTGGCGGAAACGGTCCACGTGCCGTCCTGGCGGCGCCAGGAATCCCACTCCACGCCGGCCGGGTCGATGCCGTGGGCCGAAAGCCGGTGCCCCACCATGTCGGCCAGCGTGGCCGGGCTGTCACCGAATGCTGCGCGGTAGGCATCATGTCCGGGAGTGGGCGACGCCACCTCGATTTTGCGGGCCTGCTGGGCCACGTATTCGCGCTCGGCCAGCACCGGGCCCTCGTAGCGTTCCACCTTGGACAGCGGCAGCCCGGAAAGCTCAGCGACGTCCGCGGCCGTGGCACCGGCCCGGATCCGCGCCTGGATGTCCCGCGGAGACATGGGAATGGCAGGCCGCTCCACCGTTTTTTTGGCTGGTGCGCGGCTCGCCGCCCGGAGTGCTTCATCGATCGGCAGCTGGAACATCTCGCCGCCGGCACCGCTCAACAGGAGATGCGTCCCGTCGTCGTGTACGCCTACAAGCCGTAGATCCTGCATGCAAATCCTCCACCCTGGCATTACTATCAATCGAAACTCTGCCATCCGCGTGCCCGGAATTGGCTCAAGGTGCAGGGCGCGCCGCGAATTAGCGGCGGCCAGGGGCCGGGAGGCGCTAGCGGCGGGTGAGTGCGGCGGTCAGCTGATCCGGGTGCCGGGTGGACGTGAGCCAGTACGGGGTACGGTCTGCGGGGTCGGTGATCCGGATCCTGACAACGGGATCGATCCAGCCGCGGATGCACAGGTAGGCCAGGCCGTTGAGCCGGGTCCCGCGTTCGGCGGTCGCTTCGGAACCGCGGAAGGCCTCCACCTCGCCCACGAAGCGGCGTTCGATGGTGGCCCGGCCCACGGTCAGTGTCTCACCGGTGACTTCGATGGCCGGCGTGGAGGTCAGCAGGAGCACAGCGATGACGGCAAACAGCACCGCCGCGGCGGTGAAGCCCGCAGCCATGCTGATGGGGGCAAACACCAGAATGCCTGCCCCGGAGATTCCGGCTGCGATGATCCAGATCCATGCATTGGGCCACAGCTTCTCGCGGTAGATCACCCCGGTGCCGGTTGGCGGAATGCTGGGAAGGGGCGCGGCAGGGCTGGATTCGGGCATGGGGACAGCTTTTCATCTTTGGCGTGCTATTTCATCCCGGCTGCCGGCTGCGCGCCCGGGATCCCTCCCGCGCGCCTAGGTGAGGCACCACGGCCCGGGTTAGAGTGAGTGACTGTGACTGACCATTCCGCCGCACCAGGTACCGTTATCAACGACATCCCCACCGCAGACGAAGCATGGGAACCCACGCTGCAGGTGGGGCTGAAGATGCTGGATCCAGGACTGGAGGCGCCCTCCTACGCGCATCCGGGTGATGCCGGCGCCGACCTTCGCGCCCGCGAGGACGTTGTCCTCCAGCCGGGGGAGCGCAGGATGGTCCCCACGGGAGTTTCCATTGCCCTGCCGTTCGGCTATGTGGCGCTCATCCACCCCCGTTCGGGCCTGGCCACCAGGCACGGCCTGACCATCGTCAACGCCCCGGGAACAGTGGATGCCGGGTACCGCGGCGAAATCGCCGTGACCCTGCTGAATACAGACTCCTCGCAGGCGATAGAGCTGCGCCGCGGCGATAGAATTGCCCAAATGGTCATTCAGCGCGTGGAGTATGCACAGTTTGTTCCCGTGGATGAATTGAGCGGATCGGTGCGCGGCACCGGCGGGTTCGGCTCCACAGGCGGATTCGTCCAGCCCAGGACCTGACTTTCCCGGTTTCCGTTACGGCGGCAGCAACGCACGACGGCGGCACCCACCTCAGGCGGGCCGGCGCACATCACACTAAGGAGACAGCCCCATGGTCTTTGGGCTCGGCAGGAAAACCAAGAAGGAACAGGCCACTGAACCCGAGGAGTCCCTGACTGCCGCGGAGCTTTCGGACAAGGCTGCCGAAGGCGACCACCGGCGGGCCAGCGGCCCGTTCGACGAATCCGAGGTGACGGGCCGCGACGGCTACGTGGATCTGGGAGCACTGCTGGTTGCCCCCTCCGAAGGCCTCCAGCTGCGCCTCGAAGTTGAGGAGGCGACCCAGCGCGTGGTGGCCGTGACCCTGGACCTCAACGGCTCCAGCCTCCAGCTGCAGGCCTTTGCCGCGCCGAAGACCGAAGGGCTGTGGGACGAGATCCGCGGCCAGATCGGCCAGTCCGTGGGCGCACAGGGCGGCCAGGTCGAAGAAATCGAAGGTCCCTTCGGGACTGAACTCATCGCCAAGCTTCCGGCGTCGGCCGCTGACGGCAGCCAGGGCTACCGCGTGGCCCGTTTCGTGGGTGTCGACGGGCCGCGCTGGTTCCTCCGAGGTGTGCTCGGCGGTGCTGCCGCGCTGGAACGGTCCGCTGCTGAACCGCTCGAGGCGCTGTTCCGCCAGGTGGTGGTGGTCCGCGGCGAAAACCCCATGCCCCCGCGTGACCTGCTGCAGCTCCGGCTTCCCAAGGACGCCACCGCAACGCCTCCGGCCGCCGTGCCTGCCCTGCAGGAACCCGAACGCGGCCCGGAGACAACACAGATTGGCTGATCCGATGGCCACCGGGCCGGGTTCCGCGCAGCCGGACGGCGACGTCGGCTGCCTGTCCCTGGACCGCCTGCCGGCGAAGGGCCGGGTGCTGTGCTGCGGCCGGATCGAGTCGGTGACATACGTCCCGCCGGGTGAAACTCCGGCCTTCACCGCCATCGTGTCGGACTCCGCCAAGGGCAGGAAGGGCCGTGCTGCCCGCCCCGGCGGGGAGCACGGCCGGCTTCGGGTGGTGTGGCTGGGCCGCCGGCGGGTCCCCGGGATCGAACCGGGGACGGAGCTGCGGCTCGAAGGCATGCTCTCGCACAGCCGGGGCCTGCCCACCATCTATAACCCGCGTTACGAAATACTGTCCCGCCAGGAGAATGAATGACATCGTCCCAGCCCGACCCGACGCCCGGTGGCCAAAGCCACCGCGACGCTGGCGGTAACGACAGCGCCGCCGCTGACCGGCAGACGGGGACTCCCATGGCGGACATCGCGGCCGGCTATGCGGCCAAGGCCGGGCTGCACCGTACCGACGACGGCCGGGTGGACGTGCTGCGCAGTGCTGGAGGAGTCCAGGGCATTGCCGAAAGCATCGTCCCGGGACTGGTGTTCCTGGTGGTCTTCACCATCACCCGTGAATTGACCCCGTCGCTGGTCGCCGCCCTCGCGGGAGCCGCTGTCTTCACTGTGGTCCGGATTATCCAGCGGCGCCCCCTGACCCAGGCCCTGGCGGGTGTGGTGGGTGTTGGAATTTCGGCATGGCTGGCAAACACCACGGGCAAAGCCGAGGACTTCTACCTGCCTGGTTTCTTCACAAACGCCGCCTACATCGTGGCCATGGTCATTTCGATCCTGGCCAAGTGGCCCGTCGCCGGCCTGCTTTTCGGGTTCATCCGCAATGAGGGCCTGGACTGGCGGAAGGACCCGGGGCGGCTCAAGGCCTACCGGCTGGGTACCTGGATCATCGTGGCTGTCCTGGCCCTGCGGCTGGTTGTCCAGGTGCCGTTGTACCTGCTGGGCCCGGATGGACTCACCGCCCTAGCCACGACACGGCTCATCATGGGCGCGCCGCTGTACATCCTGGGCGTGTGGGTGGCCTGGCTGGTCACCAAACCTGCGCCTGCCGCCTCCTAACCGTCGAAGCCGTCATCCTCCTGGGCCTGTTGCGGCTCGGCTGCGGCTTCCCTGCCCGGAGCGGTCTCTGCCTCCTCCGCTGACAGCAGTGCCCGCAGTTCGTCCTCCGCGGCAATGGTCGTGACGAAGAACAGCTCGTCGCCGCCGTCGATGACATCATCCCGGCTGGGGGTGATGGGAGCATGGTCGCGGAGGATGGCCACCAGGGTGGAATCCTCCGGCCAACGGATGTCGCCTACCGTCTTCCCGATCACATGCGAATCGTGCGGAACGGTGAACTCCACCAGCGATGACACTCCGGTCTGCAGCGTGAGGAGCCGGACCAGGTCGCCGATCTCCACCGCCTCCTCCACCAGCGCTGTCATGAGCTGCGGGGTGTTGACGGCGACGTCGACGCCCCAGGAGTCGTTGAACATCCAGTCATTCTTCGGATTGTTCACCCGACCCACGGTCCGGCCCACTCCAAACTCCGTCTTGGCCAACAGCGAGACCACCAGGTTGACCTTGTCGTCGCCCGTGGCCGAAACCACCACGTCCGCCTCCTCGACTTTGGCGCCCTGGAGTGTGCTCAGTTCGCAGGCGTCGCCCACCAGCCAGTGCGCGCCGCGCAGCCCGCTGCGGCCGATGACCTCCGGCTTCTGGTCGATCAGCAGGATTTCGTGGCGGTGGGCCAGCAGTTCCCTGGCTATGGAGGAACCGACGCTGCCTGCGCCAACGATCACGACTTTCACTGAAACTCCTTGGCAGGTGCTTTGGCCAGGACCTGCGCCACCTGGGCGCTGCGGTCCACGTGCAGCATGGCATGGACGGTATCGCCGTCCTGGTAGGCGGTGCCGGCCTCCGGCAGCAGGCCCTCGCCAAAGCGGGTCAGGTACGCCACCCGGATGCCCGCAGCCGCCTCGATGCTGCTGATCCGATGTCCCACCCAGGCTGCGTCCAGGTCCAGTTCGGCCAGGACGAGCCGGCCGGACGGTTCGCGGAAGTCGCCGGCGAGGTGCTGTTCGGGAAGAATCCGGCGTAGGACCTGGTCTGCGCTCCAGCGGACTGCCGCCACGGTGGGAATGCCCAGCCGTTGGTAGATCTCGGCCCGGCCGGGGTCGTAAATGCGGGCCACCACGTGCGGGACGTGGAACGTCTCGCGCGCCACCCTGGTGGCCAGGATGTTCGAGTTGTCCCCGCTGGACACGGCGGCGAAGGCGTAGGCCTCGTCAACGCCTGCCTGCCGCAGAGTATCGCGGTCGAAGCCCACGCCGGTCACCTTGCGGCCGGTGAAGCCCTGCCGGAGCCGGCGGAAAGCCCGGTCGTCCTGGTCGATGATGGCCACGGAATGCCCGGCATCTTCGAGCGTGTGCGCGAGGGTTGCACCCACCCGGCCGCATCCCATGATCACGAAGTGCGCCACCGTATCTCCTCTTCATCACCGACAACGTGCTGCAGCACGAAACTCTACCGGCCCGTCCCCTGATCGCGCCCGGGGCAGGCCGTCATGACATCGCCCGGGAATCAGACTAGCTTTGTGGGGTGCTGACAATATTCAATGCCGCCAAGCGGGTGCTGGTGGGCAGGCCGTTCAGGAATGACCGGCTGACCCACACGCTGCTGCCCAAGCGGATCGCACTTCCGGTGTTCTCGTCCGACGCCTGGTCCTCCGTAGCCTACGCGCCCGATGAAATCCTCCTGACCCTGGCACTGTCCGGCGTCAGCGCTGTCGCTTTCTCGCCATGGGTTGGCCTGGCCGTCATGGTGGTGCTGCTCACCGTGGTGGCCTCCTACCGCCAAAACGTCCACGCCTATCCCTCCGGGGGAGGCGATTACCAGATAGCCAACGAGAACCTGGGCAAGTACGCCGGCCTGACGGTGGCGTCAGCGCTGCTGGTGGACTACGTCATGACCGTGGCGGTATCCATGGCCTCGGCCGCTTCCTACGTGACCACCGCAATCCCGGCGCTCCACGGCCAGCAGGCCCTCGTGGCGGCAGCCGGGGTGGCGGGACTGGCGCTGGTAAACCTCCGCGGCGTGAAGGAAGCCGGAACCCTGTTCGCCGCACCCTCCTATATCTTCATGGTGGCCATCCTGGGCATGACGGCGGTAGGGCTTTTCCAGGCGTCCACCGGCACCCTGGGCCAAGCGCCGTCGGCGGCGTTCACCATTGTTCCGGCCCCCGGATTCGACGAAGGGCTGATGGGCCTGGCCGGTGCGTTCCTGCTGTTGCGTGCCTTTTCCTCCGGCGCTGCAGCGCTGACCGGCGTCGAAGCCATCAGCAACGGGGTGCCGAACTTCCGTCCGCCCAAGAGCCGGAACGCTGCCACCACCCTGCTGCTGCTGGGCCTCCTCAGTGCCGTCATGTTTGCCGGGGTCATCTACCTGGCGAACGCCACCAAGGTCCACATTGTGCTGGACCCGGCCACGGAGTTCCTCCTGGACGGCAAACCGTTGCCCGAGGGGTACATCCAGAACCCGGCCATCAGCCAGATCGCCCAGACCATTTTCGGGGCCGGATCCCTGCCGTTCTATCTGGTGGTGGCCGCTACCGGCCTCATCCTGGTCTTCGCGTCCAACACGGCCTTCAATGGCTTCCCGGTCCTGGGCTCCATCCTTGCCCAGGACGGCTACCTGCCCCGCCAGCTCCGCACCCGCGGTGACCGCCTGGCGTTCAGCAACGGAGTGCTGGCCCTGGCTGCCGGCGCGCTGGTCCTGATCCTGGCGTTCAACGCCGACGTCACCAAGCTCATCCAGCTGTACATCGTGGGCGTCTTTATCTCCTTTACCGCCAGCCAGCTGGGCATGATCCGGCACTGGGGCAGGAAGCTCAAACTGGCAAGGGACAAACCCACCCGGCTGCGCATGGCCAAGTCGCGTGCGATCAACAGCGTGGGCTTCGGCATGACCGCGCTGGTGCTGGTCATCGTAGTCGTCACCAAGTTCGAACAGGGCGCCTGGATCACGCTGATCGTCATGCTGGGCCTGTTCCTGATGATGTGGAGCATCCGGGCGCACTACGACAACGTGGCCAAGGAACTTGCCGTGGACGAGGATTCGTCCCCGCGGGCCCTGCCCACCCGGGTGCACGCGGTGCTGCTCGTCTCGCACGTGCGCAAGCCTGTCCTGCGGGCCCTCGCCTACGCCCGCGCATCGCGCCCGTCCAGGCTGGATGCGGTCACCGTGGACATCGATGCGGAGGAGACGGCCGGTACCGTGGCCGACTGGGAGAAGCTCGGGATCCCGGTGCCGCTGACGGTCCTCGCCAGCCCGTACCGGGAGACGGTGACGCCCATCATGGAGTACATCAAACAGATGCGGCGCGATTCACCCCGCGACCTGATCGTGGTCTATATCCCCGAGTACGTGGTGGGTAAATGGTGGGAGCAGCTGGTCCATAACCAGACGGCACTGCGCATCAAGACCCGGCTGCACTTTGAACCAGGCGTTATGGTGGCCAGTGTTCCGTGGCAGCTCAAATCATCCGAAGAAGCCAAGAACATGCAGGACGTGCAATGACCTCCCACATCCCCTCCACCAACGGATCCCGGACCGATGGTCCCGCCGGCGCAGTCCGCGAAGCCGTCCTGGATATCGGGCCCGTGGCCCACGGCGGGCACTGCGTCGCCCGCGACGGCGGCCGGGTGGTCTTCGTCCGGCACGCCATCCCGGGCGAAAAAGTCCGGGTCCGGTTCACGGACGCCGAAGACAGTGCCAAGTTCTGGCGCGCCGACGTCGTGGAGGTCCTGGAAGCCTCCCCGGACCGTGTGGAGCATTTCTGGCACCCTGCAGACTCCGGGCGTGCCTGGTCCCACGGGCACCCGCCGGTAGGCGGCGCTGAATTCGGCCACATCACCCTGCCCCGGCAGCGGCGGCTGAAGGCTGAGGTGCTGGCTGAGCAGCTGAGGCGGCTGGCCGGCGTCGACCGCCTTCCGTCCGGCGCGGACCTTTCCGCCGGCGGCGAGGGAATCACCGTGGAGGCCGTGGGCCGTACGCCCCGGCAGGAAGGAGCGTCCGACGGCGGCGGGGGCCTCGGGTGGCGCACCCGGGCGAGCTTCTCGGTCACACCGTCAGGCCGGCTGGGCATGCACGCCCACCGCTCCGACCACATCGTTCCCATGCGGGAGATGCCGCTGGCCAGCGATGCGATCAACGCGCTGCGGCTGTGGGATGCAGATCTGCAGGGCATCGAGCGCGTCGAGGTTGCGGCGCCGGCCAACGGGAGCCGGCCGCTGGTCCTGTTGGCACCAGTGCAGGGCATGAAGGGCAAGCGGCTCAGCGCCGTCGTCGCGGCCCTGCCGCAGGACGTGTCCGTGGCAACGTTCGACCCGGCCACTGAAGAGGTGCGCCAGGTCCGGGGCCGCACCTGGGTGCAGGAAACCGCGGCGGGACATGAATACCGCGTGACCGGGGCGGGGTTCTGGCAGATCCACCGCGACGCGCCCGGGACGCTTGTGGGTGCGGTCACAGATTTCCTCGGCAACGGCGGTTTCCTCCGCCCCGGCTCGGTGGTGGCAGACCTCTACGCCGGCGCCGGCCTGTTCACTGCCGTGCTGGCCGACGCAGTGGGCGAGACAGGCTCCGTCCTTTCCGTTGAAGGGTCGCCCGGAAGCAGCCGCGACGCACGCAAGAACCTGCACGCCGCGCCGCAGGTGGAGATTGTGCAGGGCAGGGTGGAACGGGTCCTCCGCCAGCAATCGCGGGACTTCGACGCCCTCATCCTGGACCCGCCCCGGGCCGGGGCCGGCAAGGCCGTCGTGGGGCAGCTGGTGGCATCGGCACCACGGGCCATCGCCTATGTTTCCTGCGACCCCGCTTCATTTGCCCGGGACGTTGGCTACTTCCGGCAGGCGGGGTGGGAGCTTTCGGGGCTGCGCGCGTTCGACCTCTACCCGCACACCCACCACCTGGAGACCGTGGCACTGCTGACTCCCGCGCCATGATGCCGGAGGTGGTTTTCGACTACGATGGCCGTAGTAGTCCCACGTCGCGCCCGTAATCACGGCCGGCCGTGTGCAATTTTCGGGCCCGAACTAATTAGGGCGTCCTAACTAGCAGGCGGTCAACCGCGCGACAAAGATGAAACTGTTGCGAGAGGAGTCCTGCGATGAGCACTGTGGACAGCTTCGGTTCAAAAGGCCAACTTAATGTAGCCGGAACCGAATATGAAATTTTCCGGTTGAACTCCGTTGAAGGTGCAGAAAACCTTCCGTTCAGCCTCAAGGTATTGCTTGAAAACCTGTTGAGGACCGAGGACGGCGCGAACATCACTGCCGATCACGTTCGCGCCTTGGCAGGCTGGGATCCCAACGCCCAGCCCGATACAGAAATCCAGTTCACGCCTGCCCGCGTGATCATGCAGGACTTCACCGGTGTCCCCTGCGTGGTGGACCTGGCGACCATGCGTGAAGCGGTCAAGGAACTGGGCGGCGACCCCAAGCGGGTCAACCCGCTGGCGCCTGCCGAGATGGTCATCGACCACTCGGTCCAGATCGACGCCTTCGGCAACTCCGGCGCACTGGAGCGCAACATGGAGATCGAATACCAGCGCAACGGGGAGCGTTACCAGTTCCTGCGCTGGGGCCAGACCGCGTTCGACGACTTCAAGGTGGTTCCCCCGGGAACCGGCATCGTCCACCAGGTCAACATCGAATACCTGGCGCGCACCGTCATGACCCGTGAAGTGGACGGCGCCCTCCGCGCCTACCCCGACACCTGCGTGGGCACCGACTCGCACACCACCATGGTCAACGGCCTGGGCGTGCTCGGCTGGGGCGTCGGCGGCATTGAAGCCGAGGCGGCCATGCTCGGCCAGCCCGTCTCCATGCTGATCCCGCGCGTCGTGGGCTTCAAGCTCAGCGGCAGCATTCCCGCAGGCGCCACCGCAACCGACGTAGTGCTGACCATCACCGAAATGCTGCGCAAGCACGGTGTGGTGGGCAAGTTCGTGGAGTTCTACGGCGAAGGTGTGGCCGCCGTGCCGCTCGCCAACCGCGCCACCATCGGCAACATGAGCCCCGAATTCGGTTCCACCGCCGCCATGTTCCCGATCGACGACGTCACCCTGGACTACCTGCGCCTCACCGGCCGCTCGGAGCAGAACGTCGCCCTGGTGGAGGCCTACGCCAAGGAACAGGGTCTCTGGCACGACCCTTCCCGCGACATCAAGTTCTCCGAGTACCTGGAACTGGACCTGTCCACGGTTGTTCCGTCCATCGCCGGCCCCAAGCGCCCGCAGGACCGCATCGAACTGACCGAGGCTAAGGACGAGTTCCGCCACGACCTCAAGAACTACGTCTCCCACGAAGCGGACGCCGGCACCCTGGACGAGTCACTTGAGGAATCGTTCCCCGCTTCCGATGCACCGTCCTTCACCGCCGGAGCCACCCACATCTCCGACACCGACCGTGAACCGCCGAAGTATTCGGCAGCGCATGGCGGCGCGGGACGCATCTCCAAGCCCGTGCCGGTCAAGATGGCGGACGGACGCGAGTTCGAGCTGGACCACGGAGCGGTAACCATCGCCTCCATCACGTCCTGCACCAACACGTCCAACCCGTCCGTCATGCTGGCCGCCGCAGTGCTTGCCCGCAACGCCGTCGAGAAGGGCCTGACCGCCAAGCCGTGGGTCAAGACCTCTGTTGCCCCCGGATCCAAGGTTGTCACGGACTACTACGAGAAGTCCGGTCTGACCCCCTACCTGGAGAAGCTGGGCTTCTACATCGTTGGCTACGGCTGCGCCACCTGCATCGGCAACTCCGGACCGCTGGAACCCGAGATCTCCGAGGCCATCCAGGCCAACGACCTCGCCGTTTCGGCCGTCCTCTCGGGCAACCGCAACTTTGAAGGCCGCATCAACCCGGATATCAAGATGAACTACCTGGCCTCCCCGCCGCTGGTCATCGCCTACGCCCTGGCCGGATCCATGGACTTCGACTTCGAAACCGATGCGCTCGGTAAGGACGAGGCCGGCAACGACGTCTTCCTGAAGGACATCTGGCCTAATCCGGTTGAGGTCCAGCAGGTCATCGACTCCTCGATCGACAAGGACATGTTCACCAGGGGTTACCAAGGCGTTTTCGAGGGTGACGAGCGTTGGAAGGCGCTGGACACCCCGGCCGGCGACACCTTCGCCTGGGATCCGAACTCCACCTACGTCCGGAAGCCCCCGTACTTCGAGGGCATGCAGGCACAGCCCGAGCCGGTCAAGGACATCACGGGCGCCCGCGTGCTCCTGAAGCTGGGCGATTCGGTCACCACCGACCACATCTCCCCGGCAGGTTCCTTCAAGTCCGACACCCCGGCCGGCCAGTACCTGCTGGCCAACGGCGTCGAGCGCAAGGACTTCAACTCCTACGGCTCCCGCCGCGGCAACCATGAGGTGATGATCCGCGGTACGTTCGCGAACATCCGCATCAAGAACCAGATCCTGGACGGCGTCGAGGGTGGCTTCACCCGCGACTTCACCCAGGAAGGCGGCCCGCAGGCTTACGTCTACGATGCTGCGCAGAACTACCAGGAAGCGGGAACCCCGCTGGTGGTCCTGGCCGGCAAGGAATACGGTTCGGGTTCCTCCCGCGACTGGGCTGCCAAGGGTACCGCCCTGCTGGGCGTCAAAGCCGTCATCGCCGAGAGCTACGAGCGCATCCACCGCTCCAACCTCATTGGCATGGGCGTCCTGCCGCTGCAGTTCCCGGCCGGTGAGAACGCCGCCAGCCTGGGCCTGTCCGGCACGGAAACCTTCTCTGTTGAGGGCGTCACCGCGCTGAACGAGGGCACCACGCCGAAGACCCTCAAGGTCACGGCCACCGCCGAAGACGGAACCGCCACGTCCTTCGATGCCGTCCTGCGCATCGATACCCCGGGCGAAGCGGACTACTACCGCAACGGCGGCATCCTGCAGTACGTCCTGCGCCAGATCTCCGCCAACTAACGGATCCCGCCAGCAGGCACCCTTTACCGAAGCCCCGGCCGGTCACCGACCAGCCGGGGCTTCGGCTTTGCACCCAAACCAAGGCGTTAGAGTTAAACGGCACGTCTACCACCCGAAGGAGGGGTCGTTGGGAATCTTGGACACCATCCGGAATCCGCAGGACCTGAACGAGTTGTCCGAAGAACAGCTGTCACAGCTGGCTTCGGAGATCAGGGAGTTCCTGATCACGAACGTCTCCCAGACGGGCGGGCACCTCGGACCGAACCTGGGCGTGGTGGAACTGACGCTCGCCGTGCACCGCATCTTCGACTCGCCGCGGGACAGCATCGTCTTTGATACCGGACACCAGTCCTACGTGCACAAGCTGCTGACCGGGCGCCAGGATTTCAGCACCCTCCGCCAGGAAGGCGGACTTTCCGGCTACCCCTCGCGCGCCGAGTCGGAGCACGACATTGTGGAGAGCTCGCACGCCTCCTCATCCCTGTCCTGGGCAGACGGCATCTCCCGCGCCCGCCAGCTCACCGGCCAAGGCGACCGGCATGTGGTGGCCGTGGTTGGCGACGGCGCCCTCACCGGCGGCATGGCCTGGGAAGCCATCAACAACATCGCGGCGGACAAGAAGCGCCGCGTGGTGATCGTGGTCAATGACAACGGCCGCTCCTACGCACCCACTGTTGGCGGCTTCGCCGACTACCTCGCGTCGCTGCGCCCCACCATCGATTCCTTCCGCGCCGCCCCTGCGTACGAGGTGGCCCTGGACTGGTGGAAGAAGAAACTCCAGAACGGCGGCCCCGTCGGCCAGTTCACTTACCGCAGCCTGCACGCCATGAAGAAGGGCATCAAGGACTGGTGGGCGCCGCAGGGCATGTTCGAGGACCTCGGCATGAAGTACATCGGCCCTGTGGACGGGCACAACCTCCAGGCCATGGAGCACGCCCTGTCCACGGCGCGGAACTATAACGGGCCGGTCATCGTGCACGCCATGACGGAGAAGGGCCACGGCTACGCCCCGGCCCGCGCCCATGAGGCGGACCAGTTCCACGCCGTCGGCATCATTGACCCCGAAACCGGGGAACCCACCGGCAGCGGCGGAGCCCAGTCCTGGACGTCCGTCTTCGCGGACGAAATCGCGGACATCGCCGATGAGCGCGAGGACGTGGTCGGCATCACCGGCGCCATGCTCATCCCCGTGGGCCTGCACAAGTTCGCGGCCCGCCACCCGGACCGGGTGATCGACGTCGGCATCGCCGAACAGCATGCCCTCACCTCAGCCGCCGGGATGGCATTCGGCGGCCTGCACCCTGTGGTGGCCGTGTATGCCACCTTCCTAAACCGGGCTTTCGACCAGCTGCTCATGGATGTGGCGCTGCACAAGGCCGGGGTGACCATCGTCCTGGACCGGGCCGGAGTCACAGGCCCTGACGGTGCCAGCCACCACGGCATGTGGGACATGGCCATGGTCCAGATTGTGCCCGGCCTGCACCTTGCCGCGCCACGTGACGCCAGCCGCCTGCGTGAAGAGCTCCGCGAGGCCATGGCCATCACCGACGCCCCCAGCGTGGTCCGCTTCTCCAAGGGATCGGTAGGCGCAGAAATTGAAGCGATCGAGCGGCTCAGCGACGGCGTGGACGTCCTGGCCCGCCGTCCCGCCGGATCCACCGACAACGACGTCCTGATCGTCAGCGTGGGCGCCATGTCCGAACTGGCGCTGGATGTCTCCAACCGTCTGGGCGCCCAGGGCATCAGCACCACCGTCGTTGATCCGCGCTGGGTCCTGCCCGTGCGGCGTTCGATCGTTGCATTGGCCTCGCACCACCGCCTGGTGGTCTGCATTGAGGACGGCGTGCGCGCCGGCGGCGTGGGATCGCGCATCCGGCAGGAAATGCGCGCGGCCGGAGTAGACACAGCCTTGAACGAAGTGGGCCTGCCGGTCGAATTCCTGGACCACGGCACGCGCAGCCAGGTCCTGGAGCGCGTGGGCGTCACCGCCCAGCAGATTACGCACGACGTCGTTGCGCAGGTTCTGGGAACAAAGGTTCCCTTTGCGCGCCCCCTGCCCGGGCAGCAGCACCCCACGACCGGCAGCCTTCCCATCCTGTGAGGGGCGAGGCGGAACTCAAATACCCCGGGGTGCTGGGTGAGCCCGCCGGCCCCGGGCACCCGGGCGCCACGCGGGTGCCGGAAGGACTCCGGCCCGGCCAGTTGGTCGTGGCGCGGAACCGGAAGTGGAACGGCAAGGCGCACTGGGTGGTGCCGGGCCGCTACCTGGGGGAGGACCGGCATGGCTGGTGGATCTTCCAGGGCACCAACGAATTCTGTTCACGCCCCGGGGCTGCGTTCTACACGCAGTCGGACGCAGTGCTGCTCATACCCCGCGAAGGACAATGGGTGGCTACGTTCTACGATGACGCCCACCCCGGCGGAGTCCGCGTCTACATCGACCTTGCCGTCGCCCACGAGTGGCAATCCATCCGGCCCGACGTGATGGAATTCCATGTGATCGACATGGACCTGGACGTGGTGCGCACCTCGGGTCGCGGCGTCTTCATCGACGATGAGGACGAGTTCGCCCAGCACCGGGTGGCCATGGACTACCCGCAGGAGCTGGCCGGACAGCTCGAGGCGGCAGCAGACCAGCTGTTAAACGCAGTGAAGGCACAGTACGCACCGTTCGACGGCACCGACGCCGAATGGTTTACCAAAGGACGCACATGAGCGGCATCATCAGGGTTTACCGGCGCGACGACGAAGGTGTCCTGCACTTCCGGGAGGCCTGGTTCGATGAGGACTACAGCCAGTTCGTGATGAACTACGGCGTGGTGGGACACCAGAGCAAGACCGAAGAGACGGACGTGCCCGATGCCGGCGCCGCGGAGGGCCTGCTGGATGCCTTCGCCGCACAGTGCGCCGAGGACGGCTACAAGGAAATCCCGGACGAGGAGCAGTCCTGGGTGGTTGCCCAGTTCGCCCTGAAGACCCGGGAGGGCACGGACCGCGACCGCTACCTCCAGGAAAAGGCCACCGATGCGCTGATCAGCCACCTGGCCTGGCGTGGCCTGGGCACCGTGGAACGTTCGGAATTCACGGACTACAAGCTGAACATCTTTTGCCTGTCTCCGGAAGTGAGCAAGGCCGTGAACGCCATCAAGGTGTGCATCCGCGGCGAGGACCTGGATTTCACCAAGCTCAGCATCGGCGCCGCACCGTTCGGGGAGCCGGACCGGTTCAAGCTCAAGCACTCGGCCAAACCAGCAAACAGCTTCAGCCTTTAGGAGGGTTCCGTGACCCCGTACCGACGCGTCGGCAAATCCGGACTTACTGTTTCCGCGGTGGGCCTGGGCTGCAACAACCTGGGCCGTGCCAACACGGCCACCGAATCCCAGGCCGGCACTGATGCGGTGGTCCGCGCAGCCCTGGACGCCGGCATCACCCTGTTTGACGTCGCCGACACCTACGGCCGCGAGCCTGGCCTGAGCGAAACGATGCTGGGCAGGGCCCTGGGCGGACGCCGGGCCGAAGCGGTGCTGGCCACCAAGTTCGGCATGGACATGAAGGGGGCCAACGGCGCCGACTACGGCGCGCGGGGTTCGCGGCGGTACATCATCCAGGCCGTGGAGTCCTCCCTCCGCAGGCTGGCGACAGACTGGATCGACCTTTACCAGTTCCATACGCCGGATCCGCTGACGCCCATCGACGAGACCCTCGCAGCCCTGGACGGCCTGGTCCGCAGCGGCAAGGTCCGGTACATCGGCCACTCCAACCGGGCCGGCTGGCAGATCTCGCAGGCTGAATACGTTGCCCGCGAACTCGGCAGCAGCCGCTTCATCTCCACGCAGAACCACTACAACCTCCTGGACCGGCGCGCTGAACTGGAGGTCATGCCGGCTGCCGAGGAATTCGGCCTCGGGGTGTTGCCGTACTTCCCGCTGGCCAACGGGCTGCTGACCGGGAAATACGCTCCGGGCCGGGCTCCGGAGGGATCCCGCCTCAGCCACACCCGGACCCACATGGTGGAAGACGCCGACTGGGACCAGCTGGGCAGGTTCAGCCTGTTCGCACGGGAGCGCGGGCTGACCGAGGTGCAGGTAGCCTTCTCCTGGCTCGCGGCCCAGCCGTCCGTGGCCAGCGTCATCGCCGGCGCCACGAGCCCCGGGCAGGTACGCGAGAACGCGGCCGCCGCCGGATGGGCGCCGTCGGTGGAGGATCTCGCGGAACTGGACGCCATCTTCCCACCCGTTCCCAAAGTGGCCCTCTTCTAGCCGTGGCCGCCTTCCTGCTGGACGTGGACACCGGCATCGACGATGCCCTGGCCCTGGTGTACCTGGCCGCGCTGCCGGACACCGAATTCGCCGCCGTCACGGCCTCGCCCGGCAACGTGGACGCGGACCAGGTGGCCCGCAACACCCTTGCCCTGCTGGAGCTTTGCGGCCGGCCGGACGTGGAGATGGCCATCGGGGCCCGCGCCCCCCTGTCCATCCCGTTGCTCACCACCCCCGAAACCCACGGGCCGCAGGGCATCGGCCACGCCCTGCTGCCGGAACCGCAGGGACGGCTCTCGGCGCGCAACGCCGTCGACCTTTGGATTGACAAGGCCCGGGCACGCCCGGGCGAGCTGACGGCGCTCATCACCGCGCCGCTGACCAACTTTGCTCTGGCGCTGCGGCAGGAGCCGGAGTTGCCGGAACTGCTGGCCGGTGTAGTGATCATGGGCGGGTCTTTCTTCTACCAGGGCAACACCACGCCCACCGCCGAGTGGAATACCCACGTGGACCCGCACGCGGCCAAGGAAGTCTATGCCGCCTACCGCGGCCGGCCGCTGGAGAAACTTCCGGTGGTCTGTTCCCTGGACAGCACGGAGCGGATGGAGCTGCACCCGGAACACGTCCGCCTGCTGGCAGAAGCGGCGGGCGCAGCCGTTCCCGAACTGGTGCTGCCGGACCAGCCGGAAGGGCAGCGCAGCACCTCGGACAACCGGATCATCCGCCACCTGTCGGACGCCCTGCGGTTCTACTTCGAGTTCCACCGACGCTACGACCAGGGCTACCTGGCCCATGTCCACGACTTCTTCGCTGCGGGCGTGGCAGCCGGCACCCTGGAGTATTCTGCCCGGCCTGCCACGGTGGACGTGGAAGCTGATTCGCCGCTGCTGGCCGGGACAACCGTTGCCGACTTCCGCGGCCTCTGGGGATTCCCCCCGAATGCCCGCATTGTCACCGACAACAACCCCGCGCAGGCCTTCGCTGAACTGGTGTCGACGGTCGGCCGCCTGGCGCGGGAACGCGGCTGAGCGGCGGCCTGTCCCGGCGGTAGAATGGGGGCGGTCCGGCCAGGCACTGCTGCCCGGCCGCCGCTGCCGAGGTGACATAGGCGGCGTTCCCCAGGGCCCGGAACCTCCGGGCCTCCCGCGCCTGCACCCAAAGGAAACCGCATGTCATCGCCCTCCCTGACGTTGCCGTCCCCGGCACCCGCCGCCGCCCGCAGGCGCCGCCTGCTCGAGATCCTCGGCGCCGTGGCCATCGCCGGCACCTACATCTACCTTGTCCTGAACCAGCCGGCAGATATCACAGGGGGCCCCGGCAGCGCCTCGGCCCTGATCGCACTCTCCGGCTTCCTGGCAGGCGCCGTCCTGCTCATCGTCGCCGTCCTGCCCACCCTCCCCACCTCCACGCTGGTGCTGATCCCGGTGGCGCTGGTGCTGAACATCGTGCTGGGCCAGTTCGTGGGCAGCACCCTGGTTCCGTTCTACCTGGACGCGATCGGCACAGTCCTCATCGCAGTCCTCGCGGGCCCCGCCGCCGGTGCCGCGACCGGCGTTCTCAGCAGCATCGTCTGGTCCTTCTTCAACCCCACGGTCCTGCCTTTCGCCGCCGGCGCCGCGCTGATCGGCTGCCTTGCCGGGCTCGCCGCCCGTTACGGGCTCTTCCGCCGCTTCTACCTGGCCCCCGTGGCCGGCTTCGCCACTGGCATTCTGGCCGGCGTGGTCTCGGCGCCTGTCGCGGCCTTCGTCTTCGGCGGCACCTCCGGCGTTGCCACCGGAGCAATCGTCAGCGCCTTCCGCGCCATGGGCGACTCGCTGCTGACCGCCATCACCAAACAGGCCCTGATTTCTGACCCGATGGACAAGGCGATCGTCTTCACTGTCGTGGCCATCCTGGTCTACGCCCTCCCGCGCCGGGCCCGCCTGCAGTTCCCGTTCGTCCGCCGCCACAGGGTGCTGGCCGGCAAGGTTCCCGGACAGGACGCCTAGGCAGCATCCATGCGTCTACACCCGCTGACCTCGCTGGCAGCGGCCGGCAGCACTGCGGCCATAACGACTGCGGCGGCGAGCCTGCCGCTCTCGCTGGCCGTAACCGCCGGCTGCGCTGCGCTTGCGTTTCAGGGCGGGACGGCGCGCCGGGTGCTTCCAGCGGCAGCAGCCGTGCTGCTGCCGCTGGCTGTCTCGCTGCTCATGGTGCATGGGTTATTTTTTCCTGAGGGACGTACTGTTCTGGCGCAATGGGGGCCGGTGCGGATCACCGCTGAGGGGCTGGCGTTCGCGCTGGAACGGACGGCCCTGCTGGCCGCCGTGGTGGTGTCTCTGCTGCTGTTCTCCTTCACCGTCAGGGTGCCGGACCTGGTGGCTGCCCTGTCCGCCCGGGGCGTCAGTGGCAGGGTCGCCTTTGTCCTGGCATCCACCCTGACGCTGCTGCCTGCGATTACAGCCAGGACCGCGGTGATCCGGCAGGCCCAGGAGGCGCGCGGCCTCGTCATCCGCCGCGGGCTCCTCCACCGGATGGCGTCGTTCCGGCTGCAGGCGGTACCGCTTGTCTTGTCGCTCGTCGAGGAAGCCGGCACGCGTGCCGCGGCCCTCGACGCGCGCGGCTTCAGCAGCAGCGGTCCGCGCACCAGCTACCGGGAAGTGCCCGATTCCCGCGGGCAGCACATCCTGCGCGCCGCGCTGGTGTTGGCTGCAGTCGCGGCCATTGGTGCGCGGCTCTGGACCACCGCGGCGGGGACCTAGCATGCACGCTACCGCCACCCCGGCCCTGGCAGCTTCCATCCGGTCCTTTGCCTTCCACGGCGAAGACACGCCCGCCCTGGCCGGGCTTGAGCTGTCCTTCGTTCCGGGGTCCCGTACCGCCATCATCGGCGCTTCCGGCAGCGGCAAATCCACTCTCGGCAGGATTCTGGCTGGCTGGCTGATGCCCGGAAGCCACGGCACATTCCATGGCCGCCTCGCCGCGGCGGGCACCGTCCTGGAGTTCGACGGCGGCCCCGACGACCCGCGGATCGACCCCGCGGCGTGGGGCAGGCTGGTGGGCTTCGTTCCGCAGGACGCCGCTGCGGCCATGTCCACCGTCCGTGCCACCGTGGCCGAGGAACTGGCGTTCGGGCTCGAGAACGCCGGCGTGGAACGGGCCGCCATGGTGGCTGCCGTGGAACGCACTGCCGGGCTGGTGGGCCTCTCCAGGCTCCTGGAG
Source organism: Pseudarthrobacter sp. NPDC092419 (assembly GCF_044755045.1). Taxonomy (NCBI): domain Bacteria; kingdom Bacillati; phylum Actinomycetota; class Actinomycetes; order Micrococcales; family Micrococcaceae; genus Pseudarthrobacter; species Pseudarthrobacter sp. NPDC092419. Next base: position 138,815 of record NZ_JBIVQF010000003.1, read on the forward strand.
CAGGACCCTGCAACGCTGTCCGGCGGGCAGCTCCGCCGCCTGGCCATCGGCTGCGCCGTCATCGCCGATCCGCCCGTGCTGGTGCTTGACGAGCCGGCCGCCTCGCTGGACGGCGGGGGCCTGGCAGAACTGACGCTGCTGGTGACAGACCTCGCAGCGGCGGGCACCGCCGTCGTTATCCTCAGCCAGGCCGTGGACGACCTGGTCCTGGCCGCCCCGGACTGGGTTGTCCTTTCGGCCGGCAAGGCCACGGCGCGCGGGCACCGGGATGAATTCCTCCGCGGGGACGCGCCGTTGCCCGCCTCCGTCCGCAGGCCCCTCTTCGGCAAGCCTGGAACCCCGCCCGATGCCGCCCCTGCGGCCCGTCCCGCCGAGTCAGGCAAACCGTCCGGAGCAGCGCTGGAATTCCGGGCAGTGGCGTTCAGCTATGCCGCCGTCCGTGCCGACAGTCCGGCACATCCTGTCCTTCATGGCGTTGACCTCACGGTGCGGCCGGGGGAAGTCGTGGCTGTCACGGGTGCCAACGGCGCCGGAAAATCCACGCTGCTGCGCCATGCGAACGGGCTGCTGCAGCCGGACCGTGGCGCCGTCCTGGTGCAGGGGTGCGGCATTGCCGGCAAACCCGTCGGGGACGTGGCGGCGGCCGTGGGATTCCTGTTCCAACATCCGCGCCACCAGCTCTTTGAACGTACCGTCCTGCGGGAGGTCAGGTTTGGCCTGGACCGGCTTTTCCCGGCTGTGGAAGCGGAGCGGCGCGCCCGCGCAGCGCTGGAGGCCGTTGGCCTGGCAGCCGAGGCGCTGGCCCACCCGGCGGAACTTCCGGGCTCACGCCAGCGCCTGCTGGCCCTCGCCACCGTCCTGGCCCGCCGGCCCGCCGTGCTGGCCCTTGACGAACCCACCGTGGCTCTGGACGCGGATGGCCTGGCCGTCCTGGATGCGGCCGTGCGGTCCGCTGCGGCGGAGGGCGCCGCCGTCGTACTGGTCACGCATGACCTGGACTACGCACGGACGGCGGCGCACCGTGTCGTGGCGCTCGACGGCGGCCGGCTGGCAGGGCACTAAGCACACCTGCCAGCCCCGAAACGCAAGCCCCGACTACCAGTCCAGTTACGCCGGACGCGGCCGGGATGCGGTGCCCGGCGGGAGGAAACGCCTGCCGTTGACGCGTTCGGAGGCACCCATCCGGTCGAGGTACGGGGTGATGCCGCCCAGGAACATGGGCCAGCCGGCGCCCAGGATCATGCAAAGGTCGATGTCCTCGGGGCCGGCCACCACGCCTTCGGAGAGCATCAGTCCGATTTCCTCCGCCAGGGCATCCTGGGTCCGCCGCAGCACCTGGTCCGCCGTCGACGGCGAGCTGCCCTGGGAGAGCAGCGACATGGTGGAATCCGGGATGGACCGCGTTCCGTCCCCGTTATCCGCCCACAGGGTCCGCACGCCGTTGTCGATGAGCTTCTGCAGGTTGGTGCTCACCGGGAAACGGTCGCCGAACGCTTCGTGCAGGGATTCCTGCACGTGCTGCGCTACGGGCAGGCCAACCATGGCGAGCAGCGTAAAAGGGGTCATCGGCAGCCCCATGGGGCGCAGCGCGTTGTCCGCCACCCCGGCCGGAGTTCCCTCGTCAAAGGCCGCCGTGACCTCACCCATCAGCCGCAGCAGGATGCGGTTGACCACGAAGGCAGGGGCATCCTTGACCAGTACGCCGGTCTTCTTCAGGGCCTTGGCCAGCTCGAAGGCCGTGGCCAGGACGGTGTCGTCCGTGCGGGGGGCGCGGACGATTTCCAGGAGCGGCATCACTGCCACAGGGTTGAAGAAGTGGAAGCCCACCAGCCGTTCCGGATGCTGCAGGTCGGCGGCCATCGCGGTGACGGACAGCGAGGACGTGTTGGTGGCCAGGATGCAGTCCTCGGCCACGATGGCTTCCAGCTCCGCGAAGACCTGCTTTTTGACGGCCAGCTCCTCAAAGACGGCCTCGATGACGAAGTCTGCGTCCGCGAAGGCCTGCTTGGATACCGATCCTGTCACCAGTGCCCGGGTGCGGTTGGCCGCGTCCTGGCTGAGGCGCTTCCTGGCCAGGAGCTTGTCCACCTCGGCGTGGACGTAGGCCACTCCCTTGTCCACCCGTTCCTGGTCTATGTCCGTGAGGACCACGGGAACCTTAAGCTGCCGGGCAAACAGGAGGGCCAGCTGGCCTGCCATCAGCCCGGCGCCCACGACTCCGATCTTGGTGACCGGGCGGGCGAGTTTCCGGTCGGGGGCCCCGGCAGGCCGTTTGGCGCGCTTCTGGACCAGGTCGAGGAACGCGTAGACCGTGGTCCTGAACTCGTCCGTCTGCATCAGGTCCGCGAGCGTTTCGCATTCCAGCGCAGCTGACTCGGCCTGGGTCATGGTGCGGTTGGCTTCCATGACATCCAGGACCTTGGCCGGCGCCGGCGCGGCGTTGGAGATCTTTGCCTCAACGAAGGCGCGACCGGCCGCAACGGCGTCGGACCAGCGGGCGGCCGTCTCCGGGGATGACGGGTCCACAGCGTGGGGCCGTTCGGGAACCACCTCGCCGGAAATGACTTTCGCGGCCCACGCCAGGGACTGTTCCAGGAAGTCCGCCGGCTCGAAAAGGGCGTCCGCGATGCCCAGCTCGAAGGCCTGGGGGCCCGTGAGCGTGCGGTTGTTGCTGAGCGGGTTTTCGATCATCACCCGCACCGCATTTTCCGGACCGATCAGGCGCGGCAGGATATACACGCCGCCCCAGCCAGGGACCAGCCCGATGAAGGCCTCGGGCAGGGCCAGGGCGCCGGCACCGGTGGACACTGTTCGGTAGGTGGACTGCAGCGCGACCTCCAGGCCGCCGCCCAGTGCCGCACCATTGATGAAAGCAAAGCTGGGAACGCCCAGGTTGGCCAGTGTCGAGTAGACATCGTGGCCCAGCTGAGCCATCAGGCGGCCATGTTCACGCTCCTCGAGTGACTTCACGGCGGAGAGGTCGGCGCCCGCCACCAGGTAGTACGGCTTGCCGGTGATGCCGACGCCAACGATCTCGCCGCGGGCTGCCCGGTCGCGCAGGCCCTCCAGGATTGAGCCCAGCTCCACCAGGGTGTTCGGTCCCAGGGTGGTCGGCTTGGTGTGATCCAGGCCGTTGTCCAGGGTGACCAGGGCGAAGGTGCCGCCGGCGGCGGCGGGAAGCTGGATGTCCTGGACGTAGGAGTGGGTGACGGTCTCGGCGGGAAAGAGGTGGGCGAAAGTGGTGAAATCTGCTGCGCTCATGCCGTGGCTCCTTCGGTGACGGTTCCGCTGTAGGCGGGGTGGTGCGGGTTTTCCCAAATGACGGTGGCGCCCATGCCCAGTCCAACACACATCGTGGTGATGCCGTAGCGGACCGAGGGGTCTTCCTCGAACTGGCGCGCCAGCTGGATCATCAGCCGGACGCCGGAGGACGCCAGCGGGTGGCCCACGGCAATGGCGCCGCCGTACCGGTTGACCCGGGGGTCGTCGTCGGCAATGCCGAAGTGCTCCAGGAAGCTGAGCACCTGGACAGCGAAGGCCTCATTGATTTCGAACAGCCCAATGTCCCCAATGGACAGTCCGGCGTTCCGAAGCGCCTTTTCCGTAGCGGGGACGGGACCGATGCCCATGACTTCCGGTGCGACGCCGGCGTAGGCGTAGCTGACCAAACGCATCCGCACCGGCAGGCCGAAGGCTTCGGCAGTTTCCGCGGAGGCCAGCAGTGCTGCCGTTGCGCCATCGTTGAGGCCGGCCGCGTTGCCTGCGGTAACCCGGCCGTGGGCACGGAACGGGGTCCGGAGCGACGCCAGGTCCTCCATGGTGGTGTCCGGCCTCGGAGGCTCGTCCACGCTGTGGACGGTCCAGCCCTGGCCAGGCTTACGGGCCGCGACGGGCACCAGGTCCGGCTGGATCTGCCCGGCGCCATAGGCGGCGGCCAGCTTGCGCTGCGACGCCACGGCGTAGGCGTCAGCCCGTTCCTTGGTGATGGACGGGAACCGGTCATGCAGGTTTTCGGCGGTGTTGCCCATGTTCAGGGCGGCCGGATCCACCAGGCGTTCGGACATGAACCGGGGGTTGGGATCCGCGCCGGAGCCCATCGGGTGGTTGCCCATGTGCTCAACTCCGCCGGCAATGACCACGTCGTAGGCACCGAAACCAATGCCTCCGGCGGTCGACGTCACTGCTGTCAGGGCGCCCGCACACATCCGGTCGACGGCGAATCCGGGCACCGTGCGGGGTAGCCCCGCCAGCAGTGCCGCGGTGCGGCCGAGCGTCAGGCCCTGGTCGCCGGTCTGGGTGGTGGCGGCGATCGCAACCTCGTCAACCTTTTCGGGCGGCAGCGAGGGGTTGCGGCGGAGCAGTTCGCGCAGGCACTTGACGATTAGGTCGTCCGCGCGGGTGCCGGCGTAGATTCCTTTTTCACCGGCCCGGCCGAAGGGGGTGCGGAGGCCGTCGACAAAGACGACGTCGCGGATGGTGCGCAGTGGTGCGCCGCTTCCGTGGTGGCTCACGTGTAACTCCTCATTGAGACGTAGGCGCCCGTTGCATGCCGCGGTAGGGCAGGCAGGGCGGCAGTAACCACGATGTTACTCGCGAGTAACTTAGCCTGCAAGGGCGGTCCCAATGTTGCTGCGGGGTTTACTCCCCGGTGGCAGCTGTCGGCGTCTTCGCCTCTTTTGGTTCCTTGGGCGGCAGGGGCTGGGGATCAAGGAAGGCTCTGGTCATGAGCGGCGCGGTGAGCTCCACCTGCCACTCCCGAGCGCCCAGGCTGCGCAGTTCCGCCGCAATGGAGGCCTCGTCCAGTTCGGTCGGCGGCCGCCAGGCCACGCGGCGGAGGTGGTCCGGGGTGAGGAGGTTCTCCAATGGCAGCTTTAGCTGGTCCGCCTTCTCCTGCAGCAGGGGGCGGGCGGTGGCCAGGCGGGCCGCGGCTTCCGGATCCCGCTCGGCCCAGACCCGGGGCGGCGGGGGTGCATTGGTGGGCAGGTGCAGCGGAGGCAGGTCTTCGAGGTCCCTGGCTGCGGCAATGCAGCGCAGCCACCGCGGCGCTTCACGTTGGGCTGCCCGGCCGTGGAATCCCTTGGTTCCGAGCAGCTGCGGCACCGTAGTGGGCATCGCCTTAGCTGCCGCGACCAGTGCGGAGTCCGGAATGAGCCGCCCCGGGGCCACGTCGCGCTTTTGGGCGAGGGAGTCGCGTTCGAGCCAGAGTTCACGCACCGCGGCCAGTTGACGGCGGTCCCGGATCTGGTGCAGTCCGGACGTTTTCCGCCAGGGGTCCACGCGGGGCGGCGCCACGCCGGCGGCCAGGATGGCTGCGAATTCCTGTTCGGCGTAGTCCAGCTTTCCGTCCGACTGGAGGAGTTCGATGAGTTCTTCGCGGAGCTCTGTGAGCACTTCGACGTCGAGGGCGGCGTAGCGCAGCCAGGGTTCGGGCAGGGGCCTCGTTGACCAGTCTGCGGCGGAGTGTTCCTTGGCCAGGCCGAAGCCCAGGAGTTGTTCGATCACTGCGGCCAGGCCGACGCGGGGCAGGCCGGCCAGGCGTGCAGCAAGTTCCGTATCGAACAGGCGGTCGGGCCACATGCCCAGTTCCAGGAGGCATGGCAGGTCCTGGCTGGCAGCGTGGAGGATCCATTCGACGCCGCTGAGCGCATCATTGATGATGTCCAGATTCTCAAAGGGCTCGGGATCGATCAGCCAGGTACCGGATCCTTCCCTGCGGATCTGGACCAGGAAAGCTCTCTGGCCGTAGCGGAATCCGGAGGCGCGTTCGGCGTCCACCCCGGCAGGGCCGGTGCCGGCCGCGATGGCGGCGGCACAGCGCTCCAGGCCGGACTGCGTTTCGATTACCAGCGGGACGCCGTCGCGGGGTGCGTCCAGGTCGATGACGGCGGGGATGGGGCTGTCGAAGCCTTCTACGGTGATGTGGGGTGCGGTATCAGCAGCCGGGGCGCCGGCCGTGGTGTTTTCCGGAGTGTCAGGGGTCATGGTGTCCTTCAGTTTACCCGGCGGCGGCGTCCGGGCTCCGTTCCCGCCCGTCATCCGGGGTGCGTGCCCGGGTTCCGGCGGCGCTGGGGCAGTGCCGTTACACCGTCGGGCAGGGGTGGGAGGCCGGCGAAGGTACACACCATGTCGCACCATGCTTCCAGGTGCGCTGTGACGTCGGACGATGCCGGGGTCCACGACGCGCGCAGTTCGATGTCGATGGTTCCGGGGCGCCCGGCCAGCGTCCCGAAGCTTTCGGACAGCACGCGGGTGGCGGTTCCGCCGGCGGCCCGGTAGGCGGCGCGGTGATTCTCCAGGGCTTCTATGAGCCAGGTCCATGCCACCGATCCGAGCATCTCGTCGTTGCCCATGTCCGGCTCGAGTTCGGCCCGGATATAGGTGACAATCCGGAATTCGCCGTCCCAGACGTCCGGACCCGCGGGATCGTGCAGGAGGATGAAACGGCCCGTTGCCAGTTCGGTTTCCGAGTCGTCGCCTGTGGCAGGCGAGGCCGCCAGTGCCATGCGGGCCGGGCCGTGGACGGCCGCGGCGGGGGTTCCCGCGCCCGGGGCCAGGACTTCTGCGCCGAGCGCAACTGCGAAGGGGGCCAGCCGCGCAGGCGCAGGAATTTCAGCAAGCCGGAGTTCGCGGCGGCTCTTGGCTTTCCTGAGGGTTCCCAAGGCGTGCCGAAACGCCGGGGGAACCTGGTCAAGTGCGTTCACCATCGCAGATTACGCACATCCGCCTGGCAAGCGGGGAAGGCTCGCCGTCGGCTCAGTCGGCGGCGCCGCCCTCGGCAGCATTGTGTCCCCGGAGTTCCCGCCGGATCGCTGCGGCGAAGGCGTCGATGTCCTCCTCGGTGGTATCGAATGAGCACATCCAGCGTACTTCGCCGGTTGCCTCGTCCCAGTCGTAGAACCGGAACGATTCCCGCAGCCGGTCGGCAACACCGGCGGGCAGGACCGCGAAGACGCCGTTCGATTCGGTCTTCTGCGTGGGCCGGACGCCCGGAACGCCTTCGACGGCGGCGCGCAGTCTCGTAGCCATGGCATTGGCGTGCGTCGCGGAGCGGAGCCAGAGGTCGCCTTCGAGGAGCGCGATGAATTGGGCGGACATGAAGCGCATCTTCGAGGCCAGCTGCATATTCATCTTGCGAAGGTAGACCAGGCCGTGTGCGGCGTCGGGGTTCAATGCCACCACCACTTCGCCGTAGAGCAGCCCGTTCTTGGTCCCGCCAAAGGAGAGGATGTCCACCCCGGCGTCGCGGGTGAAGGCCCGCAGCGGCATGTCCAGGTGGGCCGCCGCGTTGGCAAGACGGGCGCCGTCCATGTGCAGCTTCATGCCCTTGGCGTGCACGTGGTCGGAAATGGCCCTGATTTCCTCCGGCGTGTAGCAGGTGCCCAGCTCCGTGGTTTGCGTGATGGATACGGCCAGCGGCTGGGCGCGGTGTTCGTCGCCCCAGCCCCAGGCTTCCCGGTCGATCAGCTCGGGGGTGAGTTTTCCGTCGGGGGTGGGAACCTGCAGCAGCTTAATGCCGCCGATCCGCTCCGGTGCGCCGTTCTCATCCATGTTGATGTGCGCGGTGGCGGCGCACACCACCGCGCCCCACCGGGGGAGCAGCGACTGCAGCGACAGGACATTGGCCCCGGTTCCGTTGAAGACAGGAAAGCATTCGATGCCCGGGCCGAAATGCTGCTCCATGACCTCCTGGAGCCGGGCGGTGTACTGGTCCTCGCCGTAGGCCACCTGGTGGCCCTCGTTGGCGGCGGCCAGCGCCGCGAGGATTTCGGGATGCACGCCCGAGTAGTTGTCGGAGGCGAACCCGCGTACCGAGGGGTCGTGGAGGCGCGCGGCGGTTCCGGCTTCGGCAGTGGTTGTCATGGCTTTGCTCACACTTTCAGTCTAGGTATTGCGGCCGGTCATCTGCGGCAGTCACGGGGCCAGGCGTATGCGCGTCCCGTTCAGTGCCGCCGCGGGCTGGGCAAACAGGCGTACGACGGCGGCTGCCAGGTCGGCGACGTCTGTCGCCCCGGGGAAGGACCGTTCCGGGTGCTTACGGCGGATTTCATCGTCCACCAGGGCCTTGACCACGAGGATGACGGCGGCCGCATCACCTTTGCCGGCTTCGGCGGCGCGGCGGAATCCGTCGGCCATGGCCATGGTCCAGGCCTCGGCCGCGGCCTTGGCGGCGGCGTAGTTTGCCAGGGCGGCCGTGGGTTTTTCCACCGTGGTGGAAGAGACCATGGCGAACCGGCCGCGGGGGGAAGCGGCGAGATCGTCAAAGAAGGTCCGGGACACGTTCCGCAGGGTGGTCACCGATCCGCGCTCCAGGAAATCCCAGTCCTCGTCGGTCTGGTCGGGTATCCCGTGCCCGCCCCGCCAGCCGCCCACCAGATGGACCACCCCGCCCATCCGCACGCCGTCCGCCGCCAGGGCGCTGTGAAGCTCCCTGACGGCGTCGGCAGCGGCGAGGTCGCACACGAGGGGAGTGACGCCGTCGCCCGCTTTAGACGCAGCAGTGTCAATCCGGTCCCGGTCCGATCCCACCGCGAACACCCGGTGACCCGCGGCGCGGAGGGCCCGCGCGGCAGCGATGCCCGAGGCGCCGCTGCCGCCGGTCACCAGGATGTTCAAGCCCGCGTCAGCGGTCACAGGGCGGACCGGCCCGTGACGCCGGCAGTGGATTCGATGACGGGGCGCATTTTCTTCTCCAGTGCCTCGTAGAACATGGACAGCGGGAACTCGTCGTCCAGCACCTGGTCCGTCAGCCCGCGCGGGGGACCGGCCAGCGGCAGCGCGTCAGGACCCTTGGCCCAGAGTGACGCCGGGTTGGGCGTGACGGTAGCAGCGATGAGCTGGTACGCGGCAAGCCAGTGCGCGGTCTTGGGCCGGTCGATCGAGCGCCAGTAGAGGTCGTCAATTTCGGCACCCAGGGCGATGACGGAGTCGGCCACCTGGTCCCAGTCGATGGCCAGCCGGGTGTCCGTCCAGTGCAGGACGTGGTGCTGGTGCAGCCACGCGAAGAGCAGCTGCCCGCCCAGGCCGTCGTAGTTGCGCACCCGGCTGCCGGTGATGGCAAACCGGAAAATACGGTCGAAGATGATCGCGTACTGGACCAGCCGGGCGTGGCGCCGGGCTTCGGGATCAGCGTCCTCGTCCTTTTCGATCCGGACCGACTCGCGGAAGGCGGTGAGGTCGCACCGCAGCTCTTCCAGTGAATACAGGAAGTAGGGCATCCGCTGCTTGATCATGAACGGATCGAAGGGCAGGTCCCCGCGCATGTGGGTGCGGTCATGGATGAGGTCCCACATGACGAAGACGGACTCGGTCAGGTCCTGGTCCGCCAGCATTTCTGCGGCGTCCTCAGGAAGCTCCAGCTGTGTGGTGGCCGCGGCGGCCTTGAGCACCCGGCGGAACCGGGCGGCCTCGCGGTCGGCGAAGATGGCGCCCCAGGTGAAGGTGGGGGTGCTGGAGACGGCAACTGTTTCGGGGAAGAGTACGGCGGAGTTGGTGTCGTAGCCCGCCGTGAAGTCCAGGAACCGGATAGGGACGAACAGCTTGTTGGAGTAATCGCCCGCTTCCAGCCCGGCGATGAATTCGGGCCAAATGACTTCGATGAGGACCGCTTCCACCAACCGGTTGCTGCTGCCGTTCTGGGTGTACATGGGAAAGACCACCAGGTGCTGCAGGCCGTCCACGCGCTGCTCCTGGGGCTGGAAGGCAAGCAGCGACGACAGGAAGTCGGGTGAGCCGAAACCGCCGGCTGCCCAGGTACGGAAGTCCGTGCAGACCGCCTCAAGGTAGGCGGCATCATGTGGGAAAGCCGGAGCCAGGGCGCGGACGCTCTCAATGATCACATCCACATGGGCTGCGGCGTCGGCGTGGGTGGCGGCGTCCGGAACGGACCCGTCCTGTGCCTGCAGCGGCTGCAGTTCCGCTGCAGCGGACTTGAGCCGGAGCCAGTCCTTGTTGTCCGCGGAAATGCGGGTAGCGGCGGTGGTCAGGGTTGCGGTCATCGTCGGCTGCCTTTCTGTTGCTGTGCTCTGTTGCGAGCCTAGCAAGCCGTCAGCATGGCTAACTCAAATAATGCCCAAGCCTAAGAAACGCTTTCGCTAAGGGGTGTCCGCGACGCATCGAGGAATACCTCTGGACATCAGTCCTCCTGCGGGACCAGACGGAGCGATACCGAGTTGATGCAGTACCGCTGGTCCGTCGGGGTGGCGTACCCCTCGCCCTCGAAAACGTGCCCCAAATGGGAGTCGCAGTTGGTGCAGCGGACTTCGATCCGGTCCATGCCCAGCGTGCGGTCGTGGATATACCGGACCGTGCCCTCGGTCAGCGGTGCCCAGAAAGACGGCCAGCCGCAGTGCGAATCGAACTTCTCCTTGCTGGTGAACAGTTCTGCACCGCACGCGCGGCACTGGTAGACCCCGGCGGTATGGGTATCCCAGTACTCGCCCGTGTACGGCCGTTCCGTGCCGGCCTGCCGAAGGACGTGGTACTCCTCAGGGGTCAGTTCTTCACGCCACTGCGCATCTGTCTTCGTCTCCATGGCTTGTATAACGCCTACGAGTCGCCGATAAATCCCGAGCCGGCGTAGAGGTGAAGCACCGGGACCCCCAACTGGTCCTGGGCCTTGTTGGCCCAGTCCGTGTGGAAAGTATCGGCCACCGCATGCGGCCGGGTGATCACCACAGCCTGGGACGCGCCGGTCTCCCGGACCTTGGCCACGAGCCCGTCCACGGCCCGGCCCTCCAGCACCTCGCCGGTCACGCCCGAGCCCAGGCCAGCCAGGGCACTGAGGGATGCCGCCAGGGCCTCGGCTGCATGGGCGCGCTCCGTGCCGGGATCCGGTGCGTGGGACGTCAGGTCGCGGAAGGCCTTGGCGATCTCCAGCATGGAAAGATTCTCGAGGAAGTCCACCAGGAGGTGCCGCTCCGTGTTGGCGGGAACCAGGACCAGCAACTGCGTGTCCGTCCCGTCCACCAGCCGTTCGATGTTCAGGCGGTCGTCCGCCCCTAGCGGTTCTTCGGTCAGGATGACGATGGGATCACTCATGGCCTTAGCCTAGTCCGGCGGCTGCCCGCCCGCACCAATTCGGGCTTCCCCGTGCGCGGCGGTAAGAATAGTGCCATGGCATTCCTGCAGCGATCCAGCACAGCGCCCGCCCCCGTCCCGGAACCGGGTGGGATGTCTCTTCGGACCAAGTGGGCCGTCGGCGGCGCGATCGCGGGTGGCAGTATCGCCGGTCTCCTGGCCACAGGCTCGTCCGCGCTGGCCGTGTATTTTGCCCGCCGCGTGATTACCCCGGCCCGCCAGCGCGCCTCGGACCAGGAGGTCCTTGCTGTAATCCGGGACGGCAGCAGCCTGCAGGTCATTTTCGCCGCCACCGATGACACCACGGTGGACGGGACGTATGGCTTCTTTTTCGACGGAGGCAAAGGGCATGCGCGCATCGGCCGCATCGTGTCGTACTCACCGGCGGACAGGACAGTCCAGCGCGAAGTGGAAGCCGTGTACGCCGGAGACCTCTCCACGGCCCGCTGGGGCTGGTGGAGCGGCGCCCTCTACCCCGATCCGGACACTGTCGGGCTTCCCGCCGAAGAGGTGCTGATCGAGGTGGAACGCGGGCAGGCCCCCGCGTGGCTGGTGCGTGCCCGCGGGACCGCGCGCACCTGGGCCATCATGGTGCACGGCCGCGGCGCCACGCGCCAGGAGGGGCTGCGCGCCGTGGGGCCGGCGCTTGAGCTGGGGCTGACCAGCCTGGTGGTGTCCTACCGCAACGACGGCCAGGCGCCGTCAGCCGACGACGGGCGCTATGGGTTGGGTTCCACGGAGTGGCGCGATGTCGAGGCGGCGATCGCCTACGCGCTGGCGAACGGGGCGGAGGAGATCATCCTTTTCGGCTGGTCCATGGGCGGAGCGATCTGCCTGCAGACGGCGGACCAGTCCCGGTACCGGCACCTGATCAGGGCCATGGTGCTTGACGCTCCGGTCATCGACTGGGTGAACGTCCTGGCGCACCACGCCCAGCTGAACCGCATCCCGTCGCTGGTGGGGCGGTACGGGCAGCTGATGCTCGGGCATCCGCTGGGACGGCGGCTCACCGGGCTGTCCGCCCCGGTGGACCTGAAGGCCATGGACTGGCTGTCCCGTGCCGTGGAGCTGCGCACGCCCACCCTGATCGTGCACAGCGTGGATGACGAGTATGTGCCGTACGGGCCGTCGGCCCTGCTTGCGCAGCGCAACCCGGAGATGGTCACGTTCGAGTCGTTCGACCGTGCCCGGCACACCAAGGAATGGAATGTCGACCCGGAGCGGTGGGAAAGCCTGGTCAAGGCGTGGCTGCGGGGCAGGCTGGCGCCACGGTCCAACCCCGGCGGTGCCATGGCACCGGTCGGATCGCTTCAGGACATCCCGGCTAAGCGGAGCTGATCGCTGCTGTGGCAGCGTCGGTGAGGCGGACGAGGTCGGCGGGTGCGAGCTCAATGTCCAGCCCTCGCCGGCCGCCGGATACCAACATTGACTCCAGCGACAGGGCGCTGGAGTCCAGGACGGTGGGGGAGGGAAGCCGCTGGCCCAGCGGCGAGATGCCCCCCAGGACGTAACCGGTGCGGCGCTGGGCCGCAGCGGGGTCGGCCATCGCCGCCTTCTTGGTGCCCATGGCCGCTGCAAAGGCCTTGAGGTCCAGGGTGCCGCTGACCGGGACTATCCCCGCCGCGAGCCGGCCATCCACCTCCACCATGAGCGTTTTGAAGACCCTCGCGGGGTCGACGCCGAGGAGAGCTGCGGCTTCAGCACCATAACTGGCGGCCGCGGGGTCGTGGTCGTAAGGGTGGAGCACAAAGGAAACCCCGGCGGCCGCGAGTGCGGCCGTGGCCGGGGTTCCCTGTGCTGATGCGTTGCGCGCCGCGTTCCTGCGTGCCATCACAGCCCGCTCCCGGCTAGGACTGCGGTGCCGGAAGTGCAGCCACCTTGCGCTTGATGCGGCCCAGCATCGCTGTCATGCCGCGCATGCGCAGGGGAGTGATGGCCCGGGTGAGGCCCAGCAGTTCGGGCATGTCGTCCGGAACGGAGAGGATGTCCTCCGCCGGAAGCCCGTCGAGGCCTTCGTGGAGTACGCCGGCGAAACCGCGGGTGGTGGGCGCCTCGGCGGGTGCCTTGAAGTAGAGCCTGACCGCCGGGGAGGCGCCGCCGTCGTTCTCCTCCGCCTCGATGGTGAGGAACAGCGGCGACTGGCACTCCACCACCTGCTCCAGCAGTTCCGGGTGGTCCTGGAGCCGCTCGGGGAGCTCCGGGAGCCCCTGGGAAAACTCCAGCAGGAGCTGCAGGCGCTCGGGTTCGGAGACTGCCTGGAAGTCGTCCACGATGGCCGCCAGGGCGGAAGGCAGGGCTTGGGTACTCATCGGTCCAATTCTACGCGGGAGTGGTTGACGGCGGGCCGGGGCGCTCAGGCCGTCACGGGGAGGGCCCCGCGCTCGGTGCCCTTGACGATCGGCACGCGGACGGCGTTGCCCCATTCCGTCCAGGAGCCGTCGTAGTTGCGTACGGTGTCGAAGCCCAGGAGGTACTTGAGCGCGAACCAGGTGTGGCTGGAGCGTTCACCGATCCGGCAATAGGCCACCACGTCGTCTCCTGGCGTCAGTCCGGCCTCGCCCAGGTAGAGCGCCTCAAGCTCTTCGCGGCTGCGGTAAGTACCGTCCGGGGCGGCGGCGCGGGCCCAGGGGATGGAGGCCGCGGTGGGGATGTGGCCGCCGCGGAGGGCGCCTTCCTCCGGATAGGCCGGCATGTGGGTGCGCTGGCCACTGTATTCCTCGGGGGAACGGACATCAATCAGCGGCTTGCCCAGGTGCGCCAGGACGTCGTCCTTGAAGGCCCGGATGGGGGCATCGTTGCGCTCCACCACCGGGTAGTCGGCGCGGGCCGGGGAGGGCTTTTCCGTGGCGAGGCTGCGACCTTCGGCGATCCACTTGTCGCGGCCGCCGTCCAGGAGGCGCACGTCCTCGTGGCCGAACAGGGTGAAGACCCAGAGGGCATAGGCGGCCCACCAGTTGGACTTGTCGCCGTAGATAACCACGGTGGTGTCCCGGGAGATGCCCTTCGACGCCGCCAGTTCGGCGAAGGCAGTGCCGTCCACATAGTCGCGGGTCACTTCGTCATTGAGGTCGGTGTGCCAGTCGATCTTTACGGCCCCGGGAATGTGGCCGGTTTCGTAGAGCAGCACATCCTCGTCGGATTCCACCAGGACCAGTTCGCCGTTTTCCACGGCTCCGCTATCCAGTGCGGCAGCCAGCCAGTCCGTGGACACCAGGCGCTCCGGATGGGCGTAGGCAGCGAACTTCTCGTTCTGTTCAACCGGGTAGGTCATGTCATGGCCTTTCGTTGGGTGCGCGGTCAGCCGCGGGGCGGGCAGGGAAACCTGTTCCCACCCTAGCCAGCACCCCGGAGGATGTCCGTATTCCGTTAACAGGAGGAAATGTTGCCTTCCTCACGCCGGGCTGCCCGGGCGTTGGCGAAAGCCGGGCCTCCGTTCCATTGCCGGTATCCTTTCTGGGGACCAACCACGACCAGAACGGACCACCTTGGTACAGATCGAACAGCTCGCCGCCCGCACTCCGGCAGTCTCGGTGGATGAGCTCCTGAAGGGTTTCTACCCGTCGCCGCGGTTTGGCCAGGTCTCCTTCGCCAGCTACCGCCCGGATCCCAAGCAGCCCAGCCAGGCCGCTGCGGTCCGCGCGCTGGAGCATTTTGCCGGCGCAGTGGGTGCCGGCAATGGGGGCGGGGGCCTCTTCAAGAAGCTGTTCGGCAAGAAGGACGACGCCGGCCGGGCCGGAATCTACCTGGACGGCGGCTTCGGCGTCGGCAAGACCCACCTGCTGGCATCGCTTTGGCACGCGGCCCCGGGCCCCAAGGCGTTCGGCACCTTTGTTGAATACACCAACCTCGTGGGTGCGCTGTCCTTCCGGAAGACCGTCGAGGCGCTGAGCAGCTACAAGCTCGTGTGCATTGACGAATTCGAGCTCGACGATCCCGGTGACACGGTGCTCATGTCCCGCCTGATGCGGGAACTGGCCGACGCCGGCGTGAAGCTGGCTGCAACTTCCAACACCCTGCCTGGTTCCCTGGGCGACGGCCGGTTTGCCGCCGTGGACTTTCAGCGTGAGATCCAGGTCCTGGCGGACCAGTTCGACGTGATCCGGATCGACGGCGAGGATTTCCGCCACCGCGGTCTGCCAGCGGCGCCGGCACCGCTGAAGAACAGCGACCTCCCCGGCCGCATGAAGGCGGAGTTCGACGGCAAGACCGTGGCGCAGGACGAGTTCGGCACGCTGATCCACCATCTCGCCGGTGTGCACCCCAGCCGGTACCGCCAGCTGATCGACGGGGTCGACGCCGTGGTGTGGCGCAACGTTGAAACCATCACCGAGCAGGCCGTGGCACTGCGCTTTGTGGTCCTCGCCGACAGGCTGTACGACAAGGACGTCCCGATCCTCGCCAGCGGAGTTCCGTTCGACAAGCTCTTCACCGAGGAGATGATGACCGGCGGCTACATGAAGAAGTACTTCCGCGCTGTTTCCCGCCTCACGGCGCTGGCCCGCGAGGGCCAGAACCACGAGCCGTCCTGACCGGGCACTGAACCGCGCCCCCGAAGCCCGTTGGGCCGGCGTCGTCCTTAAATGCCTAAGGCCTTAAACGCCAAAGGTGCAGGTGCCGCCTCCCGGCGGGACCCGCACCCCCTTGACGTGCTAGGGCAAGACCCTGGCCAAATCCTTGTTACGGAGTCCTGTCAGCCGGCGGAACCGGGTTGACGGGGGTGACCGGCGGAACCTGCTCAGCGGCAGGTGTCTGGCCCGGGGTTCCGTTCTTGTCAATGAGCTTGGAAGCGCCATCCTGGACCTTGTCGACGTGGCCCGAGTACTTGCCTCCGGTCTTGGTGTCGACGAAGTCACCGGCCTTGTTGATGCCGTTCTTGATGGCCTGCTCGTTGCCGCGGATGAGACCCTGAGCCTTGCCCTTTAGATCGTCAATCAGTCCCACGAGCACCTCCCTTCAATCGCGGAGCCAGGTCGCTCCTCCGCGTTCGATCCTAGCCCCGCGGTGAACACCCAACAAGGAAACCGGGGTCATTGGCCGTTCGCCCGTAGCGGATGCAGGCTCCGGGCAAGAAAAAAGCAGCTCCGGGGAGCTGCTGCATGTGGGCGATACTGGGATCGAACCAGTGACCTCTTCCGTGTCAGGGAAGCGCGCTACCGCTGCGCCAATCGCCCGGAACCGGAAGTCCGGCTTATGGGATTTAGGGTTAGAGAGCGGACGACGAGATTCGAACTCGCGACATCCACCTTGGCAAGGTGGTGCTCTACCAGCTGAGCTACGTCCGCGTATGAAGTGCGTTCCGGCTGGAGCCGGTGCGTACTGCATGAAGCAAGTTTCCTTGCTTGGTGGGCGATACTGGGATCGAACCAGTGACCTCTTCCGTGTCAGGGAAGCGCGCTACCGCTGCGCCAATCGCCCATACTTCTCCGGATGATGCCCGGAAAACCATGGTTTTCACCGAGGTGGGTACGGGATTCGAACCCGTGTATACGGCTTTGCAGGCCGCTGCCTCGCCTCTCGGCCAACCCACCGTGTAAGCGTCGGTTCCAAAAAACCTATGCCGTGACAGTGTCCTGCGAGCGGACGACGAGATTCGAACTCGCGACATCCACCTTGGCAAGGTGGTGCTCTACCAGCTGAGCTACGTCCGCATTGTTGAGGCTTGATTCCCTGCCGTTCCCGGCATTTCCTCGCGTTCCAACGAGTAAAAACAATATAGGAGGTTCGGGGATTCTCCAAATCGATGCCTTCGGTACCGGGCCTAATGGCCCTGCTTCCCAGTAATGGCAAGGGTTTCTCCAAGTTACAGCCCTGTAATTTACGGCGCCGGCAGGAGGGGCGGGGATGCAGGGCCGACTGGGGCGGGGCGGCCAAAGCATAGCGCCACCCGGGTGCGCGGACGCCGCTGGGGCTGATTTTTGAATTGGCCGCAACGTGGGCTAGCATTCAAATGCATCGGGGCGATTGGCGCAGTGGTAGCGCGCTTCGTTCACACCGAAGAGGTCACTGGTTCGAACCCAGTATCGCCCACGCACAAGGGTCCGTTTCCGCTCATCAGCAGCGGAAACGGACCCTTTCTTCATGTCCGGCCGTCCCCGGGAACAGATCCGGACCTGTGATTGTCAGCCCCCTGTGAAAGAGTCTTTTCCATGACCGATCCACTGCTCGCCCACGCCACGGAATACGGCCGGATGTATGCGCGGTCCACCACCGCACCGTTCTCCGTACCCTCCATCACCACAGTGATCAGCCAGCAGCCGCACGGGCTGGACGGCTGGTTCGGCTACATGGGCGCCAGCAGCCTGGCGAAGGACCCGCTGCTGGCAGACTGCCTTGGCAGCCCTGCGAAGATCCGGCAGGCCGTCAACCGTGCCGCCAAAGCTGCCGAGGCCTACCGGGATGAGGCAGCGCAGCGCGGGGACCGGGTACATAACTACTGCGAGCAGGTGGCCTTGCGTGCCCTGGGCCGTCCGCACGGCATGAAGGAAGCGCGCGAGGCCCTCGCTGCGAACGGTGAAGAAGCCTTTGCCGTCAGGTTCGATGAGTGGTGGGAGCTCTACCGGGTGGAGCCCATCGCTCCGGAGATTACGGTGTGGAACAACGCCGTGGGCTATGCCGGCACGCTGGACCTGGTGGCCCGGATCAACGGCCGGATCTGCCTGATCGACTACAAGACCAAGGGGACCACGCGCGACGGCCAGGTGAAGCCGCTGGATGACAAGGTGGTCATGCAGTTGGTAGCCGGCATGAAGGCCGAGGAAAGCCTGGTGGATCCGCAGGAAGGGACCTGGGAGGCGTGGAAGCACGGCGACGACCCCGTTCTCCTCGCGGTCGCCATTGGGGAAACGGAGGTGCGCCCTGTGCGGGCCAACCCTGAAGTTCTGAAGCACCACTGGTGGAAGTTCTGCGCCCTGCGGCGCGTCTGGGAGCTCTCCGCCGATACCCTCAGCGCCGGTCCGGCGCTGCTGCCCATTGCACCGCCGCCGCTGCCACAGGTACGTACCGCCTAAACTGGAGCCATCCCCTGTTGCCGCCAACCGTGAGGACAAAACCCGCATGGCAATTCTGAATATCCGCATTATCGGAGACCCCGTGCTGCGCACGGTCGCCGACCCCGTGACGGAGTTCGGGCCCGAGCTGGCCAAGCTGGTCGCCGACATGACGGAGACCATGGAGGACGTGGAAGGGGCAGGCCTGGCCGCCCCGCAGGTGGGCGTGAGCCTGCGTGTGTTTACCTATCGGATCGATGGCGTCGAAGGACACATCATCAACCCCGTCCTGGAAAACTCGGAGGACCACCAGCCGGACCAGTCCGAAGGCTGCCTCTCCATTCCCGGGCTGGCGTTCCCGGTCCGGCGCTTCCGGTCCACCCGCGTCACCGGTGTGGACGTGCACGGCAACCCGGTCACCATCGAAGGCGAAGGGATGCTGGCGCGCTGCTTCCAGCACGAAAACGACCACCTGGACGGCATCCTCTATACGGACCGGCTCGAGGGTGAGGACCGGAGGGCGGCCCTCCGTGCCATCCGCGCCGCGAACTACGATGCGGTGACCGAACGCACGACGTCGGCCCGCGCCAAATCCGTTGGTTCCAGTTTTGGCGGTTCCGGCTCAGCTTTTGGTGCGGGCGCCGCCGGGTGAGGGTTCTCTTTGCGGGGACTCCCGCTGTCGCCGTGCCCTCCCTGGACGCGCTGGTTGAGGCCGGCTTTAACGTCGTCGCCGTCCTGACCCGGCCCGACGCGCCGCTAGGGCGCAAACGGGTGCTCACGCCGTCGCCCGTTGCCGCCCGTGCTGCCGAGCTGGGCCTCCCGGTGATCCGTGCCGCGAAGGTCGATGCCGAAGCCACGGCCGCCATTGCCGCCGCCGAACCTGACGTGGCTGCCATCGTTGCCTACGGCGGGCTCGTGCCGCCCGCTGCCCTGGCCGTGCCCCGGCACGGCTGGATCAACCTGCATTTCTCCCTCCTGCCTGCCTGGCGAGGCGCTGCCCCCGTGCAGCGCGCTGTGATGGCCGGCGATGACGTGACCGGCGCTGTCACCTTCCAGTTGGAAGAAGGCCTGGACACCGGACCTGTCTTCGGGACGCTCACTGAAACTGTGGGCCCGGAGGACACCGCCGGCGGGCTGCTGGAGCGGCTCTCCCGCAGCGGCGCCGTGCTCCTGGCCCAGACGCTTTCCGCCGTCGAGTCAGGCAGGGCCGTGGCAGTGCCCCAATCCGGGGACATCACGCTGGCGCCCAAGCTGACCCTCGAGGACGGGCACCTTAACTGGAGCCACCCGGCGTTGGCCGTCGGACGGCAGGCCCGCGGCGCTACCCCGGAACCGGGTGCCTGGACCATGCTGGCAGGGCAGCGGGTCAAGCTTGAACCCGTCCGGCTCCGGCCTGACGTGACGGGCCTGGCACCAGGGGCGGTGGAGCTCCGCGGCAAGAGCGTCCTGGTGGGAACGGCCTCCCATGCGGTGGAGCTGACCAGGATCCAGCCCGCCGGAAAGAAAATGATGGCCGCAGCCGACTGGGCGCGCGGCATGGCTTCACTGGAAGGCGTGGTATTCGAATGAGCAGTTCCGGCGGACGCGGCAAGGGCGGCCCCAAGGACAGCAGCCGGCGCAATGCCCAGGGCAGGGAACGCAACCGCGGACCGCGCACCTACACCGGCCAGGCACCCTCCCAGCGCACCAGGCGGGCCGACCCGGCACGACTCGTGGCCTTCGAAGTGCTGCGCACCGTAGCCTCCGAGGACGCCTATGCCAACCTGGTGCTGCCGGTGCGGATCCGCCACCACGGCCTCGACAGGCGCGACGCCGGGTTTGCCACCGAACTCACCTACGGCGCCCTGCGCGGCCAGGGAACGTACGATGCCATCCTGGCCCGCTGCGTGGACCGTCCGCTGGACCAGCTTGACCCTGCCATCCTGGACGCCCTGCGCATCGGCGCCCACCAGCTGCTTGCCATGCGCGTTCCCGCCCACGCGGCCCTGGACCAGACGGTAGGCCTGGCGCGGGCCGTCATCGGCGCAGGTCCCTCTGCCCTGATCAATGCCGTGCTCCGGAAAGTCTCCGCGCACAGCCTCGACGAATGGCTGGACGCCCTGGTGGCAGGCGAAACAGACCAGACCCGCATCGCCGCGCTGCGCCATGCGCACCCGGAATGGATCGTGCGCGCCATGCGCCAGTCCCTGGTGGCGCACGGCCGCCCGGCCACGGAAATAGACAGCCTGCTCGAAGCGGACAACGCGGCGCCGGTGGTCAACCTCGTGGCCCTGCCCGGCCTGGGTAACCTGGACGAGGCCTTGGAAAACGGGGCAACCCCCGGCGAGCTCGTAACAGGATCCGCGCTGTCCAGCGGCGGAGACCTGGGCAGGCTCGCATCGGTCCGCGAAGGCACCACCAGGGTCCAGGACGTGGGTTCGCAGCTGGTCGCCCGGGCCATGGCCGGGATTGAACTGGACGGCGCCGGTGAGCCGGACAGCGCCGAATCTTGGCTGGACCTTTGCGCGGGGCCCGGCGGCAAGGCGGCGCTGCTGGCGGCACTGGCCAACGAGCGCGGCGCCACCCTGCTGGCCAACGAGCCCGCCCCCCACCGTGCCAAGCTGGTGGGCCAGGCCCTGGCGGCCCTGCCGCAAGGCACCTGGCGGGTCCGTACCGGCGACGGCCGGGACCTGGGGACAGAACAGCCGGCGCAGTTCGACCGCGTACTGGCGGATGTGCCCTGCAGCGGACTCGGTGCCCTCCGGCGCCGCCCCGAATCCCGCTGGCGCCGCACGCCCAAGGACCTGGCGGACCTTGGCCCCCTGCAGCGTGAACTTCTGGCCTCCGCCATCGCCGCCGTACGGCCCGGGGGAGTTGTGGCCTATGTGACGTGCTCGCCGCACCCCGCAGAAACCACTGCGGTGGTGACGGACGCGCTGCGTAAGCGTGACGACCTGGAGCTCCTTGATGCCGGTGCCGCGCTGGACGCCGTGAGCCTCACCGGGAACCTCGGGGCCGGACACGACTCCACCGCCCAGCTATGGCCGCACATCCACGGAACGGACGCCATGTTCCTGGCGCTCATCCGGAAAAAGGCCTGACAATCCCCGAATCCTGCCAGTACCAGTGAAAGGCGCGCCCTGTGACGCAGTGCTGCATCAACCCGAGCATCCTGTCCGCCGACTTCGTCAATCTTGAGGCGGAACTGCACCGCATCGCCTCGGCCGACGCTGTGCATGTCGACGTCATGGACAACCACTTCGTACCCAACTTGACCATCGGCCTCCCGGTGGTCAAGCGGATCCAGGAGGTCAGTCCGGTGCCGCTGGACGCGCACCTGATGATTTCGGATGCGGACCGCTGGGCCCCGGACTTCGCCTCTGCCGGCCTCGCATCCGTCACCTTCCACGCGGAAGCCTCGATCGCCCCGGTCAAGCTGGCGCGGGAGTTGCGCGCCCGCGGCGCGAAGGCAGGCATGGCGCTGCGCCCGGCCACTCCGGTTGAGCCCTACCTGGACATGCTGCCGGAACTGGACATGCTGCTGGTGATGACCGTGGAGCCCGGCTTCGGCGGCCAGGCGTTCCTGGATATCACGCTGCCCAAGATCCGGCGGGCCCGTGCGGCGATCGACGGTTTGGGCATCGGTGTGGCGCTGCAGGTGGACGGCGGGATCACGGAGGAAACCATTATTCGGGCGGCGGAAGCCGGTGCCAACGTCTTTGTGGCGGGCTCCGCGGTTTACGGGGCCGACGATCCTGCCGCTGCCATCGGGCGGCTCCGCGACGCCGGCAGCCGGACGTTACGCACGGCGTCGGCGGAATAGCCGGAGGCTGCCGTAGGTTGTGGCACAATAACAACACACATACGTGCTCCGGGGTCGGTGTAAGTCCGAACCGGCGGTGACAGTCCGCGACCCGCGAGCCGGCAAGCTTCCCAGGAAGTTTCCGGCGGACGGTTGAACCGGTGGAATTCCGGTACCGACAGTTAAAGTCTGGATGAGAGAAGCACGTACAGCTGTACCTGTGGCGCCCGACAGTGCCGCAGCCTTCTGCTGTCGTATACCCCCGGAGCCCTCGCGGCCCTAGAGGGAAGGAACGACACGGGAATGAACCCCACGCGGTGGCCTGCGGCAGCCGAAAATCCCGCCCAGGGGGCAGTTACTGCCTTCAGCGCCGGTGAGGTGCGCGCCATGGACGCCGCCCTCGAGACGGCCCGGCGCGGGCCCCGGGGAGCGAATCCCCTGGTGGGCGCCGTCGTCGTCGATTCCGAGGGCCGCCACCTTGTCACCGGCTACCACCGCGGGGCCGGAACCGCGCATGCCGAAGCGGATGCCATTGCCCAGGCTTCGGCGGCGGGGCTGGACCTCACCGGATGCACCATGCTGGTGACGCTGGAACCCTGCAACCATGTTGGCCGCACCGGCCCGTGCGCCCAGGCGATCATCGCTGCCGGCATCACTGACGTGGTGTACGCGGTGGACGATCCCCATGACCCCGCCGCGGGCGGGGCAGCAACGCTGCGCGCCGCCGGCGTCAGCGTCCGGAGCGGCCTCGGCGCCGACGAAGCGCTGGACCTCAACCGCCAGTGGTTCGAGGCCGTCACGGCACGGCGTCCCTTCGTCACGCTTCACATCGCGCAGACGCTGGACAGCCGGATAGCTGCCGAGGACGGAACCAGCCAGTGGATCTCCAGCCCCGAATCGCTGGCAGACAACCACGGGCTGCGGAACCGCATTGACGCGATCCTGGTGGGAACCCAGACCGTGCTGGTGGACAATCCGCGGCTCACCGCCCGGGACGCCGAGGGCAACCCCGCCGGGAAGCAGCCGGTACGGGCCGTGATGGGCCTCCGGGATATCCCGGAAGACGCCGCCGTCCGGGGCGACGACGGGCTCATGGTGCACCTGCCCACCCGCGATCCCCACGAAGCGCTTTCCCTCCTGTACGGCCAAGGCGTACGCCACCTCATGGTGGAGGGCGGCTCGCGGATCCTCAGCACGTTCCTCACGGCCGGACTGGTGGACGAACTGATCGTCTACCTGGCCCCCACGCTGCTCGGATCCGGTACGCCCGCACTGGACGGACTGGGCATCACCACGCTCGCCGACGCCCAGCACTGGGAATGGGACGGGTCCGATGGCGGTGCCGTGCGCACGCTGGGCCGGGACCTCCGACTCCACCTCAGGCCGCAACGCATTGTTGCCCTTGATCCACAACCATCCCGCACCACCGCGGAGCAAGCCCAGGAAGGCTACTGATGTTTACCGGAATTATTGCCGAACAGGGGCGGGTGCTCTCCGTCGAGCGCGACGGAGACGCCAGCGCCACCGTCCGACTCCACGCACCCGGCAGCACCGACGGGCTCGCGCTGGGAGGCTCCATCGCCGTCAACGGGGTGTGCCTGACGGCCACCGCCATCGACGGCCGCGATTTCAGCGTGGACGTCATGGGGGAGACGCTGGTCCGCAGCACCATTGGCGAGCTGGCGCCGGGGGACGCCGTCAACCTGGAGCGCTGCGTTCCCGCCGGTGGCCGGCTGGATGGCCATGTGGTCCAGGGCCACGTAGACGGCGTGGGCACCCTGCAGGAGCGTGAGCACCAGGGGAACTGGGAAAGGCTCCGCTTCGGCGTCCCCGCCAGGCTTGCCCGGTACATCGCGGAGAAGGGCTCCATCGCCATCGACGGCGTCTCCCTCACGGTCACCGCCGTCAGCGACGCCGCCGTCCAGGATCCATGGTTCGAAGTGGGCCTTATCCCCACCACGCTGGCGGAGACCGGGCTGGGAGCCAAGGCCACTGGCGCCCGGGTGAACCTGGAAGTGGACGTCCTGGCCAAGTACACGGAACGGCTGCTGGCATTCCGCGGCACCGAAGGAGAAGCACGATGAGCGCCGCAGTACGCCTTGAAACCGGCGCCGGGACTGTGCCTGCGGCCCCGGGTTCCGCTGCCGGGCCGGCCGTTGTGAAGCTCCTGGATCCGGTCGAGGACGCCGTGCGCGCAATTGCCGCCGGTCGGCCTGTCCTGGTGGTGGACAACGAGGACCGCGAAAACGAAGGGGACATCATCTTCGCCGCGCAGTTCGCCACGCCTGCCCTGATGGGCTGGACCATACGGTACAGCTCGGGCGTGGTCTGCGTACCCCTGCCCGCCAGCCGGGCTGACGCGCTGGACCTGCCGCCTATGACCACCGTCAACCAGGATTCCAAGGGCACCGCCTACACGGTGTCCTGCGATGCGGCCGTGGGGGTCAGCACCGGAATTTCGGCCACGGACCGGGCCGTGACGGCGCGGGTGCTGGCCGATCCGGGGGCAGGTCCCGCCGCTGTGACCCGCCCTGGGCATATTTTTCCGCTGCGCGCAGTTGACGGAGGTGTGCGGGAGCGCCCCGGCCATACCGAGGCCGCGGTGGACCTGTGCCGCCTGGCGGGTCTGGAGCCCGTGGGCGTGATTGCAGAGGTAGTGTACGACGACGGCGAGATGATGCGCCTCGACGGACTCCGGGCCTTCGCCGATGAGCACGGCTGCCCCCTGGTGTCCATCGAGGACCTGGCAGCCTATCTCGCCGCGGGGGAGCACCCGGTCGGCAGCCGAGCGGCTGCGGGTGGAACGAAGGAGAATTCATGACGGCATCTGTATCCGGCAACGGAAGGCACCAGGAGGGTGTCCATCCCGTCAGCGGAGGCCCGGTGGTGCAGCTGCCCACCGCTTTCGGCGATTTCGTCGCCCAGGCCTGGACGGACTTGGCTACGGGCGTGGAACACCTCGCCGTCAGCTCACCGAACCCGCCCAGGGACGGCAAGGCGCCGCTGGTGCGGCTGCACTCGGAATGCCTCACGGGAGACGTGTTTGGCTCCTACCGCTGCGACTGCGGCGAACAGCTGGCCTATGCGCTGGAACTGATCCACGAACACGGCGGCACCCTGCTGTACCTGCGCGGGCAGGAAGGCCGAGGCATCGGCCTGGCCAACAAGATCAAGGCCTACGCCCTGCAGGAAGCCGGCTTCGACACTGTGGAGGCCAATGAACAGCTGGGCCTTCCCGTAGACGCCCGCTGCTACAAGGCCGCCGCTCAGGTCCTCGCCGAGATGGGGCTGCACGAGGTCCGCCTCCTGAGCAACAATCCGGACAAGCAGAACAGGCTGGCCAGTGCCGGCGTGACGGTAGTGGAAATGGTTCCCACCGAAGTACCGTCCCGGGAACAGAACATCCGGTACCTGCAGACCAAGAAGGACCGTATGGAGCACCGGCTGCAGCTGGATAACCGCGTGGCCGCGCTGCCGGTCACTGCCCCCGATACCTTTAGCCACGAACAAGACTGAACGGAACAACCACCCATGAGCGGACACGGCGCCCCCACCATCGACCTGACCACCCTCCACCCCGACGAGACGTCGCGGCTCAAGCTGGCGATCGTCGCCGCCAGCTGGCATACGCAGATCATGGACGGCCTGCTGGACGGTGCCCTCCGCGCCGCCAAGGATGCCGGCATCAGCGATCCCACCGTGCTGCGGGTTCCCGGCAGCTTTGAACTGCCCGTTGCCGCCGCCCGCCTGGCTCCGCACTTCGACGCGGTGGTGGCGCTCGGCGTCGTTATCCGTGGCGGCACGCCGCACTTTGACTACGTCTGCCAGGCCGCGACGGCGGGACTCACCGACGTCAGCGTGGCCACCGGCGTGCCGGTCGGCTTCGGCGTGCTGACGTGCGACGACGAACAGCAGGGACTGGACCGGGCAGGCCTGCCCGGTTCCAAGGAGGACAAAGGCCACGAGGCCGTGACCGCGGCCCTGGCTGCCGCCGTCGTCCTCAAGCAGTACTGACCCGCGCCAGGGCGCGGCGCAGGGCAAACCCGGACGGGCGCGGTGTGTATTCCCTCACATCGCGTCCGTCATGCCCGGACCCGGTGAGCGCCCCGCGGGCCGCACCAAGTAGTCTGGAAGGCGTGAAGAATTTCGAGACGCTGTTCGCTGAGCTCAGCGAGAAGGCAGCCACCCGACCGGAAGGCTCCCGCACCGTCGCCGAATTGGACTCCGGCGTCCATGGCATAGGCAAGAAAGTCGTGGAGGAAGCAGCCGAAGTCTGGATGGCTGCCGAGTACGAGTCCGATGAAGCCGCGGCCGAGGAAATCTCCCAGCTGCTGTACCACCTGCAGGTCCTCATGCTGGCCAAGGGCCTGACCCTGGAAGACGTCTACAAGCATCTGTAGCCACCGGCCGGCGCGCGTTTTGCCGCCGGGCCCGCCGTGGCCTGCATTTGCATGACCCCCAAGACCTCTTGAACCAGAAAGATTTTCCATGCTGCGAGTAGCCGTCCCCAACAAGGGATCCCTGTCCGAAGCCGCCTCCGCAATGCTGTCCGAAGCCGGCTACCGCCAGCGCCGCGACTCGCGCGAGCTGGTCATGGTGGACCCGGACAACGACATCGAGTTCTTCTTCCTCCGGCCGCGGGACATCGCGGTGTACGTGGGGCAGGGAACTCTCGACGTCGGCATCACCGGCCGCGACCTCCTCCTGGACGCCGAGGTTGAGGCAGAGGAGCTGCTTCCGCTGGGCTTCGCGGCATCCACCTTCCGCTTCGCCGGGCCCGTGGGCGACTTCTCCGCGGCCGAGCAGCTGGAGGGCAAGCGCCTGGCCACCAGCTACGACGGCCTCCTGCGCGGCTACCTGGCGGAGCGCGGCATCAACGCCAAGGTGGTCCGCCTGGACGGCGCCGTGGAGTCTTCCGTGCGCCTGGGCGTGGCCGATGCCATCGCGGACGTGGTGGAAACCGGCAACACCCTCAAAGCCGCCGGCATGGAAATCTTTGGCGAGCCCATCCTGAAGTCCGAAGCGGTGCTGATCCGCCGCACGGGCAACGGTTCCGCCAACGGCACGGCCAAGGAGATCGAGGTCCTCATCCGGCGGCTGCAGGGTGTCCTGGTGGCACGACAGTACGTCCTCATGGATTACGACATCCGCAAGGAACTCGTGGAGCAGGCTGCCGGCCTGACTCCGGGGCTCGAGTCGCCCACGGTCTCGCCGCTGCGCGACTCCGACTGGGTAGCGGTGCGGTCCATGGTGCCCAAGAGGGAAACGAACCGCATCATGGACGAACTCTACGACCTCGGCGCCCGCGCCATTCTGGTCAGCAGCATCCACGCCTGCCGCATCTGACCCGCACCCTTCGCACCGCAAAGCATTCCAGGAGTTATCCATGGCCGTAGCAGTCCGCGTCATCCCCTGCCTTGATGTCGACGCCGGACGCGTCGTCAAGGGCGTCAACTTCGAGGGCCTCCGCGACGCCGGCGACCCCGTGGAACTGGCGCACCGCTACGACAACGCCGGCGCAGACGAACTGACCTTCCTCGACGTCACGGCGTCCTCGGGCAACCGCGAAACCACCTTCGACGTCGTCCGGCGCACCGCCGAAGAGGTCTTCATTCCGCTGTGTGTAGGCGGCGGCGTCCGCGGCGTGGCGGAGGTGGACAAGCTCCTCAGGTACGGCGCGGACAAGGCTGCCATCAACACTGCTGCGGTGACCCGGCCCGAGGTTATCGACGAAATCACCCGGCACTTCGGTTCGCAGGTCCTTGTCCTGTCCGTGGACGCGCGGCGCACCCGCCCCGGATCGCAGCCCACGCCGTCGGGCTTTGAAGTGACCACCCACGGAGGACGGACCGGAACGGGCATCGACGCCATCGAGTGGGCGCGGGAAGCGGCCAACCGCGGCGTGGGGGAGATCCTGCTGAACTCGATCGACGCTGACGGCACCAAGGACGGCTTCGACCTCGAACTGATCCGGCTGGTGCGCGCGGCGGTCAAGGTTCCGCTGATCGCCTCGGGCGGCGCCGGCGAGCCGGCGCACTTCCCGCCGGCTGTGGCGGCAGGGGCGGATGCCGTACTGGCAGCATCGATCTTCCACTGGGGTCCCGATGACATGATCAGCCGGGTCAAGGACGAGATCCGCGCCGCCGGCTTCGAGGTCCGCTAGGGGTTAGAGGCCTACTTCTGCTGACTGGAGGAGGGCGACGGCGTCGGGCTGGCCTTCGAAGGTGACCAGGGCGTGGCGGGTGCGTCCGTGCGCGTGCATCAGCAGTTCTCCCGGCTCGCCCACGATGGCAACCGACACGGGAGCGCGCTTGGCGACGTGGCGGGGACCCGAAGGCCGGACCAGCACGATGCCGAGGTCCACGCCCCGGTAAAGGATCGCGGCACGTTTGACGAGTTCATCCCACAAGGCGTCCGAGTACTCCTCGTCCAGGGCCCGGGGTGCCCAGCGGTCCACGGCGCGGCGGACGTCCTCAGTGTGCACGAAGTATTCGATGAGGTTGGAGCTTTCGTCCAGCGCCTTGATGTTCATGGGGGAGAGCGCCGGCGGTCCGGCGCGGAAGGCGTTGACCAGGTCCGCGTAGTCGTCGGCCGTCTTGAGCCGGGCGGCGAGGCGGGCCGTAGCCTGGTCCGAGGCCTTGGCCAGGCGCTTGATGATCAGTCCGAGTCCGACGGCGGCCTTCCGCTCCCGGAGGTAAAGGTGCGCGGCGAGGTCCCTGGTACGCCAGCCCTTGCAAAGCGTGGGCGCATCAGGACCGGCCGCCAGCAGGGTTTCGGCCAGGACTTCTCGGGACGGTTCGACGAAATGCATCACTTGTGAAACTAGCACGACACGCGCGCAGTTGGGCAGCATGACCACGGCCGTCCGCGTGCCGCTGTTCACATCGGCTCCGGCATGGCCGAAGGCACTAGACTGGACCCGATGTCTGAGCAGCCCATCCCCACGTCCACGCCCGGGCCGACTGTGCCCGCGGGCCCCCTTCCGGCGGACCTTTCCGCCGCCCTGAAGCGTGACAGCGCAGGCCTGGTGGCCGCCGTCGTGCAGCAGTTCGACACCAACGAGGTGCTGATGCTTGGGTGGATGGACGACGAAGCGCTGCACCGCACGCTGACCACTGGCCGCGTGACCTTCTATTCGCGGTCCCGGCAGGAGTACTGGCGCAAGGGTGACACCTCCGGGCACGTGCAGTGGGTCAAGTCCGTGGCGCTGGACTGCGACGGCGATGCCCTCCTGGTGCGGGTGGACCAGGTAGGCGCCGCGTGCCACACGGGCACCCGGACCTGCTTTGACGGCCGGGAACTCAGCGTCACCACAGGAACAAGGACAGGCGGAACAGCTTAACCATGCAGGACCTTGGAATCATCAGCCCCGGACTGGACGAGTTCCGCGAGCTGGCACGGCACCGCCGGGTCATCCCCGTCACGCTCAAGGTGCTGGCGGACGCTGAAACGCCCATCGGCCTGTACCGGAAGCTCGCGCAGGGCCAGCCCGGAACCTTTCTGATGGAATCCGCCGCTGTGGGCGGTGCCTGGTCCAGGTACTCGTTCATCGGCGCGAAATCGCGCGCCACCCTGACCACCAAGGACGGCCAGGCGCACTGGTTGGGTGAACCGCCCGCCGGCGTGCCGGTTGACGGCAGCCCGGTGGATGCCATCCGGGACACGGTCGAAGCCCTCCGCACGGACCGCTTTGAAGGGCTCCCGCCCTTCACCTCGGGCCTGGTCGGGTTCCTCGGCTGGGAGACCGTCCGGCACTGGGAACGCCTGGTCAGCCCGCCGGAGGACGACCTGCACCTGCCCGAGATGGCCCTTAACCTGGTCACGGACATGGCTGTGCACGACAATGTGGACGGCACCGTGCTGCTCATCGCCAACGCCATCAACTTCGACGACAGCTCCGAGCGCGTCGATGAGGCGTGGGAAGACGCGGTGTCCCGGGTCAAGGCCCTGCTCACCCGGATCAGCACGCCCGTCGCCCAGCCGGTCTCGGTCCTGGAGCCGGCAGCCCTGGACTTCGCCTCCAGCGTGCAGGAGCGCTGGGACGAAAACGAGTACCTCGCAGCGCTGGACCGCGGCAAGGAAGCCATCGTGGACGGCGAAGTGTTCCAGGTGGTCATCTCGCGCCGCTTCGAGATGGACTGCGGCGCGTCACCGCTGGACGTCTACCGGGTCCTGCGGAACACCAATCCCAGCCCGTACATGTACATCTTCAGCCTCGCCGACGCCGACGGACGGGAGTACTCGATCGTCGGATCGTCGCCCGAGGCCCTGGTAACGGTCACGGGTGAAGAGGTCATCACCCATCCGATCGCCGGCTCCCGTCCCCGCGGCAAGACCGTCGAGGCGGACAAAGCCCTGGCCGAGGAACTTCTGGCGGACCAGAAGGAACGCGCGGAGCACCTCATGCTGGTGGACCTGTCCCGCAACGACCTCTCCAAGGTGTGCGTGGCCGGGACAGTAGACGTCACCCAGTTCATGGAGGTGGAACGCTTCAGCCACATCATGCACCTGGTCTCCACCGTGGTGGGCCGGCTCGCCCCGGAAGCCACAGCCTACGACGTGCTCAAGGCGACGTTCCCGGCCGGCACGCTCTCGGGCGCGCCCAAGCCCCGTGCACTGCGGCTCCTGGACGAACTGGAACCGCACCGCCGCGGCATCTACGGCGGCGTGGTGGGCTACCTGGACTTTGCCGGGGACATGGACATGGCCATTGCGATCCGCTCCGCCCTGCTCCGCGAAGGCCGCGCGTATGTGCAGGCAGGCGGCGGCATTGTGGCGGACTCGGTCAATCCCGCCGAAGCGCTGGAAACCGTCAACAAAGCTGCGGCCCCGCTCCGCGCCGTGCACACCGCGGGCTCGCTGCACAACATCTCCGCCGAGTCCCTTCCCGGCGGGAAAGAGTCCTGATGCCCGCGTGGGCCCGCAAGTCCACGGTGGTCCTGCTCATCGCCGTCCTTGCGCTGGCGGTTTTCGGAACCACCACCCAGACCTGGCTGTCCGTCTCGCTGGATCCGGCGCAGGCCGGCGCCGGGGGAGACGTCCTGGACGTGCAGGGCAGCAAGGCCGCGACGGCGGTGACGGGCCTCGCCCTGGTCGCCCTTGCGGGCGGGCTTGCCGCATCGATCGCCGGCAGGATCGCACGCTGGGTCATCACCGTGATCATCGTGCTGGCTGCGGCGGGCATTGTCGCGGCCGCAGCCACTGTGCTGGCCGACCCGCTGGCCGCCGCCCAAGGCTCCATCGCCGCCGCTACCGGCGTTTCGGGCGGCCAGGCGCAGGTGGAAGCCACCGCCTTTCCGTTCCTCGCCGTGGCCTGCGGCATCCTGCTCGCCCTGGCGGGGCTGCTGGTGGTTCCCGCAGGCCGGCACTGGAAGGCCCGGACCAAGTATGACGTGGCGGGCCGTGGAACGGCGGCGGCAACAGCTGGGCCCGTGGACGAGATCGACAGCTGGGACCGGCTTTCCCGCGGCGACGACCCCACCTGACCGGCAGCGTGACGGTAACCGTTCACCGCCGCCGGTTCCCGGATACGCGGACGGTGCCCAAAAAATGGCAGAATGTAAGCAGCATTTACCCCTGAGGAGATTTCCATGAGCAAAGCACCCGCGTCCGTTTCCGACTCCGGCACCCGCGTTGTGGCCCCCGGCGCCATTGACCACAGCCAGGAACTCGGCCACGGCAACAGCCCCGCTGCCTGGACCTGCGTCATCGTGATGCTGGTCGGCGCGCTCATTGCCTCCATTGCCTTCGTTATCGCCAGCACCCCCATCTTCATCGTGGGCGGCGCCATCATGGTCCTCGGCCTGATCCTCGGTTACGTCATGCGCAAGGCAGGTTACGGCGTCGAAGGCAGCAAGCTGAAGAACTCCGGCCACTGATGGCAACTGTTCTCGATGACATCAACGCTGGTGTCAGGGAGGATATGGAAGCCCGGAAACGGCTCGTTTCCCTCGCTGAACTGAAAGACCGCGCCCAGGCGGCTCCGGCCGCCCGGGACGCCTGGGCAGCCCTCGGTGGCACTGCGCCGCTCCGGGACCAGCTCAAGGTCATTGCGGAGATCAAGCGCCGCAGCCCCTCTAAAGGCGACCTGGCCGGCATCGCCGATCCGGCGTCCCTTGCCCGGCAGTACGCCGACGGCGGTGCTTCCGTCATTAGCGTCCTCACCGAACAGCGCCGGTTCAACGGGTCCCTGGCGGACCTCGACGCCGTGCGTGCCGCCGTCGACGTGCCCTTGCTGCGCAAGGACTTTACGCTGGACGAGTACCAGATCTGGGAGGCCCGCGCCCACGGCGCCGACCTCATCCTGCTCATCGTTGCGGCCCTATCCGATGCCCAGCTTGAGGACTTCAGCGCCCTGAGCCACGGGCTCGGCATGAACGTGCTGGTGGAGACGCACACGGAAGAGGAAATCGAGCGGGCCGCTGCCGCCAAGGCGCGCATCATCGGCGTCAACGTGCGGAACCTGAAGACGCTCGACGTCGACCGTTCGGTTTTTGCCGCGCTGGCAGGCCGCGTGCCGGCCGGTGCGCTGGTAGTCGCTGAATCCGGCGTCAGGGACGCTGCCGACGTCACCCACTACGCCGCCAGCGGCGCCGACGCCGTGCTGGTGGGCGAGGCCCTGGTCAGCCACTCCACGCCGGCGGATCGCATCGCCGAATTCACCGCCGCAGGGGCCGCCGCCATCGCCGCCCGCGGCTGACGGCAGCGGTCCGGTCCCCGGAGCGGGGGCCGGGAATGCCTGCCACCCCGGAGCAACTGCCGGGGCACCCGATTTTGCCCGAACAACTGGAACAGGACGGACTGATGGCCCACGCACCCTCCGGCGCAGCCCACAACGATGCCGATCACAACGCCACGGAAGCCTTCCTGCAGGGCGGCTCCCTCCGCCACGCGCCGGGGCCGTACTTCGGCAACTACGGCGGACGCTGGATGCCGGAATCCCTCATCGCCGCCCTGGACGAACTCGAAGAGACGTTCAACCAGGCAAAGGACGATCCTGACTTCCGCGCCCAGATCGCGGACCTCAACAAGAACTACTCGGGCCGCCCGTCACTGCTGACCGAAGCCAAGCGGTTCTCCGGCCACGCCGGCGGAGTCCGGATCTTCCTCAAGCGCGAGGACCTGAACCACACCGGCTCGCACAAGATCAACAACGTCCTGGGCCAGGCGCTCCTGGCCAAGCGCATGGGCAAGACCCGCGTCATTGCCGAGACCGGTGCAGGCCAGCACGGCGTGGCCAGCGCCACCGCCGCAGCCCTGATGGGCCTCGAGTGCGTGGTGTACATGGGTGCCGAGGACTGCCGCCGGCAGGCGCTGAACGTTGCCCGGATGGAGCTGCTCGGCGCCACCGTCATCCCTGTGACCAGCGGATCCCAGACACTCAAGGACGCCATCAACGATGCGCTCCGCGACTGGGTGGCCAACGTGGACCACACCCACTACCTGCTGGGCACCGCGGCGGGGGCGCACCCGTTCCCGGCCATGGTGCGTTACTTCCACGAGGTTATCGGCGAAGAAGCCCGGGCCCAGATCCTGGAGCAGGAAGGCCGGCTGCCGGACGCTGTCTGTGCCTGCATCGGGGGCGGCTCCAACGCCATCGGCATCTTCCACGGCTTCCTCGACGATCCGTCCGTGAAGATCTACGGCTTCGAGGCAGGCGGCGACGGCGTGGACACCGGCCGGCACGCTGCCACCATCACCCTGGGCAAGCCTGGTGTGCTGCACGGCGCCCGCTCGTACCTCATGCAGGACGATGACGGCCAGACCATCGAGTCGCACTCCATTTCGGCGGGGCTTGACTACCCGGGCGTTGGTCCGGAGCACTCGTACCTGGCGGACATCGGCCGCGTCAGCTACGAGCCCATCACGGACAGCGAGGCCATGGATGCCTTCCGCCTCCTGTGCCGGACCGAGGGCATCATTCCCGCCATCGAGTCAGCCCACGCGCTGGCCGGAGCCATCAAGGTGGGCCAGCGGCTCGCCCAAGAGGATCCCGCCGCCGCTGCCGGGAAGATCGTGATCGTGAACCTGTCCGGCCGCGGCGACAAGGACGTGGCCACCGCGGCTGAATGGTTCAACCTGCTGGACAAGGGTTCGGCCGAGTCGGAAATCGGTAAAGAGGGTGAGCAGCTGTGAGCGGCGCAGAGACGGCAAACGGGGTACAGATGACCAGCAAGGCGGCAGCGGCGATCGACCGGGCCCGTGGCGAGGGCCGTGCCGCCCTCGTCGCATACCTGCCCGCGGGCTACCCCAGCGTCGAGGAATCCATTGCCGCCGGCGTTGCTGCGGCCCGCAACGGCGCAGACCTCATTGAGGTGGGCATCCCCTACTCCGACCCCGTGATGGATGGCCAGGTTATCCAGGCCGCCACCACCCAGGCCCTGGCGAACGGCTTCAAGGTGGGCCAGGTGTTCGACGTCGTCGCCGGAATCACGAGCCAGACCGATGCTGCCGTCCTGGTCATGACCTACTGGAACCCGGTGGTGCGGATGGGCGTGGACGAGTTTTCCCGCCGCCTCGCGGAAGCCGGGGGAGCGGGACTCATTACCCCGGACCTCATTCCCGATGAGGCAGCCGAATGGATCGAGGCTTCTGACAAGTACGGGCTGGATCGGGTGTTCCTGGTGGCGCCATCTTCCACCCCCGGGCGCATGCAGCGCACGGTGGACGCCAGCCGCGGCTTCGTGTACGCCGTGTCCATCATGGGCGTCACCGGAGCCCGGACGTCCGTGAGTACGGCTGCAAAGGACGTCGTGGCTGCCGCACACGCTGCCGGAGCGGAACGTGTGTGCGTCGGCCTGGGCGTGTCCAACGCCGACCAGGTCCGCGAGATCGCCGCCTACGCAGAAGGCGTCATCGTCGGCACGGCCCTGGTCAAGACCCTGGGCGACGGCGGCGTGGACGCAGTCGGTGCCCTCACCCGAGACCTCAGCACCGGCCTGGCCAGGAAAGAAGAAGCCTAAGCAATGCAAACACTCCTGCAGGCTGCCGCCCTGGTGCCGGCCAGTATCCCCAGCCCGGACTGGTCCGGCTTCGACATTCCCCTGCCGTGGGGTGCCCTGCGCATCCACGCCTACGCGCTGTGCATCCTTGCGGGAATCGTGGCCGGCCTGTGGCTGACCTCGGTCCGCTGGGCGAAGCGCGGGGCGCCGGAAGGGAGCGTGTGGGACATCGTCATCTGGGCCATCCCCTTCGGCATCATCGGCGGGCGGCTCTACCACGTCTTTTCGTCCCCTGACGCGTACTTCGGACCCGGCTTTGACGGGACCGGGGACCTGTCGCTGATCCCGCAGATCCAGCGCGGCGGTCTGGGCATCTGGGGCGCCGTCCTCCTGGGCGTCGTCGGCGCCTGGATCGGCTGCCGCCGCAGTGGCGTCAAGCTCACCGCGTTCCTCGATGCGGCCGCCCCCGGACTGCTCCTGGCCCAGGCCATCGGGCGCTGGGGCAACTACTTCAACCAGGAACTCTTCGGCGGCCCCACCACGGTACCCTGGGGCCTCGAAGTGGACGCCGACAACCCCAATTTCCCGGCCGGCATGGCCGAGGGCACCCTGTTCCACCCCACGTTCCTGTATGAGTCCCTGTGGAACGTTGCCGGCGTCATCATCCTGCTCGCACTGGACCGCCGGTTCAACTTCCGCCGCAGCCGTCTGTTCTGGCTGTACGCCATGTACTACACCCTGGGCCGCGTCTGGATCGAGGCCATGCGTATCGACGACGCGGAACAGATTTCCCTGTTCGGCATAACTACCCGCCTCAACGTGTGGACCAGCATCTTCGTTTTCCTGGTGGCGCTGGCCGCCTTCGTGCTCCTGGGCCTCAAAGGCCGCCCGCAGCCGGATACGCCATACCTGCCGGGCAAGGAGCCCGCACCGGTGGCCGCAGGCGCGGCAACCGATACTGCCGCAAATGACGTCCGTGATCCGGACTCCGTTGTCTCAGATAGTGAATCGCGTGATAATCTCCGTGATAACCACAGCGGTTCCCGGCCTGCTTCCGACCCCACGGAAGAAGCCGCGGCGGCACCGTCCGGCCCCAGGCCCGGCACGGATGCACCGGCCGCCGGATCTTCCGGCAGCACAGCCACGGGATCCGCGCCAGAGGCCGGCGACAGCAAGTAGCCGGCTCGAAGGGCAGGCGAGCCACCGCTCGAACAGCCCGCAAACCACAGCGTCGTGGCATGGGATCCGCCGGATCAGCGTACAGCTGGCCTTCGGCGTAGCCCGGGGCAGGGGCCTGCGTAACTCTTCGTTCAGCAGGCCGAGCTGACCTACAATTTCCTGTAAATAACACTTTGTTGTGCCCATCACACCGGCGCCGACGAGTGGGGCCAACGGTGTCCCTTCCATACGCACGATCAGGAGGAAGGACGTCTCCCATGACCCAAACTCTTCACACTCCCAGCTGGTCCGAACCGGATCAGCCTGAGGCTGCCATGTCGCCGTTCAAGCGCTTCGCGGCCCTCCCTGACGCGGGCGGACTGTACAACCCCGAGCAGGAAAAGGACGCGTGCGGACTGGCCATCATCGCCACCCTGCGCGGCGAACCTGGCTACGACATCGTCGATGCCGCCCTGACCGCCCTGCGCAACCTCGAACACCGCGGCGCTGTGGGTGCTGATGAGGGAACGGGCGACGGCGCCGGCCTCCTCATGCAGATCCCGGACGAATTCTTTCGCGCCGTCACCGAGTTCGAACTGCCGGCATCCGGCCAGTACGTGGCCGGCACTGCGTTCCTCCCCGCGGAGCAGCGCGAGGCCGACGCCGCCCGCGCCGGCATTGAGGGCCTCGCTGCCGACGAGGGACTGGAAGTCCTTGGCTGGCGCGAAGTCCCGGTTGTAGCAGACCTGGTGGGTGCCATGGCCCGCGCCTGCATGCCGTACTTCTCCCAGCCCTTCCTGGCCTCGGCCACGGGCGAGGAGCTGGACCGGAACGAACTGGACTCCCGCGCCTGGCGGATCCGCAAGCGTGCCCAGAACAAGTTCGGGGTCTACTTCCCCTCGCTGTCCTCGCGCACCATCGTCTACAAGGGCATGCTCACCACGGCACAGCTGGAGCCGTTCTATCCGGACCTTTCGGACAAGCGGTTCAAGACCAAGCTGGCCATCGTGCACTCCCGGTTCTCCACGAACACTTTCCCGTCCTGGCCCCTGGCGCAACCGTTCCGCACCATCGCACACAACGGTGAAATCAATACCGTTAAGGGCAACCGGAACTGGATGCGTGCCAGGCAGTCCCAGCTGGCCAACCCGCTCCTGGGCGATTCCCCGGAAGAGCTGTACCCGATCTGTACCCCGGGTGCCTCCGACTCCGCGTCCTTCGACGAGGTGGCCGAGCTTTTGTGGCTCTCCGGGCGTCCCATCACGCACTCGATCATGATGATGATCCCCGAGGCGTGGGAAAACCACGCCACGATGGATCCTGCCCGCCGGGCGTTCTACGAATACCACTCCCTGCTCATGGAGCCGTGGGACGGTCCTGCCGCCGTATCCTTCACCGACGGAAACGTCGTGGGCGCCACCCTGGACCGCAACGGACTGCGCCCGGGCCGTTACTGGATCACCGAGGACGGCCTGGTCGTCTTCGCCTCCGAGGTTGGCGTGATCGACGTCGAACCTGCCAAGGTGGTCAAGAAGGGCCGCGTTTCTCCCGGCAAGATGTTCCTGGTGGACACGGGCGAAGGCCGGATCATCGACGACGAAGAGGTCAAGGCCGAAGTTGCCGCGGCCAACCCGTGGGCCGAGTGGGTCAAGGACAACCTGATCGACCTGAACGAGCTGCCCGAGCGCGAGCACGTGGTGCACACTGCGGCGTCCGTGAACATCCGCCAGCGCACGTTCGGCTACACCACCGAGGAACTGAAGATCCTCCTGGGCCCGATGGCCCGGACCGGCGCCGAGCCGCTGGGCGCCATGGGTTCCGACACCCCGGTGGCTGTCCTCTCCAAGCGCCCTCGCCTGCTCTTCGACTACTTCGTGCAGTCCTTTGCGCAGGTCACCAACCCGCCGCTGGACGCCATCCGTGAAGAATTGGTCACCTCGCTGACCTGCGCCATCGGCCCCAACGGCAACCTGTTGGACACTAAGCAGGTTCGCCAGCCGCAGGTCCAGCTGCCCTTCCCGGTGATCAACAACGACCAGCTGGCCAAAATCGCCAACATCGAGGATGCCGACGGCGACCGTGTGGCCATGAAGGTCCGCGGCCTGTACCGACCCGAAGGCGGCGAGAACGCCCTGCGTGCCCGCCTGACCGAAATCTGCGAGCAGGTTTCCGGCGCCATCAACCGCGGCGTGCAGTACGTGGTGCTCTCCGACCGTGACTCCAACGCGCAGTGGGCCCCCATCCCGTCCCTGTTGCTCGTCAGCGCCGTGCACCACCACCTGCTGCGCAGCGCCAACCGCACCAAGACCGCACTCGTCGTGGAGGCCGGTGACGTCCGGGAGACCCACCATGTGGCCGTACTGATCGGTTACGGCGCGTCCGCAGTGAACCCGTACCTGGCCATGGAATCGGTGGAGCAGTTGATCGCTGCCGGCGACGTCACGGGCGTGACCCCGCAGGACGGCGTGTACAACCTCATCAAGGGCCTGGGCAAGGGCGTCCTGAAGATCATGTCCAAGATGGGCATCTCCACGGTGGCCTCCTACACCGGCGCCCAGACGTTTGAAGCGCTCGGCCTGGGCCAGGAACTGGTGGACGAGTTCTTCGCCGGCACGCACTCCCAGCTGGGCGGCGTGGGCCTGGACGTCATCGCGGCCGAAGTGTCCGCGCGCCACCAGATGGCCTACCCGGAGGGTGGCATCGAGCAGCCGCACCGACCCCTGCTGGGCGGCGGCGAGTACCAGTGGCGCCGCGACGGCGAGCCGCACCTGTTCAACCCGGAGACCGTTTTCCGGCTGCAGCACGCCACCCGTGAACGCCGCTACGACATCTTCAAGGCGTACACCAAGGGCGTGGACGACCAGTCCACGAACCTGATGACCCTCCGCGGGCTGCTCAAGTTCAAGAACGAGCGGCCGCCCGTTCCCTTAGAGGAAGTGGAGCCAGTCTCCAGCATCGTCAAGCGGTTCTCCACTGGTGCCATGAGCTACGGGTCCATCTCCAAGGAAGCCCACGAGACGCTCGCCATCGCGATGAACCGGCTGGGCGGCAAGTCCAACACCGGCGAAGGCGGCGAGGACGTTGAGCGCCTGCTCGATCCGGAGCGCCGCTCCGCGGTCAAGCAGATCGCGTCGGGCCGGTTCGGCGTAACCAGCCTGTACCTGACCAACGCCGATGACATCCAGATCAAGATGGCCCAGGGCGCCAAGCCCG
The DNA here is from genome assembly GCF_044755045.1 of Pseudarthrobacter sp. NPDC092419. Taxonomy (NCBI): domain Bacteria; kingdom Bacillati; phylum Actinomycetota; class Actinomycetes; order Micrococcales; family Micrococcaceae; genus Pseudarthrobacter; species Pseudarthrobacter sp. NPDC092419. The sequence continues at coordinate 177,970 of NZ_JBIVQF010000003.1, forward strand.
GCGAAGGCGGCCAGCTGATGGCGCAGAAGGTCTACCCGTGGGTGGCCCGGACGCGGCACTCGACGCCCGGCGTCGGACTCATTTCCCCGCCCCCGCACCACGACATCTACTCCATCGAGGACCTGGCGCAGCTGATCTACGACGCCAAGCGGGCCAATCCCTCGGCGCGCGTCCACGTGAAGCTCGTGTCCGAAGTGGGGATCGGCACTGTGGCGTCCGGCGTGACCAAGGCGAAGGCCGACGTCGTACTTGTCTCCGGACACGACGGCGGCACCGGCGCTTCCCCGCTGAATTCGCTCAAGCACGCCGGCGTTCCGTGGGAGCTCGGCCTGGCCGAGACCCAGCAGACGCTGATGCTCAACGGCCTGCGCGACCGCGTGGTCGTGCAGGTGGACGGACAGCTGAAAACCGGCCGCGACGTGGTCATCGCCGCCCTGCTGGGCGGGGAGGAATTCGGCTTCGCCACCGCTCCGCTCGTGGTTGAAGGCTGCATCATGATGCGCGTCTGCCACCTGGACACCTGCCCGGTGGGCGTCGCGACGCAGAACCCGGAACTCCGCGCACGCTTCACCGGCAAGCCGGAATTCGTGGTCAACTTCTTCGAGTTCCTGGCCGAGGAAGTCCGGGAAATCCTGGCTGAGCTTGGCTTCCGCAGCCTCGAAGAGGCGATCGGCCACGCAGAGGTGCTGGATGCCCGTGAGGCGATCGACCACTGGAAGGCCGAAGGGCTGGACCTGGACCCGATCCTGCACGGCCTGGAGTTCGACGACGATGCGCCGCTGCGGAACATGACCGGCCAGAACCACGAGCTGGACAAGCACTTCGACCAGCGGCTGATCACCATGGCCGCCGAGGCGCTGACGGACCGCAGCCCGGTGAAGATCACCGTCGACGTGATTAACACGGACCGGTCCGTGGGCACCATGCTGGGGCACGTGGTCACCAAGACCTTTGGCACGGACGTGTTGGCGACGGACACCATCGACATCACGCTGAACGGCACAGCCGGGCAGTCGCTGGGCGCGTTCCTGCCAGCCGGCATCACCCTGCGGCTCTACGGCGACTCCAACGACTACGTGGGCAAGGGCCTCTCCGGCGGCCGCATCGTGGTGCGCCCGGACCGGACCAATGTGTTCAAGGCGGAGGACAATGTCATTGCCGGCAACGTGATCGGCTACGGCGCCACCAGCGGGGAACTGTTCCTTCGCGGCCACGTGGGCGAACGCTTCCTGGTCCGTAACTCCGGTGCCACGGCCGTCGTCGAAGGCATTGGCGATCACGGCTGCGAGTACATGACCGGCGGCCAGACGCTGATCCTGGGCCGCACGGGCCGGAACTTCGGCGCCGGCATGTCCGGTGGAACCGCATATGTCCTGGACCTGCGGACTACCCGGGTCAACAAGGAAGCGCTGCAGTCCGGCGAGCTCCAGCTCCTGGAGCTGGACGCCGAGGACCGCGACATCGTGCACGGCCTGCTGGTCAAGCACGTTGAAGAAACCGATTCCCAGCTGGCAGCGCGGCTCCTCGAGAACTTCGATGACACCGCTGCCCGCATTACCAAGGTGCTGCCGCGCGACTACGCGGCGGTGCTGCAAACCCGTCTCGACGCCATCGAAGAGGGCCTGGACCCCGACGGCGAAGAAGTATGGTCTCGAATCCTGGAGGTGACCGGTGGGTGATCCACGCGGATTTCTGAAAGTACGCCAGCGTGAAACCCAGCCGCGCCGTCCCGTTCCCGTCCGCATCATGGACTGGAAGGAAGTGTACGAGGCGCAGGAGAAGGGCACCCTTAAGGCCCAGGCCGGGCGCTGCATGGACTGCGGCATACCGTTCTGCCACCAGGGCTGCCCGCTGGGTAACCTCATTCCCGAGTGGAACGACCTCACATGGCGGGACAAGGGCGAGGAAGCGATCGAGCGGCTCCACGCGACGAACAACTTCCCCGAGTTTACCGGCCGGCTGTGCCCGGCACCCTGTGAAGCGTCCTGCGTGCTGGGGATCAACCAGCCTGCGGTGACCATCAAGCAGGTTGAGGTCTCGATCATCGACGAAGCGTGGGACCACAACTGGGTCCACCCGCTGCCGCCTGCACGCCTGACCGGCAAGACCGTCGCCGTCGTCGGCTCCGGCCCTGCCGGCCTGGCCGTCGCACAGCAGCTGACCCGGGTGGGCCACACCGTTGCCGTGTACGAGCGCGATGACAAGATCGGCGGCCTGCTCCGCTATGGCATCCCCGACTTCAAGATGGAGAAGGAGCAGGTGGACCGCCGCATCGAGCAGATGAAGGCGGAAGGCACCCGCTTCCGGACCGGCGTTAACGTGGGCACCGACGTGACGTGGGAGCAGCTGCGGAGGCGCTATGACGCCGTCGTGATCTGCACCGGCGCCACCGTGCCCCGCGACCTGCCCATCCCGGGGCGTGACCTCGAGGGCGTCCATTTCGCTATGGACTACCTGGTACCGGCCAACCGCGCGGTGGCGGGGGAGACTGTGGAGAACCAGATCCATGCGCAGGGCAAGCACGTTGTGATCCTGGGCGGCGGCGACACCGGCGCGGACTGCCTGGGCACCGCACACCGCCACGGCGCGGCTTCGGTGACTACGCTGGCCATCGGCAAGCAGCCGCCGGCCGAGCGTGCCAGCCACCAGCCGTGGCCGACGTTCCCCACCTTGTTCGAGGTGGCCAGCGCACACGAGGAAGGCGGCGAGCGTACGTACCTTGCATCCACCGTTGAGTTCGTGGGCGAGAACGGCACGCTCACCGGCGTGAAAGTGGCCGAGACCGAGTTCGTGGACGGCAAGCGCCTGCCCAAGGCCGGTACCGAGCGGATCATCCCGGCGGACCTGGTGTTCCTGTCCCTGGGCTTCACCGGAGCCGAGCCGGCCGGAATCACCGAACAGGTGCACGCGGAATTCGACGGCCGGGGCAACGTGTCCCGCGATGGGTACTACATGACCAACACTGAGGGCGTGTTCGTGGCGGGCGATGCCGGCCGCGGCCAGTCGCTCATCGTGTGGGCCATCGCTGAGGGGCGTGCCGCTGCCGCTGCCGTGGATCAGTACCTGATGGGTACCACGATCCTGCCGGCGCCGGTCGCTCCGACGGACCGCGCCATCGCCGTCCTGTAAGGGTGCACCGGGGGTTCACCTGCACGACAACTTAACCAATGCAAGAGACCAATAGGGTAGGTATATGAGACGCGCAAAAATTGTGGCCACATTCGGCCCGGCAATTGCCAGCTATGAAAACACCCTCGCAGTGTTGGAAGCGGGTGTTGACGTCGCGCGGATGAACATGAGCCACGGCGATTACTCCGTGCACGACAACACGTATGAGAACGTCCGCAAGGCAGCAGCTGACCTGGGCAAGGCCGTGGCCATCATGGCCGACCTGCAGGGCCCCAAGATCCGCCTGGGCCGTTTCGTGGACGGCCCGCACGCCCTCGCTGTTGGTGACACGTTCACCATCACCACCGAGGATGTTCCAGGCACCAAGGACATTTGCTCCACCACGCTGAAGAGCCTCACCGAGGACGTCAATGTGGGCGATGCCCTGCTGATCGACGACGGCAAGGTAGCCCTGCGGGCCACCGCCGTGGACGACGTCAAGGTTGTTGCCGAGGTGACGGTCGGCGGCATGGTGTCCAACAACAAGGGCATCAACCTCCCGGGTGTGGCCGTCAACGTTCCCGCGCTGAGCGAAAAGGATGAGGACGACCTCCGCTGGGCCATGCGCCGCGGGGTTGACCTGGTCGCGCTGTCGTTCGTGCGTGACGCCTCGGACATTGTCCGCGTGCACGAGATCATGGATGAGGAAGGCCGCCGGGTTCCGGTGATCGCCAAGATCGAGAAGCCGCAGGCCGTGGACCAGCTCCACGAGATCGTGGACGCGTTCGACGCAATCATGGTGGCCCGTGGCGACCTGGGCGTGGAGCTTCCGCTGGAGGAAGTGCCGATCGTGCAGAAGCGCGCCATCGAGCTGGCCCGCCGCTGGGCCAAGCCGGTCATCGTGGCGACGCAGGTCCTGGAATCCATGATCGACAACCCGCGCCCCACGCGTGCTGAGGCTTCGGACTGCGCCAATGCGGTGCTGGACGGTGCGGACGCAGTCATGCTCTCGGGCGAGACCAGCGTTGGCAAGTACCCCATCGAGACGGTCAAGACGATGGCGCGGATCATCGAATCCACGGAAGAGCATGGCCTTGAGCGCGTTCCCCCGCTGGGGACGAAGCCCAAGACCCGTGGTGGCGCGATCACCCGTGCCGCCGTCGAAATCGCCGACCAGCTGGACGCCAAGTACATCTGTGCGTTCACGCAGTCCGGCGACTCGGCACGCCGCCTGTCCCGCCTGCGGCCGGTGAAGCCGGTCTTCGCGTTCACTCCGGTCGAGCAGGTCTGGAACCAGCTGGCGCTGACCTGGGGTATCCAGCCGGTGCTGGTGCAGATGGTGGACCACACCGACGAGATGACCGCGCAGGTTGACCGCAGCCTGGAGGAAATGGGATTGGTGGACGACGGCGACCTGGTGGTTATCGCCGCAGGCTCACCTCCCGGCAAGGCCGGTTCCACGAACTCGCTGAAGGTCCACAAGGTGGGCGACCTCGCCGATTCGACCCGCGGCGAGTCCGCTGCGGCGCGCGAAAAGCTCGGCCCCTGGCCCGAGAAGAAAAAGAAGCAGGCTTAGGCCTCAAACTAAAAGGGAGGTTCCCGCCGGTTGGCGGGAAACCTCCCTTTTAGTTTCGGCTCTTGGCTAGTTGACCTGGTTGATGATGGTTTCCGCGACTTCGCGCATGCTCAGGCGGCGGTCCATGGAGGTCTTCTGGATCCAGCGGAAGGCCTCGGGCTCGGTGAGGCCCATCTTGGTGGTGAGCAGGCTCTTGGCCCGCTCGACGAGCTTACGGGTGGCGAACTGTTCCTGCAGGTCCGTCACTTCGCTTTCGAGTGCCTTGATTTCCTCATGGCGGGACAGGGCAATTTCCAAGGCGGGGATGAGGTCTGCCGGGGTGAACGGCTTGACGACGTATGCCATGGCGCCGGCGTCCCGGGCGCGCTCGACGAGTTCCTTCTGGCTGAAGGCGGTGAGCAGGACGACGGGGGCGATGCGGGCTTTGACGATCTTTTCGGCGGCGGAGATCCCGTCCATCACCGGCATCTTGACGTCCATCAGCACCAGATCCGGCTTCAGCTCTTCGGCGAGCTGGACGGCCTTCTCGCCGTTGTCCGCTTCGCCGACGACCTCGTAGCCTTCACCGCGCAGGATCTCGATGATGTCGAGGCGGATGAGGGTTTCGTCCTCGGCGACGACGACGCGGCGCGCCGGCTGGGACGTGGGTGTTGACTCCGTCTGTTCAGTCACGGGATCTCCTTGAAAAAGGTACGGCGGGACAACTCCATTTTAGGTGCCGCCCCGGGCTGTACTTGGCCTGCATGGTCAGTTGCGGCATCAGCGGCGCGATTCTGGAATTCAGCCTATCTGCATGTAGAGTAATTCCGCGTACGTGAAGCGATCGCGTTGCTCACAGTAAGCTGTGGGCGTAGCTTGGTTGGCCACGTAATCCGCGCCCGAGTGGCGGAATTGGCAGACGCGCCGCACTCAAAATGCGGTATCGAAAGGTGTGTGGGTTCGAGTCCCACCTTGGGCACGCAAACCCCCTCGTCAGAGGGGGTTTTGCTTTAAGCGTGTGTGTACAAAGCTTTGGCCGAATGACTCTGACGATTGGTTCGCGGGCTTTGGCCTAGCCGCCGCGGTGGCCTATTCAGGTGTGTGGGTGACGGGTTCAGTGCCGTGTCTGGTGGGTTACCGCCTGCTGCGGGCTGGGATCAAGTGGTTCCTCGTTCCGGCGCTGTTGGGTTGGGCGGGAGTGTCCAACACCATTTCATGGTCTGGGGTGACGGGTACTACATGACCTTTCAATTTCGGGCCCGCATCGTCGCGAAAGAGTCCCTCAACTGGCGAGGAGAGCCTGCTGATGCAAGGTTTGTCCTGCCAGCGGGTGTTGACAGTGTTAACACTTACGACTGTGGTCCATCGGGTCCCAAAGTATCCGGGCCAAGGCTTCCCATTAGCGATCCACCTCCCCAAGCTCCCACAGAGAGACTATGAGCGCGCGCTGCTGACTGCGACGACCACCCTGAACTCTGCCAGGATTCGGTGAATAAGTATGCCGGGGGAGATGCAAAAGTAGCTGCTACTGGCCAAGAGTGCCCCGGTTATAAAGGCGAGAAGGACGGGGCTGGTTTCCATGCTGAGGAAAAGGGTCAGGACGGCAAGGATAAGCAGGCTGAGCACCGTTGTTGCCCGCGTTCCTAGGGCCGGCAGAAGCTAGGTTGATCTCGCAGTAATTCTGCTCAAGTTTTCCGTCGTTAGCCAGGACGCGGGCGTCTGCGGTGCGGTTTTCGACTTGTGCCGGTCATACATTTCCCGCTACATAAATTGGGCAATCCTCTGCGCTGCTTCAATGACTTTATCGCCGTGGTCCTTGCCCGGCGATTCGACCACGCGGGCCAGGGGCATGGCCAGGCAGACCGCGGCAATGATTCCTTCATCTGTTTGTACTGGCGCGCTGATCGATCCCAGGCCTGGCGTGCGGGTACCAACGGACTCAATCCAGCCATTCGCAGCCAGCTCTGCAAGAGCGTCCTCGTCGGCTGCCAACAGCCTGCCACTTGACCCTTGGGGAAGGGGGAGCCGTGAGCCGGGAGGGAGGATGGCGCGGAGTTCGTGTTGGCTGTCGGCGCTGAGCAGACAGACGCGTTCCTGACCCCGCCTAACCCATAGCTGGGCAGTTTCGCCGGTCCGGTCCCGCAGCTCCTGCAGGACTGGCAAGCCTGCATTCTCCAGCGCCGACCGGACGAATCGATCGCCGAGCCGGAACGCCCCGTTATCGGTTCGGCGGAGGAAGCCATAGGAGGCCAGCTGGAGCGCCAGCCGGTGGGCCGTGGACACTGACAGGCCGGTCCGCCGCGACAGCTCACTGGCTGACACGGCGGACCGGCCAACGGCATCCAGGATCGCGGCGGCGCGCTCGAGAGTGCGGTTGCTTCCGTTGGTTTCAGGAGACGGCATATGAGAAGCCTATGCTGCCAGGTCAGCCCTTGGCGGCGACGGACTCTGCCATGAACTCCGCCACTACCTTCTGTGAAATGGCCACGTCCAGAACGAAGACGCCTTCGTCATTGGTATCCAGCCAGTCCTGGAGGTGTTGCAGGTCTGCCATAGTGCGAACTTTCGCGCCCGAGGTTCCAAGGGCGCGGCCCACGGCGGCGAAGTCCACTTCGTCAATGAGCATTGCCTGATCGTGCAGCCCTTTAGCCGCGTACTGGTGCAGCTCTGCGCCGTAGGCCGAGTCGTTGAGCACCACGACGACGCCTTTGCGGGTGGCGCGGATGAAGGTTTCGAAGTCGGCAAGGCCCATCAGCCCGCCACCATCGCCGCTGACCAGTACGGTCGTCCGGTCAGGTCGGGCCACGGAGACACCGGCCGCAGATCCGAAGCCCATCCCGATGGATTGGAATGCGGTACCGACGAAGACCATGGCGTGGGGGTCCGGCACTGAAAGGTACATGGGTGCCCAGCCGATGAAGTGCCCGCCGTCCATCACCACGGACCGTTCGGCCGGCAGGATTCCATCCAGGGCCGCGACGACGGCCCGTGGATTCAGCCGCCCGTCCGGGCCAAACTCCTCGGGGTTTTCACTGGGCAGGGACGAGCGGAACTCCGGGCTTGCCACTTCGTGAGCAGTGTCCCGCCACGTTGTTGTCGTGGCCGCGGTGACACGTTCCAGTAGGCCTTCCACGAAGGGGCGGATGTCCGCACGGATGTATTCCGCGGACATCAGGTTGCCCGGGTCCGGTTCGTTATCGATCCGGATGATTTTCGTGTCCGCCGGGAACAGGGTGCCATAGCGGGTCTGGAACAGATTTTGGCTGGCCCCCACAACCAGGACCACGTCTGCCTGGCGGGCGATGTCCAGGCGGTGAAGTCTGGTGAAGCCGCCAGCGATGCCCAGGTCCCAAGAACTGTTGAATGCGTTGGCTGCCATAAGCGAGGTCATGAAGAGCGCGCCAAGGCGGTCCCCGAGCTGGAGAAGGGGCGCCACGGCGTCGGCCAGGAGCATGCCGCGCCCGCCTAGGATCAGCGGCCGTTTGCCGGCAGCGAGAAGCTCAGCCACCCGGTCGAGGTCACTTGGATCGGCAGGCCAGGCTGGTTTGGCGGGCATTGGCTCGAGGGGCTGGGGTTCTGACGGCGGGGCCGTAGCCAGGTCGTACGGGAGGGCCAGCACCACGGGCTGGACGGTTTGCAGGGCGAGGTCGAAGGCGCGGTGGGTGATGGCTTCTGCGTTGCCCGGGCCGGCGACCAGGGTGATGACTCCGGCAGCTTCCGCCGCTTTGGTTTGGTCGATGTCGAAGGGCCTGGGGCCGGTGGAGGGCGCGTCGCCCACTACCAGGACCAGCGGGATCCGGGCTATCCGGGCTTCGGCGAGGGTGGTGTAGGCGTTGGTAAATCCGGCACCGTAGGTTGTGGTCGCTGCTGCGATACTTCCTGTTGCCCGGTAATAGGCGTCGGCCATGGCCACAGTGGCTGACTCGTGGCGTGCGGAGGTGAAGGGGCAGTCCCGGCGCGTTAGTCGGCTGATGAGGTGGACGTTGCCGTTGCCCATGAGGCCGAACATGTGCCCCGCGCGCTCCGCGACCACGTCGGCGACGACCGCGGCCACGTTCCCTTCATCCGGCAGGGCCGCTGTCTCGCCGGGCAGAACTTGGGTGGTGGTACTCGTCATGACTTCTCTCATTCCTAGATGGGGGCGGCAGGACAGCTTCATTAGGTAACAGCAACCGGTGCTGCGTCGCGGTGTTGTTGCGTGAGTCTGGTGTACGTGGAAGCGTTCTGCCGGCAGTGCTGAATCTCTTCCGGGGTGAGCGGGCGGCGAACCTTGGCCGGTACACCGGCCACCAGAGAAGAGCCGGCCCCGATAACGGCACCGTTAAATACCGTCGCGTTCATGCCCATAAGTGCTCCGTCATCCACGGTATAGCCGTGGAGCACGGCCCCATGCCCGACACTGGCATCGTCGCCGATTCGGGCAGGATGTCCCGGGTCTGCGTGAATGACGGCGGTGTCCTGAATATTGCTGTTCGCACCGATGACTATGTCTTCGACATCTGCCCGCACGACGGCTCTGTAAAAGATTCCCGTGCCGGGCCAATGGTTGGTGCCAATCACGTTGGCCGTCGGTGCCACCCAGGCATCGGATGCGATTGAGGGGGCGCGGCCGTTGACGGCGAGGATGTTGTCGGTCATAGTGGTCCTTCGGTGGTGGTACCGCGACTGCAGTGCCCGGCCACTTGGGCCGGGCACCGCAGCCCGCAATTCCTGCTGTTAGGCGAGGAAGGGGACGATCAGCGACGTTACGAACAGGACCAGCGCGCCGCCGAGGCGGTTAGTCAGGGCTGCGAACGGCATGAGGTGCAGGCGGTTGGCCGCGCTGAGGACTGCAACGTCACCGCTGCCACCGGTGTCTGCCATGACCAGGCCCGGGGTGATGGAAGCTTCGACGAAGTTGAACTTGACCAGCCATCCCAGGATGCCCGAGGTCAGGGTGGCGATAACGACGGTGCTGATGGTCAGGAGGATGAACAGCGGGTTGCTCAGCGAGGCGAGTACTTCGGTGATGTCGATGTAGGTCAGGCTGACGCCGACCAGGAGTGCGGGCACGAGGACGGTGCCGATCAGGTCGCCCCAGTCGGCGGCGGAATCTTCGACGTCCCGGGGGAGCAGCCCGAAGATTTTCACGAGGGCAGCCGCGATGATGGCCCAGGCATAGGGGTGCAGGCCGCCGGGAAGGAGGGCTGCGATCAGTTCGCCGAAGACAAAGAGGCCACCGGCGATGAGCAGGCCTTTGCCCAGGGCGATGAAGGAGGACGTCTCCCGCTTCGGGGGAACGGCGAGTTCGTCCGAACGGCCCTTGATCCGCAGGAGCTGGCCGTGGCCATTGAAGCCGACGAAGAGCTGCTTTTTCCGCTTGCCCAGGCCGTTATAGATTCCGGCGATGAGGATGCACACGACGTTGGCCATGACGACGGCGGACATCAGGTCACCCATAAAGGCCGCGGAGTCGCCACCGGTTTTCGCGGCATACATTTCGGACATCGGCAGGGCGCCAACGCCCAGGCCGCCAGCCATGATGGGGGCTGCGATGAAGAGGATGCCTTCGATGAATCCAAACCCGGTCACTGCCGCCAGGAGCCCGACCAGGACGAATGTAGCGATGAGGCAGCCGATGATGGGTACTGCGAAGCGCGGTCCTGCCTTGAGCAGGAGTGCACGGGGCATGCCGAGGATGGCGCCGGCGATGATGCCGATCACGAAGAAGTCCAGGAAGCCATGGCCGTCGGTGAAGTTCTGTACAACGGTGACCAGGTTCTCGGGCACCAAGCCGAAGAAGGCAAGCGTTGCGGGTGCGAAGGTGCACAGGACGGTCGGCAGCCCGAAGTCCCGGACTACGGGGAACAGGTTACCGATCCAGATGAACAGTCCACCGAGAAGCATGGTGGCGGCAAATCCGACCACCATGGTGTCGGGAAGGTTGCCGGTGAGGGCTGCGGCGAGGACGAGGCCCGCGAGGATGAGGTAGAGGGGAGCAGGGACGCTGGAGATTTTGAATCCTAAGCGACCAGGGTAGTGGGTGCCCGGACGGGCACCGACAGTCTTGGTGACGGGGTGTTCGACACCGCCGGCGGGGCCGGGGCTTGTCTCGCTCATGGCGTCATCCGTTAGTTCGCTGGTGGTTCCAGTGGTTCCTGGGTTTGTTGACATCATCGTCTCCGGAATGGTGGGTGGGAACTGCTTCTTATGAGGGGGGATTAGTGAAGCGTTGTGTGGTTGAGCAGGGGGAGTCGGTCGGGAGCGTTAGCGCGCCGGGTCCAGCAGCGCGGCGGGGGAGTGCGCTACCACGTCGCGGGCCAGGCGTACGGCGTCGGCCAGGCGGTTCTCGTCGATGCCCGTCTCGTGGCCCGCATCGTGCAGGTAGCGGATCAGCTCTTCTGTCGCGATGTTGCCGTGGGCGCCGGGTGCGAAGGGGCACCCGCCGTAGCCGCCCAGCGCGGCGTCAAATCGGATGACGCCGGCACTTACGGCAGCGCCCGCTGTTGCCAATGCCTGGTGGTGGGCATTGTGCAGGTGGAGGTAGTACGTCAAATCCGGTTCGGCGTCGCGGACGTGGTTCAGACTGGCCAGCACCTTTTCAGTGGGCGTGGTACCCAGGGTATCGGCCAGGCCGACGTCCTTGATTCCCATGTCCGAGAAGGCCCTGACCACGCGGAGCAGGTACTCGGGGTCAATGCTGCCCTCGAAGGGGCAGGTAAAGGCAGTGGAAATGCCCGCGAAGAAACGGGTGTCCGGGTACCGGGCAACGGCAGCGCCGATGCCGGCGAGGGCGTCCTCTATGGCTTGCCCGGTATTCGCATTGCTGTGCGCCTGGCTCGCGGATGTGACCACCTGGATGTCCGTGGCGCCGGCGGCGACGGCCCGTTCGATGCCCTTCCCATTGAGGGCAAGGCTGGTGTAGGTGACGCCGTCCACCACAGGGAGTGATGAGATGACTTCGGCGGCGTCGGCCATTTGCGGTACGCGCTTCGGATTCACGAAGGAGGCGGCCTCGATGCGTTTGATTCCAGCGGCAATGAGGGCCTGGGCTATTTCCAGCTTGTGGGCCGTGGAAAGGATGACCGGTTCGTCCTGCAGGCCGTCACGCAGGAAAACGTCGGTGATGTCCACCTTCATTCAGCGCACCTCCTGCAGTCCGAGGTTATTGATCTCGTCAGCGTTCATCCCGGCGAGTTCCTGGAGGACCTGCTGGGTGTGTTGGCCCAGTTCCGGGCCAACCCACTTGACCTGGCCCTGATGGCCGGGGATCTTGGGAACGACGCCGGGGAAGCGGATCAGCTCGGGTTCGTTTTCGATGACCACCTCGTGGTTCTGGATCATGTCGCGGGCCAGGTAGTGCTTGTCCACAGCGATGCTGGGCGCGTCGTAGACGGGCCCAGCCGGGACGCCCGCATCGTCCAGCTTGTCCAGGACCTCAGCCAGGGGCATGCTGCCGGTCCAGGCGGAGATGGCGCCGTTCAGCTCTTCCTCGCGGGCACCGCGGCCCTGGGTAGTAAGGAGGGTTTCGTCCTCGGCCAGGTCGTCCCGGCCGATCGCCCGCATGAGCCGGACGAACACGGAGTTTGAGTTGCCCCCGATAACGACCTCGAGGTCGTCACCGCAAAGGTAGGAGCCGGTGGGCACGACACCGGGAAGGGCGCCGCCGGTGCGCTTCCGGACCATGCCGTAGGCGTCGTAGTCCGGGACGAGTGATTCGAGGAGGCTGAAGACGCCTTCGTAGAGTGCGACGTCGACTACCTGGGAGGTGTCGGTCTTCTGCCCGCGGGCTTTCTGGAGCATGAGCATCAGGGCGCCGATCACCCCGTACAGGCCGGCGACCGTATCGCCCAGGCTGGCCGCCGCACGCCCTGCAGGCCGGTCCGGCTCGCCCGTGACGTAGCGCAAACCTGCGAAGGATTCTGCGGAGCTGCCGAACCCGGCGCGGTTCTTGTAGGGGCCGGTTTGGCCGTAACCGGAGATCCGGACCATGACGATGTCGGGGTTAAGTTCCTGAAGGACATCCGGGCCCAGACCCCACTTTTCAAGGGTTCCGGGACGGAAGTTTTCGATCACTACGTCGCACTGGGCCGCGATCTTCTTGACTGCCTCAAGCCCGCCCTCGGAACGCAGGTCCAAGGCAACGGATTTCTTGTTCCGGCCGATGGTGCGGAACAGCATTGAGGTCGTTCCCCGGGTCTTGCGCCAGTCGCGCAACTCATCGCCGCCCTGGGGCTTTTCGATTTTGATGACTTCAGCGCCAAAATCACCAAAAATGCGGGCTGCGAACGGGCCGGCGATGAAACTGCCAAGCTCCAGCACCCGGATGCCTTGAAGCGGGAGAGAGTTCCCCTCAAGGTGAAGTTGCTGCGTCATGTCTTCCTGCCTGCGTCGTTGAATGCAATTTGCCCGTCAGATTCTCACTGTGTGGGAGAAGCTTGTCATCAAGCGGATAGACATTAGCAGCGGATTGTGATGCGCGCAACAGGTAAATGCGGTCAGGTTGATCGGCTAACGCCACCCGTGGGGCGCCTGGCGTTCCGCCTCCGGGCCCCTCTGACATCCGACCGGCTGAATTTGCCTTGTGAGCCAAGTCATCTTCTGCTACCGTCTTCCCACTTAGCAAATAAGGCTTCCCAGGGGATGGGAAAGGCTCATAGGTAAGGCTGTCGCGTAGGCGCGGCTTCCTCTCCTGGGGCAGACACTCTGCGCCGGAGCGCGCGCACTTAGCAAGGCAGGAAGACCAATGACTCACTATGACATCGCTGTCATTCCCGGAGACGGAATCGGAACTGAAGTCGTCGACGCGGCTCTTTCGGTGCTGAAGGAATGCGAAACACGCTACGGACTGAAGCTTAACTACACGTCCTACGACTTCAGCGCAGACCTGTACCGACGTACCGGACGAAAGATCACTCCTGCCGATATGGATGAGATCGGCAAGAAAGACGCTGTACTGTTCGGCGCGATGGGGCTGCCGGACGTGCGCGGACCCGAGGGCCTTGAACTGGGCGCTCAGGTTGAAATGCGGGCCCACTACGGGCTCTTCTCAAGCCTTCGACCGGTTCGGCTTTTCCCGGGAGTCGAGAGCCCTGTCAAGGCGAAGAACGTCGACATGCTCGTCATCCGCGAAACCTCCGAAGGGATGTTCGCTGGCCTGGCCGATCATCATGAGCCCAGCGACGAGACTGCGAGTGATCGTATGACCATCACCCGGGCCACCTGCGAGAAGCTCTTCGACGTCGCGTTTTCACAGGCGCGGGCCCGTCGCAAGCGGGGCACCCCCGGACACGTAACGCTGCTGCACAAATCAAACGCTCTGCGCAGCAACGTTTTGATGGAGAAGATATTCGACGAAGTCGCGGCCAAAAACTCCGATATCGGAAGCGCGAAGTACTACATCGATGCTGGCTCGATGTACATGGTGACCGACCCGGAACGGTACGACGTAGTCGTCTCAGAAAATATCTTCGGCGACATCCTTTCCGAGATCGCCGCCGGACTCGTCGGCGGTCTCGGCGTCGCGCCTTCTGCCGACATCAGCCTCACACACGGCGTGTTCCAGCCCTCACATGGAAGTGCGCCCGACATCGCGGGCAAGGGCATCGCAAACCCGACCGCGATGATCCTCTCGGCCGCAATAATGCTGGAGTGGCTGGGCGAACGCCATGGGGATGACCTCTGCACCCAGGCAGCACAGAACATCCAAACCGCGGTCGAGTCGGCACTCCTAACGGGACCCCGGGCACGTGACCTGGGCGGGACAGCCGACACCCAGAAAGTGCTGGAGACCGTACTCAACGCCCTGCCGGCATAGCCGACGAGTAGCGCGGCCCGGCACCCCTCCGGGGCCATGACCGACCAGCACCCTTCGTAGGCACCGTGCTCTGCCCGCTCAGAGCGTCATGTCGCCGCCGACAAACATTGCTCAAGAAAGATGCCACCAATGACATACAAGGTATTGTTCGTAAACCCACTGAACGATTACATCGACCGCATTCTGGAATCGACGCCAGAGGGTTTCAACGTGAAAGTAATGCCTCTATCGGCTGATCTCGCGCAAATTTGCCGTGAAGCCGAAGATGCCGATTTCCTCATCTCCGGCGTCGATGTTCCCGAAGAGGTGTTCCGCGCCGCTAGGAACGTGCAGTTTATTCAATACATGAGCTCCGGATACGGGCAGCTTCCGGTCACCGTCCTGGACGAACTCGGCGTTCCGGTCGCCCAGATGAAGACCCACTCCATCTCTGTAGCGGAACACGCCCTGACGTTGATGCTCACGGTGCTGCGGCGGATTCCAGCCTCTACACAGCTGCTGCGCGACGGAAAATGGCGCGAAGACCTGGACGAGACGTCCTACTCCGAGATGTACAACAAAACAGTCGGCATAGTCGGACTGGGAAATATCGGACGCTGGATCGGCAAGATCGTCCACCACGGTTTCGGCGCCAACGTGGTCTTCTACGACAACGCGCAGATCCCGTTGACCGTTTCGGAACTGATCCCGGCCCGCGCCGTCCCGTTGGGAGAGCTCATGGCAGTGTCCGACATCGTCTGCCTGAGTCTTCCCCTGAACGCGCAATCGAACAAGTTGATCGGGCAAGACGAACTTGCCCTGATGAAGCGCAGCGGCGTTCTCGTCAATGTCGGCCGCGGCGAAGTCGTAGACCAGGACGCTCTCATCGAGTTCCTGCGCGAGGGCCGCATCGCAGGAGCCGGACTTGACGTCTACGACAAGGAGCCACTGAATACCGCCAGTGAGCTGCTGAACATGGAACAGGTGGTCTGCACGCCCCACATGGCAGGCGTCGGCTGGGAAAACGTTCAGCGCCGCATCGCAACCGTGTGGCAGAACTTCGACGCGGTCCTCCGTGGCGATATTCCAAGCGGAGTCGTAACGGCGACGAAGCGCGCGGTCAGCGTCACGACCGTTTAGAATCCCCGAACGGAGCCGCGGCAGCCGGGCGGCTCCGCCCGGACCTTCATCAGCAGAAAACTGGCCGCGGACACCTCCGGTACTTCAAGCACGTGACAGCCGTAGCAGCCCATTAAAGCCTCGACCTACGCTGCCGTGAGAACACCGCTGGAACCCGTCGAGACCCGAGTGCTGCGTGAGTTCACACCCTAAGGAGTGCCTGTAATGAGCAGTCGTCGAGTAGTCAGCGCCTGGGGAGGCAGCGTCGAACCCGGAATCATGAACGACGGTGGTGATGCACTGAACAAAGTATCGGCAACCGGCGGCAGCGAATCCCCTTTCCTGGCGGACACCAGCCGGCCGCGGCACGAGGGCGTCCGGAAAATTGACCATGTGGCGATGGCTGCCCACGATGCGGACGCGTCGTCTCAGTGGTTCGAAGAGGTTTTGGGACTGCAGCGCATCCATGACGAAGTCGTCGAAGATGTGGGCGTACGCCTGCTGTGGCTGGCGCCCAGGAATGCCATGGCAGAGGCCGGGGAGGCCAGCCTTCAAATTGTCCAGCCACTGGGCCCAGGAGCGGTCGCGGACTTCCTCGCCCAAAAGGGTGAAGGATTGCACCATGTTTGTTTCGCAGTCGACAACGCTGAGGACTTCCTGAAGTCCAGAGGCCAGGTGGGCGGAATCTTCACTGGCGGGTACGGCCTTCCGTGCGCATTCCTGAAGGCCGCCCCGGACGGCATAGCGGTAGAGATTGTGCAGCGGGAACACCCTGCTTCATAGGGTGACCGACAGGCCACCTTCCTATCGACCGACACCCGGCCGCAAGCGACCTTGGGGTTGCCCCCCCGGTCATTTTATTAGCCGATATTGGACCTTCTGTCGGCTTGAACCTGCTTCTGACCACCCCTAGTGAAGAGTGTGGACGACGTCCACACTCTTCGTCTCCGACTGCCTCGTAACGCCTTTGGTTTGCTCCGGATTCCGTATGTCTTCGCGGGTTTCCAGTGTTCACAAGGCGTGGAATGCAGTTCGAGTCCCACCTCGGGCACAGTGTTTCCGCAGGTCAGAGGCCACTTTGCACTTTGAGTGTTGACAAAGCTTGACACAGAAAAAGCTAAAGGTGTAGGCAGCGCCTGGTCGGCGCGGTTCCCAGACGGCCTCGCGGCTGGTTCAGGCGAGCCTCCACATCTTTTGCTCACCGGGGCGCGGTATTCGGCCAGGTCCGAGAACGATTCAAGACCCGTGAGGTAAAGCGAAATCGACCCCCATGCGACGTCTCTGCGGTGCCTGTTTGACGTTAGGTGGATGCGCTTCAGCCTGACCTCTGATGGGAAGCGCAAAGTCAGTGTCAAACGGCCATCGCTTACGAACCAAACATCACCGCGACCGGAAGCCGCCAATGAAGAGGGTCAGTTCTGTCGCGTTTCAGGTGCTGGCCCAGACTCCCAGAATTCCAGTGAGTCCAGCCAACGCACCAGCAAGTCGCAGGTACTTTGAAAATGGTCAAACATGAGTTTACGTGCTCCTGAAGCATTGCCCGTTTCAATGTGATCAATGATGGCGCTGTGCCCGAATCGATTGATTTGGGCCCAGCCAGGGACGGAGTGAAAGGATGAATCAAACCGCAGAGGCACGAGCCGTCGTGCTGCCTCTGCAAACCAGAGCAGTTTGGGAGCATCGGCCATGTTGTGTATGGCGGTGTGGAGACTGGAATTGAGTTCCAGCGCGTCAGTAGTGTGGTGGTCTTCGAGTTTGTGCAGCTCGTCGTCGATCTTGCGGAGAGCATGGATCGCTGCTGGATTCTGGCGTGTGGCTGCGCGGGCTGCAAGTTCGCCTTCCGCGGTTGCCCACATGAAGTAGGTGTCAACGACATTGTCGCGGCGCATGGGAATCACTCGAAAACCACGGTTCGGCTGATGGACCACCCAGCCGTCTTGTGCGAGCTGCAGCAGCGCCTCGCGTACCGGAGTGATGCTCATGCCGAGCTTTTCGGCCAGCGGGGCAAGCCTCAGCGCTTCGCCGTGCTTGACGTCGCCATTGAGTATTTGGTCACGTATAAGCGAAGCCACTGCTTGGCCCATTAACTCCCGTTTGCTGAGCCTCTGCATAAAATATAATTTATCACGTCGCTGCCCACTAAGTCGGGCTTCGCTTATTAGACGGCGGTTTCCCGCGTGAGCTCTGGAGGTCCCTCCCCGATGGGACGTGCCCTCACTGATACTGTTCTACCCATTCAGGGTTTCGCCTTGTGGACTGATACCAGCCCTCCCAAGGCGCGGAAGCGAGATCGAATCTTAAACTGCGTGTGTCGTCGGAAGGTGCGCTGTCTCTGGCCTCTTGGCTTCGGCTGCCGTAGGCCCCGGCGGCAGCTATTCCGGACGGTGTCATGTTCTCCCCCTAACGTGCATCCGGTGGCTTCGTCGTTTCTACTCGCTTGCCCAGCGACACCGGCGTGATGCCGCTGGGCGTTCAAGAGTTAACCGGTCCTCTCGCCGCACAACAGCCTGGTTGGCAGTAGTTCATAGCCGCTGCGCCTATCCACGAGCATTCTCGAATCAACTCCATCTGCAGCTATCCACGCATTTCCGGTGACCGTAGCAGCTTCTATGAGACCGGTCCGGAAAAGCCGGCCGGCGTGCAGGACGTCTACGTCCGTTCCCAAAAGGACTTGCCAGTCATAGGGCAGCCGCGGGCTGTTCAAGGTGTTCTTTCTTATCTGATCGGGAGGGGAGTTGTTTCGAGAAGCCCTTGAGATCGAAGCTGGCATCCGTCACCTGTTCGGGCGTGAGTCCCAGGCCAAGTTCGAGGATTCGGCGGGCAGCCATGTGCTCTGCCGGGCTGTTGACTGATTCCACGCCTGTCAGTTGGCCATCCGCGAAGCAATATACGGAGAATTTGCCTGTGTCGGGTTCCCCTCGGACGAGTGTTTCGTCGTCCGCCCCAATAATGCCCGCGATCTGGAGCTTTATGGAGCCTTGCTGGGACCAGAACCAAGGCAGGTTTTCATAGGGTGTGGGTTTGCCGGTGAGGGTTTTTGCCAAGGCCCTGGCCTGGTCTATTGCGTTCTGGACCGATTCCAGGCGCAGCCGTGACCGGGTGTGGATGTTGGGGTAATTGCTGCAGTCGCCGAGGGCGAAGATGTGGGGGTCCGCCGTGCGCAGGCAGGAATCTACGACGATCCCGTTGTTGACCTCGAGACCTGCTTGTTCTGCCAGTTCGGTGTTCGGAAGAACGCCGACACCGATGACGACGAGATCAGCGGGGTATTCGATCCCGCCGGTGCCCACGGCCCCCGTAATTTTTCCGTCTTTCTCGGTGAATGAGGAGACGCCCTCGCCCAGTCGCAAGTTGATTCCGTTGCCGGTGTGGGCTTCTGTGAAGTATGCCGACATCGACGGCGAGAGGACCCTCGCCATGGGACGGGGGGCGAACTCAAGGACCGTGACATCCAGTCCGCGCTGTCGGGCACTTGCAGCAAATTCCAACCCTATGAATCCTGCCCCTACGACCACCACACGCGTCGTCGCTGCCATGGCAGACTGCAGTGCCTTGGCGTCGTCCAGCGTTCTGAGGTAATGGATGCCGTTCAGATCCGTTCCCGGAATCGTCATTTCCCGGTTGCGGGCACCGGTTGCGAAGACGAGCGACGTGTACGGGACGGTGCGGCCATCGCTGGCAGTGACGGTACATTGCGCGCGATCGACCGTGAGGATCCGGGTCCCGGGATGGAATTGCACCGTTCGTTCGGTGAAGAATGTTCCCGCCCGCAGTGGTAGGGGCATGGCGCTGTCGTCGTCGGACATGAAGTCCTTGGAAAGCGGCGGGCGCTGGTAGGGCAGATGGGATTCGTCCGCGAATAGGTCTATAGATCCTTGGTAGCCTTCGTTGCGGAGGGAGTCGGCCAGTTGCACGCCGGCCTGGCCCCCGCCGATGATGACGATGCCGCTCATTGTTCTGCCTGTGTCAGGGGTACGTCGACGGCGATTTCTTCGAGGGCCGGACCGACTTTGATCTGGCAGCCGAGGCGTGAGCGCTGCCCATCCCGGGGTGAGGAGGTGACTTCAAGCATTTCCTCTTCGTCCTCGTTCATGTCCGGCAGACTGTGGAGGTAGTCCTCACGGATGTAGACGTGGCAGGTGGCGCACATTGCCTGGCCTCCGCACTCTCCGATGATGCCTTCGACCCCGTTGGTGACGGCTGCGCGCATGAGGGAGGTGCCCGGGACGGCGTCGACAACGTCTGTGTTGCCGCTTGCATGGTGGTAGAAGATCTTTGGCATTGACTGGTTCCTAGCTGTTAGTGCTTAGCCTTGGGCGGTCAGGCGCGGCGTCCGGTCAGGACACGGGCGGCGTTGGTGACCATGATCTGGTGGATGGTTTCTTCTGAGACGCCCCGCTCGCGAATCGCGGGAAGGATACGGTCGGAGATGTTGGCGTGGTGCCAGTTGGGAGCGTGTTTGGCCCGCCAAGAGGGGGGAGTGTTGATGCTGAAGAATCCGGCGTCGTGGGAGAGTGTCAACCGGTCGGCGTAGCCCAGTTCGCAGAGTTTTACGAGCATGTCTATGCGCTGGTCGTCCTGCAGCACCTGTTCCATGCCGAACCGGTCGAGCCCGATCGTTGATCCGTTGTCCATAAGCTCCCGCAGGTAACTCAGGTCGGTGCTGTCTCCGCAGTGCCCAATGACCAGGTGTTCGAGCGGAACCCCGAGGGCTTCGAAGAACTTCTGCTGGTCCCGCCCGGTGAAGTGTTCGGCGTGCGTGTGGGTGGTAATGGTTGTTCCGGTTTCCTGATGGGCCACGGCCGCCGCCCGCATGATCCGCTCGACGTCCGGGGTAATGCCGTACTCGTCCGTGGCGATCTTGATCATGGCCGCCTTGACCCCGGTGTCTGCGATGCCTTGGGTGATGTCCTTGAGGAAGTACTCTTCCAACGGCTCGGACCGGTCCACCATCAGTCCTGGACCGTTGACCTTGAAGAA
Organism: Pseudarthrobacter sp. NPDC092419; assembly: GCF_044755045.1. Taxonomy (NCBI): domain Bacteria; kingdom Bacillati; phylum Actinomycetota; class Actinomycetes; order Micrococcales; family Micrococcaceae; genus Pseudarthrobacter; species Pseudarthrobacter sp. NPDC092419. The sequence goes on from NZ_JBIVQF010000003.1 coordinate 198,507, forward strand.
CATGGGCAGGTCTTTGAAGCTGTAGAAGCCGGTCGCCACTACAATGTTGATTTCCGTCTCTGCGGCTACCTGCTGGATCCTCGGGATGTAGCGTCCCAGGCCCGGGACGGTCAGGTCCACAACGGTGTCGATGCCCTTGGCTTTGAGGGTGTTCAGGCCGTCGATTGCGGTCCTGACAAGACGGTCTTCGTCCCACTCCGGGTGAGGATAGTTTTGTTCCAGCTCGGGGTTTTTAGTGAAAAGGTGCTCGTGGGTGAGGGTGGTGCCGAGGGCTTCTACCGTGACTGGTCCCCGGACTGTTTCAATGCTGGTCATGTGGGTTACGTCCTTACGATTTCTGTCTGAGCGATTAATTGCGCTGCTGCTGCTGTGGCTGTCGGCCGGTGGATCTGGTCCAGGGCCTTGCGGATGATGGCAAAGTCGAGGGCCGCGGTAATCAGGTTGAACCCGTCCGCGGTGAGCTTTTCCGGGTCCCCGGTAATGCCGACGATCTTGTTGTTGTTGAGGCAGGTCTGCCGGATGCGGGCGATCGCGCGGAGATGGTGTGGATCGCTGGCATGTTCGATGTTGAGTGGCTGACCGCCGAGGCTGACGCCTAAGTCGGCCGGTCCAATGTAGACACCGTCGATTCCTGGTGTGGTGATGATGTCCTCGAGATTGTTGAGCGCTTCGACGGTTTCAATCATCACCAGGCACAGGACCTCGCGGTTAACGGTTGCAGGATCGGCTCCAAGGCCATAGCGGGCACGGATTGGTCCCCAACTGCGCTCACCTTGGGGGTGGTATCGGCATGCCCGGGCGGCGAGGGCAGCCTCTTCCGCGGTATTGATCATCGGAACGATGACGCCCGCAGCTCCGGCGTCCAGTGCCTGGCCGATCAGAGCGCCGTCGTTCTGGGCGACTCTCACCAGGGGCGTGGTCTCGCTGGCCGCGATGGCGCGGAGCATCTCGATCAGAGTGTCTTGGGACGTCAATCCGTGCTGCTGGTCGATGTAGATGAAGTCGAAACCTGCCATCGCGAACTCTTCGGCGATTTGTGCGCTTCCCAGGGCGCAGGAGAGACCGACGGCCGTATGCCCGGCTGACAGGCGGGCCTTGAGCCTGTTGGGGCGGGGCAGGACGGTCATAGCTTGTACCAGTTCCTAGCGGTTTCGGACATCAGCTTTGCCTTCATCGTCTCGGGGATGATGTCCAGCAGTTCGTCGATGTGGTCATCGTGGCGGTGCGGGTAGTCGGTGGCGAACATCAGCAGGTCGTCCGACCCCAGCCATTCGATGATTCGCTGAGAGTGTTCACGCGGTCCAAGGTCCGCCGGTGCTACCGAGAACCGGACGTGGTCCCGGATGATCTCCAGCGGCAGCCGGTCGACCCATGGGGTTTCGCGGCGCAGGCCTTTCCATTTCTTGTTCATGCTCCAGCCCCACATGGGGACCCAGCTGAACCCCCCTTCCATGACGGCAACGCGCAGGTTCGGGAATTTTTGGAAGACACCTTCGAAAACCATGCTCGTGAGCTGGGCCAGATAGACCTGCGTTTCAGCGGCATATTCCTCCGCGTACCAGGAGGAGTAGCCCGTGGGTGACGGCGCGTCTTCGGTGGTGCCGCCCCACTGAAGGCCGACAACGAGATCGTTCCTGGTGGCTGCCTCGTAGATCGGGTGAAAAATCCGTTGGCCGTAGAGGCGTTCGGAACGGACCGGAAGCATGACCTGGACGAAGCCGGGGTGGGAGCCGACCCGGTCTATTTCGGCTGCCGCGGCGATCGGGTCACGGGCAGGAATGACCAGGGACGCGGCGAGGCGGGGGTCCTTGTTCAGCCATTCGGCGATGATCCAGTCATTCACGGAAGAGGCCAGGGCTGCAGCCCAGTCCGGATGGCGAAGGGAGTCCACGCCGTAGTAGCAGTTCAGTACCGCCCGGTCGATCTGCCAGGGGTTGAGGATGTCGTTCTGGAGCATGGACAGCTCGGATGCGGGCATCAGAGCCTCATGGTGCCACTCTTCTCTTACGGTGGTGGCAGCGCCTGGCGGGTAGCTCAGGCGGGGGCCGGACGGGCCGTGCCAGCCCCGTTCCTGGGTTCCTTGGACCCAAACAGGATCCATGTAGTTGAAGAGTGTTTCGATGGAGGCAACGTTGGCGTGGACGTCGCAATCAATGACGGAGCCGGTCCAGAGGGTGCTTCTTTCGGTCCTGGCAAGCAGCGCGGTGGTCATCGGGAAACCTCTACTTTCTCTTCAGGCTGCGGAACTGGTGGCGGTGCGCAGGCACCGGGCTTGGCCGGCGCGCCGGGGCGTTGGGGGCGCATGGACAGCACGACGTAGTCGGATTCGACGGTGACTTTGATGGTTTCGGCCTGGTAGGGGCCCTTGATGCGCCCGAGCGTTCCGCCTTCGACCTGTTCAGCCACGTCCTGGCCGGCTTCGACGCCGACGGTGAAGGGCCGAGCGCGCAAGTGTTTGGGGTCCCAGTACGACTGCCCGGTTTTTATGTCGAACTCCCAGTTGTGCCAAGGGCACGTGAGGAGGTCCTGTGAGCCATCGAGGGCTATGTGGCCGGGGCCGGTCGAGGTGACTGTGTTTACCAGCTGGCCCTGGCACAGCGGTCCGCCTACATGGGGGCATCGGTTGAGCATGCCGTAGTAGTTGCCCTTGATGTTGAAGATGCCTACTTCGCGTCCTCCGACATCGACGATGAGTCGGCTGCCCTCCGGTATTTCCTCGGTCCGCGCGACGACGAACTTCTGGGGCCTTTTGATGATTGTTGGTTCGTTCATTGGTATGTGCTTTCTGCTTACGGTGCGTCGGCACCGGCGAGGATGTGGCCGCTGAGCCAAGAGGGGTCCAGCTGCTGTACCGACGGGCAGCCCAGCAGGCGCATCGTCCTGATCATCTCGGCCCGGGTGATTTCCAGGATGTGCGAGACCCCGGCCTGCCCGTTGACGGCCAGGCCCCACGCGGGCAGCCGGCCGACGAGGACTGCCTTCGCCCCGAGCGAAAGCGCTTTGAGCACATCGCTTCCGCGGCGGATACCGCTGTCGAGCAGGACGGTGACAGTGTCGCCCACCGCCGCGGCGATCTGGGGCAGCACAGCGATCGAGGCCGGGGCACCGTCGAGTTGGCGGCCGCCGTGGTTGGAAACGATGATGCCGTCCGCTCCGAGTCTGGCTGCCGTGAGCGCATCGGCAGTGCCGAGGATGCCTTTGACAATCAGCGGCCCATCCCAGTTGGCGCGCATCCAGGCGATGTCTTCCCACGAGGGGGAGTGGGAGTCCTTTCCGGTGCGAATCATCTCGGTCAGCTCCATGGGCTTGCCATCCACGGTCAGGTCTGCGGTGTTCGGCAGCTGGAACGGCATGCCGTCGCGCATGTAGCGGTAGACCCATTCCGGACGTCGGAGCATCTGCGGTGCCATTCGCAGGGCATTGCTGAGGTTTATCCTCATGTCGTAGCTGAACCCGTTGCGGAAATCCTTTTCACGGTTTCCCGAGACGCTGGTATCAATAGTGGCGACCAGACCCTCGAAGCCCGCGGCCTTGGCCCTGTGGACCAAGGACCTCATCGCTTCCTGGTTGGAGAACCGGTAGGCCTGGAACCACTGCGGCCCGGGAGTGGCGGCGATTTCTTCCAGGGTGTAACCGGAGGCAGATGTTGCAACGTGGGCGATGCCGGCTTGGGCTGCTGCGGCTGCGATGCCGAGATCCCCCTCCGGGTGGACGAGCCGCATGCCACCGCACGGGGCGGTGAGTACCGGCATGGACAGCTCAAGGCCCAGAATGTTGGTTTTCAGGTCGGGCTGTTCGATCCAGGTTGCTCCCTTGGGCTCAAAGGACAGGTCGCGGAAACCCTTCGTGTTGCGGCGCAGTGTCACTTCGTCTTCGGCGCCGCCGTCGACGTAGTCGAAGATTGCCTTGGGCAGCCGCTTTTGTGCTGCCGCCCGTGCGTCGTCGTAATTCAGTACGGCCTCGAGGCGCCGTTGACGGATCCTGCTGTTGATGTTCATGGGGGACTACGCTCCGGCCGGTGACGGGAGTCCGCTGTCTTCACGCAGCGGGATTCCGTAGAGCTTGCTGGCGTTTTCGCCCAGAATGCGGCGCCGGCGTTCCTCGGGAAAGCTTTCCGGGACAGACTCATAGGGTGAGTCGTAGTCCCAGTGCGGGTAGTCCGAGGAGAACATGAGACGGTTGGCGAAGCCCGATTCCTCGAACATCCTAAATACATCTTCAAGCTGGTCCGGACGCTCGGGTTCTTCCAGGGGCTGGGTGCTGAACCAGAAATGCTCCTTCAAATATTCTGATGGTTTCCGCTGCAGGTGGGACACCTCGTCCCGCAGTGCGTTGTAGGTTGCGTCCAGGCGCCAACTGAACGGGGCGACCCAGTCCCAGCCCATTTCGAGGACGGCGATCTTGAGTTTGGGGAAGCGGTCAAAGACGCCTTCAAAGATCAGGCTGGGAACGAGGGCCAGCGGTAGGACGCCGAAGGCTGCGTGGGTTTCGGCGTAGAAATTCTGCCGGCCTGCCCCGGTGGGCTGGCGTCCCATGCCCGGCACGTGGAAGGACAACGGGATGTCGTAATGCTCGCAGGCTTCAAAGATGGGCCAGTAGCGGTGCTTTCCGAGCGGGTCCTGTCCCGAAGGTGACATGAGGACCTGGACGAATTTGTCCCCGTTTTCGCCCTCCTTGCAGCGTTCGATTTCCTTTTCGCCCCCGGGGATGTCGCGGGCGACGGTGATGGAGGCCCGGAAGCGGTCATCGGTACCGCACCATGTTTCGGCGAGGGCGTTGTTGTAGGCGCGGTACAGGCTGGTCGCCAGCTGATGCGGCATGTTCGCCCCACCGTTGGTAATGATGTAGGTCTGCGGGCACGTCAGCACGGCTGCCGTCATATCGAAGAGGTCCAGTACCTGTTCTACGGCAAGGTGCGGGTCTACTCCGACGCGCCCGTTCACGTCCACGGCGTCCAGCCGGTGCGTGAATTCGCGCTGTGACGGGTAAACACCTCCTCCCATGGCGCCCAGGCCGTAACGGCTGATATAGTCACGCCACCGCTGGGGAATGTGGTTTGCGATCTGCGGGTCAGCGGGCAGGGGCATCGGGTGAAAATCCACGTCAATAACGCCGAGTTTGGATCCGCGGGAAGTCGCGGGCGTGTTGAGGGTAGTGATCGTCATCTGTATTCCTTGGTGGGTCGGTGTTCGCTCATGGCTTTAGAGCTTCGCGTTGTACGTTTCTTTGGCCATCAGCACGCCGACCAGCGAGAGCAGGCTGATTGCCGCGGTGAAGCCAACGACCAATTCGGAGTGGGGCGCGCCGCCGGCTGCTATCAGAAGTGACGTGCAGATTGCCGGGGTTAGCCCGCCACCCAGGGTGCCGGCAATCTGGTACCCCATGGAGGAGCCGGTGTATCGCAGGTGGGTGGGAAAAAGCTCGCCGAGCCAGGCCGCCAGCGGCGCGTAGCAGATCGCATGGGCGATCGAAATCAGGGAGATGGACCAGTACAGGCCGGGGACGCTGCCGGCGTTCATCTGCGCGAAGAACAACACTCCCGTGACGGCCTGAAGGATCAGGCCGATCGCCACAACTTTCTTCCGGCCAATATAGTCGGACCATGTGGCAAAAATCGGCTGACCGATAACCCCCAGGGCGGCCGCGATGATGGAAGCTGTCAACAAATCGGACCGCGAGAAACCTACCTGCAGGCCGTAGGAGGCGGCGAACGTCAGATAGACGGCGCTAACTGCAAATGGCCCAATGACCAAAAGGATCGTTACGATGAGGGTCCGCGGGTGCCTGAAGACCTCCACCAGGGGCGCTTTCTTGCGTGTCGGATCCTGCGCCTGTTTCTTTTGCTCCGCCAGGAAAACGGGGCTTTCACTCACTCCCAAGCGGATCCACAGGCCGATAATCACAAGAACGGCCGAGAACAGGAACGGTATCCGCCAGCCCCAATCCAAGAGCTGCTCCTCAGACATCAGGCCGGCGACCGCAGCAAATACCCCGTTCGCGACAAGGATTCCGCCGGTAAGGCCAATCTGGGGGAAGCTGCTGGAGAATCCGCGGCGCTTGGGCGAGTGTTCCATCGCCATAAGGACGGCTCCGCCCCATTCGCCGCCGGCAGCGACGCCCTGCACAAGGCGGAGCAGTAAAAGCATGATGGGTGCCGCCACCCCGACCTGGGCATAAGTCGGCAACAACCCCATGGCCGTAGTGCAGATGCCCATCGCGACAATCGAAAGGACCAGCATCTGTTTCCGGCCGATCCTGTCGCCGTAGTGGCCCCAGATCGCCCCGCCGAGCGGGCGGGCAAAGAAACCCACGGCCAGGGTCGTAAACGCCAGGAACGTCCCGACGAGCGGATCAAAGGACGGGAAGAATAGGACGCTAAACACCATGGCGGATGCTATGCCGAACAGATAGAAGTCGTACCACTCGATCAGCGCACCGATCAGGCTTGAAACCAAAACCCGTCGCTGCTCGCGTGGCGGAGTTACCGGCAGCTCCGGTTCCAGGTCCAGTCGTTCCGCTGGGCTTGAAGTACTCGTCATTGAGTCGTCCATCTAGGCCTCCGTTTAAGGAAAGGGGCGAGTCCCCGTTCCCAAGGACTCTAACTTTTATATTTTATAAAATCAAGAATTTTCGTGAACTTGCCCACATTCATTCGGATTGAAGGGACGGCCGGGGCCAGTAGTGCGTGGGTGCGGAACGACCGTTGCCAGCGATGCGTTCCAGCTTGCCTAGGTTGGCGAGATGTCGAAGGTCATCGTGGTGGACCGTCCTCGCAATTGCCCGGAGCAGCAGGGCGGGAAGGAACGTTTCTTCGCCCTTTCGTTGGAGCTGGCTATGAGGAAGCGATGCTCGTTGGGGTGGGGCCAGCGTCCACACAGGGGAGGAGTTGATGTCGATGACTGCGATGATTACGTCCAGGGGAGAATGGCGTGCTCCCATTGGGATGGGTGATGATCGGACAGAGACGTTGAGGGTACTGGTTGTGGCAAGAACGGGGCGCAGCGAGGACTGGCACCGCGTAGCTGGCGATCAAGACGGCGGGGGAGCTGCTGCTGAATTGAAGCGGCGGCCCATGGCGCCAGTGCAAGCTCTGCCTGGCGAGACAGGGCGTCAATTCTGGTCGGCTTGGCATATCACTAAGGACGTGTCTGTTTGGCGCTCGATCTGGATTCCAGTAATTCGTGCCTGTGATGGAGCAGAAACTCGTGCCTGTAGTGGAGTCCAATCCAAGGGGAGGCAACAATCTGGTCGATGTGTGCAGTCAACGGCAAGGAGGTCGGTCCCTCCGTAACCGGCGGGGGTACCTGCAAAGGCCAGCGGGCCCCCTCCCGCACTCTTGGTGGACCATTGCTTGGCAAGGGCTCATTTACGGCTTCCGTAGACGTCAGCAGTCCCTATTTTTGCGAGCAGTTACGTTTTCGAGGACCGCGGCGAGGCCCTGCCCGACGCCGATGCAGATCGCCGCGACACCCCAGCGCTGCCCGGAGGCCTGCAGGGACCGGGCGAGGGTGCCCAGGATCCGGTTCCGGACGCGCCGAGCGGGTTGCCCATGGCGATGGCGCCGCCGTGCCGGTTCACGGTCGAGGGGTCGATGCCCCAGGCGTTGATGCAGGCCAGGGACTGCGCGGCAAAGGCTTCGTTAAGTTCGACGGCGCCTACCTGGTCCCAGCCGATCCCCGCCTTCGCGAGGGCATTGTTCGCCGCCTCCACGGGCGCGTAACCGAAGTACTGCGGATCGTTTGCATGCGCTCCACGCCCGGCGATCCGGGCCGGCGGATCCAATCCCAGCAGCCCGGCGGCAGCCTCGCTGCCCACCCAGGCCGCGGAGGCGCCATCGGACAGCGGGGACGCATTGCCAGCAGTGACCGTGCCGTTTTCGTTGCGGAACACCGTCTTCAGGCCAGCGAGTTTCTCCGCGGAGGAGCCGGGGGGATGCCGTCATCCCGCACCAGGTCCGTACCGGGAACCGGCGCCACCAGGTTGTCATAGAACCCCTCGTCCCAGGCGGCGGCGGAGAGGTTGTGCGAGTTCGCGGCGAACTCGTCCTGCGCTTCGCGGGTCACCTTGTACTTTTCGCGGAGCCGCTCGGTGGCCTCGCCCAGGGAAATGGTCCACTCCTTGGGCATCACCTTGTTCACCAGGCGCCAGCCCAAGGTGGTGGAGGCCAGCGTCATGTCCCCGGCCGGGTAGGGCTTCTCCGTCTTGGGCAGCACCCAGGGCGCACGCGACATCGACTCGGCACCGCCCACCAGCATGAGGTCGGCATCGCCGGCGTTGATCTGGCGCGAAGCGATGATCGCCGCGTCGAGGGAGGAACCGCACAGCCGGTTGACCGTGGTGCCCGGAATGGACACCGGCAGGCCCGCGAGCAGGGTGCCCATTCGGGCAATATTGCGGTTCTCCTCCCCGGCGCCGTTGGCGTTGCCGAACACCACCTCATCAATCCGCTCCGGATCAAGCCCCGGGGCGCGCTTCACGGATTCCTTGATCACGTGTGCTGCGAGGTCATCCGGGCGGACGGCGGCGAGGCCGGAGCCAAATTTCCCGAACGGAGTGCGCACGGCGTCGTACACAAAAGCCTGATTCATGAGTCGTTTCCTTTGAGAGTTAAGGGTTGCGCCAGGTAAGGCTTTCGGGCTGTATCCAGCTCATCGACCATGCTGCGCTGGTTTGCCGGCAGGCAACAGGTTGTCGAGACTGGCTTCCTCGATCTCTACCAAGAAGACTCTGTCGCTGTTTGCTGCCCGGCGTTGTGCTCTATCTGCTGACTTGGGTAACCGATGTGAAGGGAGAGGCGTGATGGTCTGTCCCGGGCCTCAGTTCCTAGTGACTGTGCCCATTGTGGAGGCTATGACTCTCAGCGACATCGGTCGCAGGGCGATCCATGCGACGACCATTAGTAAGACGGAACCGACAAAGATCCAAAAGCCAAGCCAGTTCACCTCGTCGTTGGTGGCGTACATGTGGTTGAGGTTCCGCAGTGCACTTGTGGAAAGCACGAGTGTGACGTGGACTACGATGAAGGCGACGAACACCAGCATGATCGGGAAATGTAGGGTGCGGGCGAGTTCGATGGGGTAAAGCCGATTCAGCACAGGAGCAGTTTTGGGCCAAGATGGTGAGATGCGCAGCCCGGTCAGCAGCGCAAGCGGTGCGATCATGAAGACGATGGCGAAGTAGCTCAGCAGCTGCAGTGAGTTGTAGTTGACCCAGCCATTTTCGGTCGGCCAGTTCAGGGAGGCGTATTGGAGGGCGGCTGAGAGTGCGTTGGGGAATACGTCCCAGGTGGTCGGCACGATTCTGGTCCATTGACCGGTGGTGAACAGCAGCACATAAAAGATGGCGCCGTTGAGGACCCAGAGGGTGTCCGTGACTATATGTAACCACAGATTGATGCTGATCTTGGTCGGTGGGTTTGGGGTTCTGATTATCCCCGTGTTCGTCCGCTTCCAGTACATCTGCGGACGTTTAACTGTACGCACCATCCAGCCGGATTTGATGACGAAAACCATCAGGAAAGCATTGATGCCATGCTGCCATGCCAGCCAGGCCGGGAACCCAACGGGTGCCCCTTCCGGCAGATGCGACTCGCCCGGGTACGCCTGCAGAAAGTTCCGGCCCATGTCCCCGGCAAGAAAAGCCCGGGCCCCAAAGAGGACGCCCAGCATTACCAGAATTGCGACCGGAATGATCCAGACCAGCTTGAACCACGAGCTCTGACGGAAATCCGAAAGGCTGTTCGTCACTGACTGGATCATCGTCGAGACGCCCCGATGGCTTGGATCAGTTCAGGAACGACAGTGAAGACGTCACCGACGACGCCGAAGTCAGCGATCTCGAAAATGGGGGCGTCCGGGTCCTTATTGATGGCAATGATCGTCTTGGCGGTCTGCATTCCAGCGCGGTGTTGAATGGCACCAGAGATGCCAAGGGCTACATACAGTTGCGGGGAGACGGTGATGCCGGTCTGGCCCACCTGCGAAGTTTGTTGGATGAAGCCGGCATCTACGGCCGCACGGGAAGCGCCGACGGCGGCGCCAAGGGCATCGGCGAGTTGCTCAACCAGTACGAATTCCTCCCGCGACCGAAGGCCCCGCCCGCCAGCCACTACTCGTGCGGCGCCGCGCAGCCCTGGGCGGTCAGATGTGACTGTGGACTCCTTCACGGCTTCCACGCTGGCGGCGGGCTTCGTGCTTGACGGTAACGCTTCTCGCGCCAGGGACGCGATCGCGGGCGGCGCCGAACCCTCGATCGCTCCCTGGCGGACGGTAACGATCAGCGGTCCGTTCTCGACGGTTGACTGCACCGTGTAGGAACCGCCGAAGACAGAAGAGGTAGCGACGGCGCGGCCGTCTTCTTCCCGAACATCTACCGCGTCGACCACCAAGCCGGTGTCCAGACGCACAGCGAGCCGACCGGCAATCTCACGGCCGTCAACGGTGTTCTCCAAGAGAATTGCGCCGGGCAGGGTTTTTGCTGCCGAGGCCGCTAAGGCATCTACTATTGGTGTCAGCAGTACGTCGGCGAGTCCGGGTGCCTCATAGTGCAGGACCTGTTCGGCGCCGGACTGGCTGAGCGCATCGACGGTTGCCTGGCTAAGGGTATTCTCCGTCACGACTACGGCGACCGGTCGGCCGAGCCGTGAAGCTGCCGCAAGCAACGCGGCCGATGCCACATCGACGCTTCCGTCTGCGGCGGGTCTGATGAGGGCGAGTGTGTCCTTCATATTGGCTAGCTCCTAGATGAGGCGGGATGAAGTCAGGAAGTCAACCAGCTGTGTGGCCGCCGACCCGTCGTCGATTATTTTGGTGCCGGCTTGGCGGGGCGGCCGCTGGCTCGTAGAGATAACAACGGATTGTGCTGTTAACGCCGGCACCGGAAGCTCGGCCAGAGTGAGGGTTTTGATCGGCTTTTTCTTCGCCCGCATCGAGCCTTTGAACGTGGGAAAACGCGCTTCAGGCATGCGTTCAGTAACGGAAATAATGGCGGGCAGGGTTGCGCGGATGGTCCGGGTGTTGTCTTCACCGGCGCGTTCTCCGGAAACGGTATTTCCTTTTATCTCGACAGTGTTCAGATAGGTGGCGTGGGGGAGTCCGAGCCGTTCCGAGAGCATCGCTGCCATCGCCCCTCCCCGTCCATCCGTGGACTCATTCCCGGTGATAACCAGGTCGAACCCTTCCCGCTCAAGGGCTGATGCGAGTACTGCTGAAGTGCGCAGCATATCGGCTCCTGCAAGGGCGTCATCTACGATGTGCACAGCCGAATCAGCTCCGATTGCAAGGCCCCTACGGAGCATGGTGGTGGCATCTGCAGGACCCATGGTCATGAGCACCACTTCAGTATCGGTTTCGTCTTTGTGTGCGAGGGCGGCTTCCAGGGCACGCTCGCAGATCTCGTCGATGACGACGTCTGCGCTCATCCGGTCAATGCGCCCGGTCGTGGGATCGAGGTCCCGTTCGCCATACGTGTCGGGTACTTGTTTAGCCAGTACGACAATTTTCATTATTCTCCTTCACCTGTCTTCGATGCGCAGCCCAGCCCAGCAGGTGCTGACATCAGATGCTGACCGTTGAACAGCGGGATGCGATGATCTCTTCGGCTTCCCGCACCATGCGCTCAATGAGCTCGGTGCAAGTGGGAATATCGTCAATGAGCGATTGCGAAAGCCCTGCCCACCAGATACCGGCCTCAAGATCTCCGGTTTCGTAGACGGTCCTGCCGCGTTTGCCTGCAACGAGCTCCCGAACGTCGGCGAATTCACCACCACCAGCGAGGATGCGAACAACCTCATCGGATACGCTGTTCTTCGACACCCTCGCTGTGTTGTGCAGCTGCCTGAATATGAGGTTGGTCTGCAACTCGTCGCGGGCGACCAGCTCCTCCTTGACCCGCTGGTGGATGGGTGTCTCCTGCGTAGCCATGAACCGGGTGGCCATGAGGACGCCTTCGGCGCCGAGTGCCAGGGCCGCAGCTAGGCCGGCGCCGTCTGCCACTCCGCCGGCTGCGAGCAGGGGGACGCTGATTCTACGGGCGGCGGCCGCGAGCAGCACGAAGAGCGGGATGTCCAGTTCGCCCGGATGTCCCCCCGCTTCGAATCCAATGATCGCGATGGCATCCACGCCTGCCTGCACGGCTTTTAGGGCATGCCGGATGCTGGTTGCCTTATGCACGACCTTGATCCCGGCATCGTGGTAGGTATCCACGAACATCGCTGGGTTGGAGCCTGAAGTTTCCACCACGGGAACGCGATGCTTGATGATCACGGCTTGGTACTCGGCATACGGCGGCGGGTTGATGGAGGGCAGGGTCGTGAGATTGACCGCGAAGGGCTTGTCGGTCAGATCCTGGCAACGGCGGATCTGCTCACCGAGCGCTGCTGGCGTTGGGAACGTGAGAGCGGTGATCGTTCCAAGCCCTCCTGCATTCGAAACAGCGGCGGCAAGGTCTGCGTTCCCGATCCACTGCATCCCGCCTTGCATTATGGGCGCAGCGACCCCGAACGTTGAGGTGAAGCGTGTAGTCAGCACAATATGGGCTCCTTTGGCCAGAGGGAAGGAATGCTTCTGGGCGCTTTGCCCGAAAGTATTCCTTGAAAAAGTATTGACTGACGAACGCTCGTCAGTCAATACTTTGGGTGTGGACACAAACAATGAAGTTCCCGCATATGACCAGCTGCCACGCATCGAGAAATTGGGCATGCCGCACTCCTGGACCTACTTTGGGGCCGGCGACCAGCTCGGCACTCTCAACTATCTGACCCCGGCGCGGATACGCGCGGCGCTATCAACGGCAACAGCCGGCGTCGTGATCCCGCTCAGCCTTCCCGTCGACCAGCCCAACCCGCCCCTGTTCGGGCGTGAGCCGATGGAGCATGTTCAGTTTGACGTCGACCGCAATACGCGGGACGACAAGATTAATAGCTACTTCCCGCAGGGCTCGAGCCAATGGGATGGCTTCTTTCATGTGCGTGCGAGGGAGTTCGGGTATTACGGCGGCGTTGAGGCGGCAGAGAATCCCAGCGACACCTGGCTTGGAATTGAAACCTGGGCGGAACGTGGCATCGTCGGACGTGGAGTCCTGCTCGACGTGGAGGCTCATCTCTTGCTGTCAGGGCAAGATGGCATCCCGTGCGATGAACAGTTTGCCCTTTCTGCCGACCTGCTTCGTGAGGTCGCGTGGGCCCAAGGCACTCAAGTGCGCCAAGGCGACATCCTGCTCATCCGTACGGGGTGGCCGGCAAAGTACGCATCGCGGGGTCCTGACGCCGGGCACGTGACGGAAATTCCGGGCCTACATGCCGGTGAGGACACGGCGCGGTTGCTGTGGAACTGGCAGGTAGCTGCGGTGGTCACGGATCTACCGGCCGTGGAGCCGGTTCCCGGGGATCCGAGGATCGGCTCGCTGCATCGCAGGCTCCTGCCGCTGCTCGGCATTCCGCTGGCCGAACTGTTCAATCTGGAGGGACTCTCCGCTGCTTGCTCCGACGCATCGCGGCACGAGTTTCTTTTCACCGCGGCTCCCCTTAACCTCCGTGGCGCTTCCGGATCCCCCGGAAACGCCCTGGCAATTCTCTAGCATTATCCGAACAAGTGAATGGAAGAGATTCGATGAAGAATTTTATGAAACGTTCCTTTGCCGTAGCTACCGCAGTAGGAACGATCGCGGCCATGTCGGCGTGCGCATCGGGCGGAACAGCCGGAAGCAGCAGCACTGATCCCATTACGATCGGCGTGATCGGGCCGAAAACGGGACCCCTCGCCGAGATTGGTGAGAACCAGGTGGCGGGCGCCGAAGTCGCGGTCGAGCAGATCAACGCCACGGGCGGCGTGCTGGGACGCCAGCTGAAACTGGTGGTCCAGGATGAGCAGACTACGCCTGAAACCGCGGCAGCTGCGGTGCGGAACCTGTCGAACCAGGGAGTGAACCTGATCGTTGGAATGCTTTCAAGTGCGAGTTGCCTTGCAGTTGCTCCCACCCTGGAAGGCATGGACATTGCCATGGTGGCGACCGGGTGTACGAATGACGGGCTCACCGGGAAGGACGGGCAGGCAGCCCCATACCGGAACTTCTTCCGGACCAGTAACAACGATTCTGCTCTGATCGGCCCGTTGGCAAAGACTATTGCTGAGAAGTTCCCTGAGGCTACCGATTATTCAGCGTTCGGTTACAACTACGTGACCGGTACAACCCAGTGGGGTCTCTTCCAGAAGGAGCTCAAGAACGAAGGGGTTCCCGTGAAGGTAACCAGCGAGACCTTCGTCCCGATCGGCGAGCAGAATTTCGGTCTCCAGGTACAGAAACTCGTGAATGGCGTCAGCGACCCGAAGAAGAGCGCCCTCTACCTGGGCACTTTCAGCTCCGGAACCGGAAGTTTCCTCCAGCAGGCTGCTCCATATGACCTCTCCTCAAAATTCGCAGTCATTGCCAACCCGGGCGGCTACTATCCGATCGCCCGAACCCTTAACGGTGTTGCTCCCGAAGTGTGGAACTCCTACGACTACAACTACGCAGCCTTCGACACCGAGTCGAACAAAAAGTTCGTCGATGACTTCAAGGCCAAGACCGGCAAAATGCCTGTTGACTGGAGCTACGACGCCTACGTCGGCGTTCTGGGTATGAAGGCAGCGATTGAGAAGGCCGGTTCCGCCGAAACAGCGAAGGTGGTGGAGTCACTCGCCGGTCTGAGCTTCGAAACCCCCGGCGGCAAGCTGACCATCGATGCCACCTCGCACCAGTCAGATGCCCCTGTAGTGATCACCAACACCGTGGGTGACACCTCCGCCACGGAAAACGTCAAGGTCCTTGAGACCGTCGTCCTGAGGAAGTGACGTTCACCATGATTTCAACGCTCATCAGCGGGGTGGCCTACGGAGTGCCACTCTTCCTGGTGGCCAGCGGACTGACGTTGATCTATGGTGTTATCGGTGTGCTGAACTTCGCCCACGGATCGTTCTTCGTCGTGGGCGCCCTGATCGCAGCGACACTCATTGGCTCAAGCGTTCCGAGCATCCCGGCGTTTCTCCTAGCGATCCTGGCAGGCACTGCGGTGGTCACTGCCCTGGGGCTGGTCACCGAGAGCACCGTGGTGCGCCGGCTATACCGCAGAGATCACATCACCATGCTGCTGGCCACGTTCGCAGTCCTGTTGATCGTTGAAGGCGCTGCGGAGGTGATCTGGGGAAACACTCCACGTTCCATCGATAAGCCAACTGCCCTTTCTGGCAGCATCCAGGTCCTTGGTGCGACCATCCCCGTCTATGACGCGATGCTGGTAGTGGTCGGTGCCTTAATCGCCGTCGGGCTGTTTCTGCTCATCAACAAGAGCAGGTTCGGACGTGGCGTGCGAGCCGTAGCACAGGATCAGACGATGGGGGAAGCTGTCGGGCTCAACACGAAGGCCGTCATGCTCCTGGTGTTTGGGATCGGCAGCGCCTTGGCGGGGTTGGCAGGCGCCCTCATTGCTCCTAACGTGTCGGTGTCTCCCGGCCTTGGCCATGCATTTATCCTGCAGAGCTTTGCCATTGTGATCATCGGCGGTTTGGGATCAGTGACAGGTTCGCTCGTTGCTGCTCTCATTGTCGGCGTCAGCGAGGCGTTCGCCGTGGCCTATATGCCGTTCCTCACTGGCTTTACGTTCTATATCCTCGTTGCCGCCGTGCTCCTTATACGGCCACGCGGACTTCTTGGCAGTGCGAAACTGGGGAGGGCGGCATGAGTACAAACACGCACTCGATTGCGCATGCCCCAGCGGAACCGCCGACGAAGTCCGCAGTTAGGGTTTCACGGTACGATCTGCGTCCGGTATACGAACCTTTGATCTTTTTGGTTGTGGCAAGCCTCGCGTACCTGATGATGCCGGCAAACGGCCAATACATTTTGAGTATCTCAATTATCTACGCACTCTTGGCGACCAGCCTGGGCGTGCTCTTCGGGTGGTCCGGCATTTATTCCTTTGGCCATGCCGCGTTCTTTGGAATGGGCGCATACACGACAGCCTTGCTGAAGGCCGAAGCATGGGGGCCCCTCGCGTTCCTGGCCGTCTCGGCCGTCATAGCCGGGACCGCGGCTCTGATCATCGGGCTGTTAGGGCAGCGGCTGGCCAAGGTCGAGTTCGCCATGCTCACGATGATTGTCGGACAGATCGCCTATCTTCTGACGTTCCGGATTCCGGCATTGCAAGGTGACAACGGCATCTTCGGTATTCCTCGCGGAAGTTTTTTCGGGACCAACATCACACCTCCCAGCTCATTCTGGTGGTACTCGGTCATCTTGGTGGCCGTTGTGATGGCTATTCTGCGACGCATCCATCTGTCAGCCTTCGGTGAGAGCTTGAACGCCATCCGGGACGATCCGATTAAAGCTGCGGCCATCGGAATCCCGGTGAGGTCGATGCGGCTCGCTGCCTTTACTCTGGCCGGCGCTGTAGCTGGTTTGGCAGGCGGGCTCTTCGCACAGCAAGGCGGCATTGTGACCCCCAGCTCGTTGGCCTTTACCTTCAGTGGACAAATAATCATTATGGCTCTGCTGGGTGGAATGATGAAGTTCTGGGGGCCCGCCATCGGAGCAATTCTGTTCCAGTTCATCAATGCACTGGTCTTCGGCGGCTCGTCCCATGGCACCCTTTACCTCGGCATCATCCTGCTCGCTGTGGTTCTGGTCTTCCCCAGCGGCGTGCTCGGTGTGCTGGCGGCGCTGCGCGGCGTCCTGAAGAAGATGAGGAGTCGACGATGACGGTGCTCGAACTTAAAAACGTCTATAAAAACTACGGCGGTCCACCCGTCGTTCAAGATGTGTCCCTTTCCATATCGACCGGAGAGACGGTGGCAATCATCGGACCGAACGGCGCCGGCAAGACTACGTTGTTCGGTGTGATGGCTGGGGAGCACCGCGCTACGAAGGGCGCGGTGTCCCTGTTCGGCAAAGACGTGACCCGGGCAGGAGCGAAGCACCTGGCGCACATGGGCGTCGCAAGGACCTTTCAGATTGCCCGCTACTTCCCCGAGAAGAGCGTTGAGCAGAACCTGGTAATCGCGAGGGACGCGCGCAAGGGTATGTACTGCAAACCACTTTCTCGGACACCCCGTCCTGACGGCAGCATTACCTCAGTCCTTGAGGCAGTCGGCCTCGAAAGCCGACGGCACCAGTCATCGAGCACTCTCGCCCATGGTGACCGCAAGGGGCTCGAACTGGCCATGGCACTGGTCCAGAACCCCTCTATGTTGCTGATGGATGAGCCAACGGCGGGCATGGGGGCGGAAGACATTCCACGAACGGTGCAGCTGGTGCAGCGGTTGCGCGAGTCCCGGCCGGACATGACCGTAGTGATTACAGCGCACGACATGAACCTTGTCTTCGCTCTCGCAGACAGGGTTGTACTCATGGCAAACGGTCGAATAGCGCTCGAAGGGAAGCCTGCCACTGTGCGCGACCACCCTCTCACCCGCGAGATCTATCTCGGCAATTCCTATGAGGCGGGTCCATCATGAACGAACTGGTCGTTAAATCCCTGTCCGCCTCATACGGACTCGCCGTCGCCTTCACGGATGTGTCGATCACGGTTGCCAAAGGTGAAACGGTCGGACTGCTCGGCCGGAACGGCGCCGGTAAAACGACACTGCTAAAGGCAATCATCCATGACCCGGAGCTGACCCTAAGAGGCGAGATCAGCGTTAACAACGTCTCGCTGGGCAAATTTCCCGCCTACAAAGTGGCCCGTCATGGAGTCGCATGGGTGCCGGATAACCGCCGCATCTTTACCGCCCTGAGCGTGGCAGAGAACCTGGATCTGGCGAGGTCCAAGACGGCACCGAAGGATCAGCTCGATCGAGTCCTCACCAACATCCCCCTGGTCGAGAAGCTCATGAAACGCCGAGGCTACGAACTCAGCGGCGGAGAACAGCAGGCGGTTACTATCGCCAGGGCTCTGATGAGCGCGCCTGATTATCTGCTGCTGGATGAACCGACAGAGGGCCTCGCGCCGCTGATCGTCGAACAGCTTCAAGCCGCCATCGGTGCGTTGCCCGCCCAGTTCGATGTGGGAATCCTGATCACCGAGCAGAACTTCAGTTTCGTGACCGGTCTCGCAGACCGCGTACACATTCTGGAAACTGGCCAAATGGTGTGGGCTGGCCCCCCTGACGAACTTGTTTCGAAACCACAACTGATTGACCGGCATCTATCGGTCGGAGAGAAGTAAAAATGCGCGTGGACACGAATGGAACCGAAGAACGAATTATCGAGTCTGCGACGAGGCTGTTCAACACGTGGGGTTACACCGGCATGACGCTACGCCAGATTGCCAAAGAGGTGGGTATCGAAGCACAAAGCATCTACAACTACACCACATCAAAGCAGGCGCTCGTCGAGAAAATGATCCGCGCAGGAACTGAAGCATTGCATAACTCGGTCGTGACGGCACTTGAGGCCGCAGACCCTTCCCCAAGCGCGCGTCTGGCGGCAGCGGTGGAGGCCCACGTCGTTCATTACGCCAGCTCGCCCCATGTAGTAATGTTCCGCGACAGCCTGATCCATTTCAATGAGGACGTCCGCACCTCACTGCGGGCGATGCTGAAGTCGTATGAGCAGCTCTTCAAAGACATCATTCGAGAGGGGATGGAATCCGGCGACTTCCGGTGGGTCGATGAAACTCCGGCGGCTTTCGCAATCCTTGGCATGGGCGAGTCCGTCACCAACTGGTGGCGTCCCGGCGGACGGCTGAGCGCCGCAGAGGTGGGCGCCATGTATGGCGACCTGGCAGTGCGCATGGTTACCGCCTCCCCGGACCTACTCGGCTCATCGACCCTCAAACTACCCAGGAGCAGTGACCGCACATGAGCATTACACGATTTGACGACCCCGCCGCGGCACGATTCAGGCAGGAGGTCAGCGCCTGGGTTGACGGCGCGGTCCCCGAAATCTGGCGCACCGACCGCCAGTCCCTGAGCCCGGACGAGGTTCAGCAGATCCAGATGGACTGGGACGTAGCACTTTATAAAGAAGGACACGCAGGGCTTTCCTGGCCAACGCAGTATGGCGGGCGCGGCCTCGGACCGATTGAGGAACTCATCTATTACGAGGAATCCTCGCGGGCGAACGCCCCGGAGGGATTCGGCCGCATCGGCCGCGTACTCGCAGGGCCGACAATCATGGCTGCAGGATCCGTTGAACAGAAGGAAAAATATCTACCCCGCATCCTCGACGCTTCAGAGATATGGTGCCAAGGTTTTTCAGAGCCCGGTGCCGGCTCTGACCTCGCCGCTGTGAGCACAACAGCGACGAAGGTCGATGGGGGCTACCTGATCACCGGCCAAAAGACATGGACCAGTTTCG
Source organism: Pseudarthrobacter sp. NPDC092419 (assembly GCF_044755045.1). Lineage (NCBI taxonomy): Bacteria > Bacillati > Actinomycetota > Actinomycetes > Micrococcales > Micrococcaceae > Pseudarthrobacter > Pseudarthrobacter sp. NPDC092419. Next base: position 217,836 of record NZ_JBIVQF010000003.1, read on the forward strand.
CCCAGTACTCGAAGCGCTGTCTGATGCTCGCCAAGAGCTCTTCTGGGTTGCCGCGGCATCACAACCTCAGCTTCTTCCTGCTCGACATGGAGCAGGACGGTGTTGACGCGCGTCCCATCCGCCAAATCAATGGCGAGGAGGAGTTCAGCGACGTGTTCTTTACTGATGTATTCGTTGCTGACGAAGACCTTGTCGGCGAGGAACATGAGGGCTGGGCGGTTGCGATGACGGTGCTGAGCAACGAACGTGGCACGACAGAAGCTGCGACCCGGCTGGTTGAAGCAACCGCGCAGATCGATTTGCTGAACCGATGCTGCGCGACCCACATGCAGGGCGATGCTGCCCGGTTGCAGGAACGGCGTGAACTATTGCGTTGGCACATCATCCGCGCCACAGAAGAGAAGGCCGCTGGTGAAGACTGGTTCGTCGCCGGTTCGGTCCTCAAAGTGCAGTGGAGCGAGCTGATCCAGGACGCGACCAGGCTTGGACTCGACAGCCGCTGTGCACAGCATCGCGACTACTGGAGGCACAACTACCTGGCGTCGAAAGCAATGTCGATTTATTCAGGCACAAATGAGATCCAACGCAACATCATCACCGACCGCGTATTGAAAGTGGCGAGATAAACATGGCAACAATCGTTGAAGAGGTCGGAACGATGGTCGCTGAGAACGTCGCCGAAATCCTGCGGAGTGCCGACGGCGCACCACCCGCACCGAATCAGAGCATATGGGGTCTACTTGCCGACGGTGGCTGGCAGACGATTTCCGCTGATTCGGAGAACGGGATGGAACTCCGCGAGATACTCGAAGTCGCACGGGTAACGGGCCGGTTCCCGTACTCAACACCGCTCGTTCCGACCCTGCTTGCCGGGCGCTGGTTCGATCTTGACGAAGAGCAACTGGCACGAGGAGCTGTCCCCGTATTCCACCGCGGGTCAGAGACCGTGGTCCCCTATTACACGGCGGGTCTCATCGTCCTTGACGGCACCGGATCGCTAGTAACGGCGAGTCCGACTTCCACACAGATCTTCTCGCTGCTCGTCCCGATGGCGGTCTTCCCGGAGGAAACCGTGGGGCTCACGGACCGGCAGCTGGCCGAGGCCGGCGCCGCATTCGCAGCCGTTGCAGTCGGCGCCGCCGACGCCGTGATCACCAAGGCCGTCGAATGGGCGCAGACGCGGGAGCAGTTCGGTCAAAAGATTAAGGCATTCCAAGCCGTCCGCCATCATCTCGCCAACGCCCACATCGCACGGGAACAAGCATGGACGGCAGCAATCGCGGCTGCACACGAGCCCGAGAACGCCGGCCGTTGGGCACACCAGGCCTTCGCGCTCTCCCGCACCGCGATCGAGCTCGGAATCCAGGTCCACGGGGGCGTCGGTTTCACCTGGGAGGTAGGCCTCCACCATTTCCTCGACCACGTCATTGAACTGGATTCGCTACTTGGGGAGAACCATGACCGTCCTTGAGATAGACCGGCCGGCGCCCGGTGTGGTCCGGCTGCTCCTGAACGGGACCGAAACGCTGAACGCCCTTGATGACGAAGTGAAAGAGCAGCTCGTGACGGCCCTGCGCTCCATAGCAACTGACCCCAATGCCCGCGTGGTCCTCATCACGGGAACAGGCCGCGCCTTCTGCGCTGGAGGTGACGTAAGAGGCATGGGTATACGCACCCCTTCGCAGACGAATGATGTCCTGACATTTGGCCGCCAAATCACAGAAGGCATAACAGACCTGCAGAAGCCGGTCGTCGCCGCAGTGAACGGTATCGCCTCCGGCGCCGGATTCAACATTGCACTGGCAAGTGACATCATCCTCGCGGCACCCACCGCCTGGTTCCAACAATCATTCGTCAGAATGGGCCTCATGCCGGACATGGGTGGCACCTACCTGCTGGCCCAGTCGATCGGACTGCACCGGGCGAAGTCGGCACTGCTTACCGGTCACCGCTTCACCGCCCAGGAAGGACGGCAACTCGGCTTCGTGGCGGAGATCCTTGAGGAGGACTTCGATCGGGCCGCCGTGGACTATTGTGCAACTCTCGCCAGGAAGGCGCCGCTGGCCCTCGGACTGACCAAATTGCTTGCCAACCGCGCCATGGAGGGCTCCTTGGCCGACGCCTTGGACCGTGAATCGCTCGCGCAGGGTGTCCTCGCAGCGACAGCGGACCACAAAGCTGCCGTGCAGACCTTTTTGAGCAAGGGTGACCTCGACGCTGTCGAATTCAAAGGAGAATGACTTGACGCAACTGGTAACTACGACGATCGACGAACGCATCGCACACGTGGTGCTGAATCGACCACAAAAGCTGAATGCATTGAATGATCCGATGCTTGACGCATTCTCGACCACGATCGCCGAGCTGGGCAGGAACGACGACGTCTCGGTTATTGTCATCTCGGGCGCGGACAACAATTTCAGTGTCGGCTATGACGTCGAACCGGCGAACGGATATTCGGACGCAGCTGCGGGCCACGAGCCGTATGCCGATTGGGCATCCCTTCGTCGCAACATCGATCGATGGCTCGCTGTGTGGGATACCCCCAAGCCCGTGATCGCGGCAATAGAGGGGTACTGCATGGGTGGAGCAACCATCCTCTCGGTCTGCACAGACATCACGGTTGTCAGCGAGTCCGCCGTGATCGGCTGGCCCGCCATCCCGCTCGGCGGAGGATTGCTGAGTCCGCCGACGGCGTGGTTGATCGGGCCTAAAAAGGCGAAGGAGCTCTCCTTCATTGCGGGCAGCCGGATGAGCGGGAGCGAAGCTGCGGCCTTGGGCTGGGCAAACACGGCAGTGCCGGCCGGAACTGTGCTGGAGAGTGCGCAGGAGCTGGCAACGAACATTGCGAGGATGCCCTTGGATTTGCTGCGCCTTAAAAAGCTGGCCCTCAATCGGCAGCTCGACCAACAGGGATTCCGCGAATCGGTTCTCATGGGCGCCGAGTGGGATGCAATCGCGCACACCTCACCGTCTACACATGCGATGACCGACAAGATTGCTGAACTTGGCCTCAAGGGTGCTATCGCCTGGTTCAACTCCGGAGTGAAAGTATGAACCGGGCTCTGCCGCTCCTCGACTGGGCGTTCTCTCAGCCGGGAAAGCCGGCGATCGTCACCGACGACGCGTCGTATTCATACGCGGAGCTGCGAGACGCAATACTCAGTGCTGCAGCCACACTGGCCGAGCGGATCTCTCCAGGCACCCGTGTCGGGCTCTTCATTGACAGCACGCCGAACTTCGTGATCTACCAGTACGCGGTGTTTTACCTCGGCGGCGTCGTCGTTCCTCTCAACCGGGGCATGCGCCAGAGCGAGGTGCTCGACGTGGTGGATAACCTCGGTATCTCCTTCCTGGTTAGCGACACTCCGATCGATGTGAGCAGTTCGTCCGCAGGCGGATATCTCATCGACGGGGAATTCCACACGATTGGAGCCCAAGCGCAAGCTCCGCAGATGGCAACGCTGGACAACGACGATCCTGCCCTCGTGCTGCAAACGTCCGGATCCACAGGCCGTCCCAAAGGGGTGCAGCTCAGCATCCGGAATCTGGCCGCCAACTACGACGCCACGTACCGCTGGATCGGGGTCGGAAGGCAGGATGTCATCCTGCTCACGTTGCCGATTTTCAACACCTACGCGCTGAACCAGGGCATTAACATGCTCGCGATGACTGGGGCGACGATGCGGCTGCTTCGCCGCTTCTCGCCAGATAACGTCCGTCGCGCATTGGAGGACTCCAAACCCACGTTCCTGCCGCTGGTACCGACAATGATGACGAGGCTGTATCAGGCTGGTGTCCGGTACAACCATCCGATCACCCTGGGCATCGGGGCTGCCGCGAGTCCGACGCAGATTGCCGCAGACGCTTGGAGTGTCTTCCCTCAAGCGTTCCTGTACTTTGGCTACGGTCTCACCGAAGGCACCGCAATCGCATCCCAGAATCGGATCGGTACGAAGGACGCGAACAACGGAGACTTCTCCTCAGCAGGCCTTGTCGTACCTGGTGTGCAGGTGAAGCTCGCACCCTCGGGCGAGCCCGACGGCCGCGGCGAGATACTCATCAGCGGCGAGTCCGTGTTCTCAGCCTACGTAGGTACCAGCGAACCGCGCCCAGTGGAGGACGGCTGGTTGAGGACCGGTGACATCGGCGTGTTCAACAATGGTCGTTTGAGCATCGTAGACCGCAAACGTGAGCTGATTATTCGCGGTGGCCAGAACATCTACCCCGGTGAGATAGAGCGGCTGCTCTCCTCGCACGAGGCAGTGCTTGAAGCCGCCGTGATCGGTTCACCCGATACGGACCTGGGCGAGGTCCCGGAGGCTTTCGTGGTGCTGCGGAATGGAGTCGAAGTAACCGGCCAGGAACTCCTGGAATGGATGCGTTCGCAGGCGGCCGCGTTCAAGATCCCCGCCAGGCTGCATCTGGTCGACTCCATGCCGAAAACACCAACCGGCAAGATCCGCAAACTTGACCTTGTTCAGATGTCCGCCGAAGCAGGGTCAAAGTAGCATGCGGACCCTCAACGGTGTAACCGGGGTACATGCAGCTCTCGGGAAGGAACTCGGTGTGGGGTCCTGGCACACGGTCACGCAGACAGCCGTGCGACAGTTTGCAGATGTTACCGGGGACCATCAGTGGATCCATCTGGACACGGAACGAGCCGCGAAGGGACCATACGGCGGGACTATTGCACATGGGTATTTCACACTTTCACTCCTGCCTTTACTCGCTATGGATGCATACGCGTTCGCTGGCTTCAAGATGAAGGTGAACTACGGCCTGGACCGCGTGCGATTCCCGGCTCCTGTCCTCATCGGTTCCCGCATTCGAATGCGGGCACACCTCACCAGCGTGGATACAACACCCACAGGTGCTCGTGTCGTCGTGCGCAATACCATCGAAATTGAGGGTAATGACGCGCCCGGATGTGTCGCTGACACGGTCTCGCTCCTTGTCACCTGACCACATATCGCAGGCAACCACTCGGATAAAACGTTGTACTACTAGGAGACCCCTCATGACATCACTTCTTGCTGGCCGCACCGCGGTGATCACCGGCGGAGCCAACGGTCTCGGCTTCGCCATCGCCCAAGCGTTCTTCGCCCAAGGAGCAAATGTCGTCCTCGGAGACCTCGATGGCGCGGCGGCGGATGCCGCTGCCGCAAGACTTGGACCTGAGGCACGTGCGCAAGGCGTCGCCTGCGATGTGACCTCCGAGGACGATGTTGACCGGTTGCTTACGTTCGCAACTTCAGCCTTCGGCCGGCTCGATGTCATGGTGAACAACGCAGGTGTGACGCGTGACAAGACGATGCGGAAGATGTCCCTGGATGACTTCGAATTTGTGATCGACGTCCACTTGCGCGGTACATGGTTGGGAACCCGGGCGGCCGCGGCACTCATGCGTGACCAAGGCCAGGGCGGATCTATCATCAACATGTCATCGATCTCGGGAAAGGTCGGCAACCCCGGTCAAACCAACTACAGTGCAGCCAAAGCCGGGATAGTAGGGCTGACCAAAGCTGCCGCGAAAGAAGTCGGCTTCGCCGGAGTGCGCGTGAACGCCCTTCAGCCGGGAATCATTGAGACCGCCATGACGCAGAAACTGACCGATGAAGTACGGGCAGCGCGCCTGGCTGACGTGCCGCTCGGGCGTTTCGGTCAGCCTTCAGAGGTAGCCCAAGCAGCGCTCTTCCTGGCCAGTGACATGTCCAGCTACCTCACGGGCATAACCCTTGAGATCTCCGGCGGACGCAACATCTGATGAACACCGGAAAGCCCGCGCCAGTGAGCATGAACCTGTACGACATGGTGTCAGTGAGACGGGAGCCTGACCGCCCATGTACTTTCGTTGGAAACCTTGTTCCCGGACCCAAGGGCCGTATATTTGGCGGGCAACTCATCGGACAGGCGGTCATGGCGGCGTCAGCGACAGTAGAAGACATCTCCGAGCGGCTCGCTCACTCTCTTCACACTTACTTCGTACGCGCTGGTGACGCCTCCCTGCCGATCCACTATGACGTAGAGACGATTCGTGACGGACGCTCCTTCTCTGTGCGCGGCATCAGGGCGAATCAGAAGGGCAGGCTCCTACTCACAGCAACAATGTCATTCCATGCGACCCGCGTCGGCCTTGAACATCAGACCCGGATAAGTGGTAGGTATCCCGATCCGGAAGATTTACCCAACGCGAACCAAGGCCGAAGGACTTTTGGGTCGGACATTGACAGATTTGGTCACCGGGACTCGGTGGAATTGCGCCGGGTACCAAGCGAGCTTGATCCGGGAACATCTGGAGACAATGCCCGACAATCGTTGTGGCTTCGGGCTCGCGGTGCTACTGCCCGTCCCAATCACACGGACGCGGTGAGCAGCGCGGCCCTTGCCATGGCAACTGACTTCACAGTGCTGGAGTCCGTCATCTTCCGACACGGGTTAACGTTGTCGACTCCCGGATTGTCCCTCGCAAGCCTTGACCACTCCATGTGGTGGCACGCGCCGGCCGGCCTTGACGAATGGTTACTGTACGTGCAGGAGAGCCCTTGGGCAGGGGGAGAACGCGGCCTAGTTGTGGGGCGGCTGTACAACCGAGGAGGGGAATTGGTGGCGTCGGTTGCCCAAGAGGGGATGATCCGTGTCCCGGCCAGCGAAATCGTGGTTAAGGCTCACGATGCAAGATGAGCGGGGGAGCGAGGTGCTGGTCGAAGCCCGTGGTCAAATTCTGCTCGTCACCCTCAACCGGCCTGACGTACTCAATGCAGTCAACGGAGCGATGACCGACCAACTCAGCACAGCGCTGACGAGACTCGAAACGTCGCCGGAACTACGAATCGGTGTCATCACCGGTTCCGGACGGGCATTCTGCGCAGGACTGGATATGAAGGCTGTAGCCAGAGGAGCGTCCATTGAGGCAACTCGACATCCTACGTGGGGATTCGCAGGGATCGCCACGCGCAAGATAACAAAACCCCTAATTGCAGCGGTGAACGGCGATGCCGTGGGAGGTGGTCTCGAGATCGTGCTGGCCTGTGATCTCGCCCTTGCCGCCTCAACGGTACGATTCGGTCTTCCAGAGGTGAGGCGGGGACTATTTGCTGCAGGCGGCGGTGTGCACCGGGCATCACAACAGCTACCAAAGAAGATCGCATCCGATCTGCTTCTGACAGGCCGGCTCTTCACAGCTGAGGAAGCCGCGTGCTGGGGAATGGTCAATAGTGTCGTTTCTCCCGGCGATGTGCTGCCCGAGGCGATCCGCCTAGCCCAACTTGTTGCGGCAAACGCACCGCTTGCTGTGCAGGCAACGAAGCGACTTATCCGTGCGGCAACCCCAGGCTCCTTCACGGACGCGCCAACCATTGCGCTGACCGACATTGAAGCAGCCACTGTGTTCGCATCCAAGGACGCTTCTGAAGGTATGGCCGCGTTTGTTGAAGGTCGTCCACCTGTGTTTACGGGGCAATAACCGATATCCAGCGAACCTGCATCCTGCCTGCCCAACAGAATTCCCTGCCACAAAAAGTGATTCTCGGCAGGCCGCTGCCGGACATAGTCTCGGCATTTGCGTCGGAAGGTACACGAGACGGACTCTGTCAGTAGATCCGACCAGAAAAGCCCTATACCACCTACTCGGCGACCTAAAATTCTGCTCCTCGAGCTCAGACAGTAACAGCTTTGGCGCGAATCCGGACCAGTCCGGGCAGCATGTGGCCGCCTCCGAATGCCTATTCCCGGGACGCTTATCGCGGTGAGACGCACAGTGGAAGTGGTATTTTGGCGCCGGGTATGTACTTCACGGCCGATCTGAGCAGGGCCATTGTGAGCAACTCCGCGGGGGCAGGGATTGAAGCAGACGGGGCAAGGAAGTGCTGTGTACATTGTCCACACTCAAGGCTTCGGATCGGGCCTTACAGCAGTCGTACTGCTTCGAATTCCGCGTGTTTCCGCAGCTTCCCAGTGTTTGCAGGGCCTGGAATGCAGTTCGAGTCCCACCTCGGGCACAGTGTTTCCGCAGGTCAGGGGCTTTTCACATCAATGCTTGACCTTTGCAAAAATGAGTAGTGGCTGCAAACGGCTGATCCCAATCCAGAAACTTTATAGTCCAAGAACGTGCAGGTCCGAACAACTGGGGCCACATGGGCATCTAAGCCAGTGACGGCATGATGTATAGCGCGAAGACATGGCTATGAAATCTCCGCCTCCCTGAAGACCGGTCGATGGCTGGAGACCTTGCTGCCGATGAATACACCTCCAACTCCGCGCTTCTGTCGCAGGGGGCAGAATTGGTTCTGAAGCGCCACGCGCGCGGCGTGAAAGCAGCGAGGGCCCTCATTTTGTTGTGAATCATGACGCTGATCTGCTCAAGCGCCCTGAAGGCGCGTGACAGCGTAGCGGCGGCGTCCTCGAGATTGCGCCCAAATCGTCGAATCGCTGCAACTGGTTTGGACGCGCAGTACATCCTTTCCGACCAGGATGTCCAGCCGAAAACGGCCGACCAAGCGATCCGCAGACCAGCCAGGTCACTCTGCAATGGTTCCCCGAATCTTCCGCTTGTAACCGACAAGGAATAGGGCGCAGAGAATCCGGTCCGGTACGGAAGCCATGGCCAGCGCATGCCTCCACATCATTCCCGTCCGGGCCAGCCAGGGGCATGAGTTGTGGGTCAGCGCCAAGGGGATCACTCCCAGCGACGGCCGGAATCCGGAGATGTTGCAGAATGAGGCCGGGATGCGCGGGGACCCTCCCATATCGCTTCCGTCGCCGGGGGTTCGATGCGGGGGCAACGGGGCAGCCGCGCCCCCGCTGCTGCCCCGCGCGCTCACGTCCGGGTTGTACAGGTTGACCGTCGTGCCTAACACTTCAGCGACCGTGAGTGGTCCTGCCTCAGACGGGGCACGTTGGCCTTCCTTGTCGTTACGACGCCTGATGCGTTGAGCCGTGCGATGACCAGGTCCTCGACGTCAGGGACGAAATCCCGAAAAATGACGGACCCGTAGGTGGTTGGCGCCCCCTGAGTGTTTTTGGTGTCCTTATGGGCCATGGGCAGGCCGCGCAGCCGCGGGAGTTCTGCTCCGGACATGGTGAGACTGTCCGCGGCCGCGGCGAGCGCCGATGCGTCCTCACGGTCTTCGGTCACGACCGCGTTGGCCCGGCCGTCGACTTCATCGATGCGGGCGAAGTGCGCACCAGGGCCTCCGAGCAGAATTGTCCCGACGTCGGATAGCGAAGGTCAGATCGGTGGCCGAAAGCGAACCAGCGTCCGCCGTTACAGGCGGACCCGGGACGTCCCCATCCGGGACAGCAGGGCAGTCAAGGCTGCCCGGACTCCGGTGCTCAGCGTCGGCTCAACATCGGGGGCGAAATGCGGTGAATGGTTGCCCGGCAGGTCGCCTTCGGCGTCGAGCCTTTCTTGGGAGAAGGCGCCGAACATCCAGTAGACAGACGGTGCCCCGAGCACCTCGGCGAGCAGCCCGAAGTCCTCACTGCCCATCACCGGGGGAACGACGTTCACACGGTCTTCTCCCAGTGTTGCCTGGAGCTCGGTGATGAGGGCGTCTGCTGAGGCAGGATCGTTATAGCACTGGGGAAAGCTGGAAATCTCTTCAATGAGCGGTGCGGGCGCGCCGGAAGCGTCGGCTTCAGCGCGGATGATGCGCCGCAGGGATTCGAGCACGCGGGTGCGGACGTCGACGTCAAAGGTCCGGACGTTTACGGAGAACTCCGCCGTGGCCGGGATGATGTTCTCCTTCAGGCCGGCATGGAAAGTGCCGATGGTCACGACTGCGGATTTCATGGGGTGGATTTCGCGCGCGACGATGGTTTGGATCCGCACTACCATGTGGGCTCCGAGCACAATCGGGTCAATGGACTGTTCGGGCTGGGAGCCGTGTGCCTGGCGGCCCCTGACGGTGATCTTCCATGAATCTGCCATCGCCATCGCCGTGCCGCTGCTGATGTTGACACTTCCTGCCAGACCGGGCCATACGTGCTGGCCGTAGATGATCTCCGGTGTGGGCGCCTTGTCCCAGAGTCCGTCTTCAACCATTGCCTTTGCACCGGCGGCCGTTTCTTCCCCCGGTTGGAAGATGAAGACGGCGGTGCCGGACCAAGTGTCCTGGTTCTCGCTGAGAAGCTGCGCTGCCGTCAGAGCGACGGTGATGTGGGTGTCATGGCCGCATCCGTGCATGACGGGGACCGCCGTCCCGTCGGCCAACGTGCCTGTTTCGGTGCTGGCGTAATCGAGCCCTGTATCCTCCTGCATGGGAAGACCGTCAGTGTCTGCGCGGTAACCGACCACTGGCCCGTCACCGTTCCGGAGGACGCCTACTACGCCGGTGCCACCGCACAGAAACGCCTCCAGGCCGAGTGCTTGAAGCTTCTGCAGGATGAACTCGGCCGTCCTGGTTTCCTGCATGGACAGTTCCGGATGTGCGTGCAGGTGGCGGTACAGATCGTGCATTTCGGCCCGGCGGGTGTCGCTCAGCTCGAAGTATGTGGTGGCGGTGGTCATGGAGTTCCTTCCGATGGCGGGCGGTGATGAGTTGCGGATTCGGGTATGTCGCCACTGGCGGGCTAAGCGCTGCCAGATTCGTCATTGCTGTTCCTTGGCCCTCAGGCCAGGTGGTCCAGGCCGGGAACGGTGTAGTCCGGAGCCTGAAAATATCCGGGGTAGTGCCCGCCGGACCGGTTGATCCACGCCGTGCCCAGGCCGGCCCTGGCCGCTCCATGAATATCCTAGGGATACCGGCCACCAGCAGCATTCACCGGGCGCTGTTCCGCCCGCGGATGCTTCGTACTCCTAGGCGGGCTCGTCCAAATTTCCAGGACCGTGGGTCGCCAGGGTGAGCAGTAGATCAAAGCTGTCCCTGATCCCGGCATCTGCGAAGAATATTTCGACAACCCGCTGAGAGATGTACGGCGACCGGCCTGATATCGTGGCGCCGTACCTACTGCTGCGCCAAGGAGACTGCTGAGAGGAGAGCCGCGACCAGCGCTGCCTCAGTACGCTCGTAACGGCTGGATGGAACCGTGACCGCCAAGGCAGCGGCGACGCGTCCGTCACTACGGATCGGGGCGCTCAAGGACCGAACATCCTCACGGTATTCGCCACGGTCGTAGAGGATTCCGGTGCGTCGTATCTCGGCCAGTTGGGCTTCGAGACCGGCGCGGTCGCTCACCGTCATCGGGGTGAATCGGGTGTATTCATGGTTGTCCAGGATCGATGAGCGCTGTTCCTCGTCGGCGAAGGCGAGGAGGACCTTGGCGCTTGCTCGTGCGTGCACATCACCCGTGAATCCCACTTCGAGGCCGGCGACCCGCACGGCCTGTGATCCTTCAACCGTGGCGAGGATGCGGATCTCCCCGCGGAACCAGCCGGTGAGATATGCCGTTTCACGTGTGGTCTCGGCGAGTTGCCTGAGGGCCTGTCTGTGTTTGGCGTCGACGCGTACGCGCAGGCCGGGTGAGTTCGCGATATCGATGGCGCCCAGGCCGAGGGTGTAGCGCTTGCCCGACTCCTTGCTCAGTAGTTTTTCTTCCTCAAGTGTCGTGAGCAGATGGTAGGCCGTGGGCATGGCGAGGCCGAGGCCCGTCGCGACCTCAGTTGCGGTGAGTCCTTGTGCTGATCGAGCGACCGCGAGCAGGATGCGCGAAGCCCGCGCGACGGATTGGATCACTTGGCGTTGTTTTAGGGGTTCACCTTCGCTCGTCCACGCTGCAGTCATTGCTTCATCCATTCCGCTTGCCTCGAAAAATAGTTGACTTTGTTAGCCGGGTCACCCCATAGTATGGCAGATCCTGAAACTAACTTTCACTATATTGATATGAGGAGAGCCATGTCGACTAGCACCACACCGTCGATTACGTCGGTAATGAGTCTTGGTGGGCGTCCGGCGGGCAGCCGTCGGGAGATCAAGATTATTGATACGACGTTGCGTGATGCGCATCAAAGCCTGTGGGCGACGCGGATGCGGAGTGATCACATCGTTTCGATGGCCGGTGAATTCGACAAGGTAGGTTTTGACCAGGTCGATCTGATGGCGCCGATTCAGTTTGATGTGGCGGTGCGCTATCTGAAGGAAGACCCGTGGGAGCGGGTGCGCCTGGCGCATGAGCATGCTCCCAACACCAGGTTCAGGGCGTTGATCCGTTCCAAGAACATTGCTGCGTTTGATTTCCTAGCCGACGATGTCATCGAAGCCTGGGTCGAGAACTTGTACGCCAATGGGTTCAGGGTGATCGGCTCGTTCGATGGACTCAACGACATCGACAATATCGCTCCGGGCCTGATCCGGGCCAAGGAGCTGGGAGCGTCCACGTTCGGGGCGGTTTCGTTCTCTGAGAGCCCGGTGCACACTGACGAGCTCTTCGTCGCCAAGGCCCTGGAGCTGATTGAGAAGGCTGATGTCGATGCGATCATGCTCAAAGACGCCGCTGGCCTTTTGACGCCCGACCGGGTCCGCACTCTGGTTCCTGCGCTCAAAGAAGCTATTGGCGACCGGACTCTGGAGCTGCACAGCCATTGTCTGACGGGGCTGGCGCCGCTGGTTTATCTGGAGGCGGTGGAACTAGGCTGCGACGCGCTGCATACCTCTGTCGGTCCCATGGCCAACGGTGCCGCGCAGCCGGCGACGCAGGATATTGTGCGTGATCTGCGGGCTCTCGGGTATATGGTCAATGTCGACGACGACATCATCGATACGATCAGCGGGAAGCTTTCAGCCATTGCTGAGGCGGAGGACAAGCCGGTCGGCCATCCCGTCGCGTACAGCGGCCTGCACTTCATGCATCAGCTTCCCGGGGGCATGCTGTCCAACTTTCACTCCCAGCTGGCAACCGCAGGCCTTTCACATCGCTTCGATGAGCTGCTCCACGAAGTGGCCCGGGTGCGGTCCGAGCTGGCCTTCCCGATCATGATCACCCCCTTCGCCCAGTTCGTGGGGACCCAGGCGGTGATGAACGTGATCTCAGGTGAGCGTTACTCAATAGTGCCGAACGAAATCAAGAAGTATGCCCTGGGTTACTACGGCACGCTGCTGGCGCCGATTGACCCGGAACTGCACGCCAAAATCGTGGCCAACGGCGCATCGAACATCGCACTCGAACCCGCCCCGGTCGCGCCGATGCTCCCCGACCTGCGGAAGCGCTATCCCGACGAGAGCATCGACCTGCTGCTCCTGCGCGCGATGTTCGCCGGCACGCAGGTCGACGAAATGAAGAAAACCGTTGCAAACGGCGGAAACGCCGATGAAATCCCCCGGCCGCTTCTGGACCTGATCAAGGCGATCCATCAGAAGAGTCAGACCGGCAGCCAATCGCTGCGCGCAGGAAATCTGCAAATCAGCATCAAAAAAGGAGAAAACGAAAATGTCGCTTAACCCGCCCGATATCGCGGAACTCAAGGCCATCGTTGACTGGGCGAACCTCACCCAGGACGTCCGCGAATTGTCCCTCAAGTTCGGCGACGTGGAGTTGTTCGTCTCCCGCGACCAGCAACAGCCAGCCTCGGCTTCGGCACCCGCTCCCGTATCTGCGGTTGCTCCGGTCGTTGCAACTCCGGCACCCGCCCCGGTCGCCGTGCCTGCACCGGTCGAGACGGCACCGCCGGCAAACTCCCGGACTGTTCCCTTCTCCGCCGACGCACTCGCCTCCGATGAAGTGCTGATCAAGGCACCGATGGTCGGAATCTTCTATGCGGCCCCGAAACCCGGTGCCCCTAACTTCGTTTCGGTTGGTGACAGTGTCACTCCCGAGTCGGTGCTGTGCATTGTGGAGGTCATGAAACTGATGAGCAACATCGAGGCGCAGGTCGAGGGCACTGTCGTGAGGATCCTGGTCGAGAACGAGCAGGCGGTCGAGTTCGGTCAGCCCCTGATGGTGATCAAGCGCAATGGGTGAACCACTGAAAAGCGTGCTCATCGCCAACCGCGGTGAGATAGCCCTGCGAGTTATCAGGGCGTGCAAGGAATTGGGCATCCGCAGTGTCCTTGCCTACTCCGAAGGAGACGCCAACTCCCTGCCCGTAAAACTGGCGGACCAGGCCGTCTGCATCGGGCCAGCGCAAGCGACGGCCAGTTACCGGAACCGGCGCGCGGTCATCAGCGCGGCATTTGCCTACAAAGTGGACGCCATCCATCCTGGCTACGGTTTCCTCTCCGAGAACGCGGACTTCGCCGCACTGTGTGAAGAAGAGCAGATCGGTTTCATCGGTCCCGCTGCCGGCATCATCCGCCGCATGGGAGACAAAATCGAAGCCAAGAAAATCGCCCGCCGGGCAGGGGTGCCCACCGTTCCCGGTTCACTGGGCGCGATTGCTGAATACAGCGAAGCCCTCGCCGTGGCCAGCGAGGTCGGCTACCCCCTCCTGATCAAGGCAGCAGCCGGCGGCGGCGGGCGCGGCATGCGCGTCGTCGAAACCGCCCAGACGCTGGAAAAGGATCTCACGGAGATCATGTCGGAGGCCGAGGTCGCGTTCGGTGACCCGTCGGTCTACATCGAGCGTTACCTCACCGACATCCGGCACATAGAAATTCAAGTGATCTCCGACGGCCAGACCGTGCTTCACCTAGGGGAGCGTGACTGCACGGCGCAGCGACGCAATCAAAAGCTCATCGAGGAATCACCCTCCCCGGTCTTGACTGCTGAGCTCAGGCAGGAGATGGCCGACGCCGCAGTCGCGCTCTGCCACGAGGTCGGGTACAAAAACGCCGGGACCGTGGAGTTCGTTTTCGATAACGTCGAGCGCAAGTTCTACTTCATAGAGATGAACACCCGGATCCAGGTTGAACACCCTGTCTCCGAAATGGTCTCCGGCATTGACCTCATCAAGCTCCAGCTGCAGATCGCCGGCGGAACGCTGCTGAACCTGACCCAAGACGACATCGTCATCACTGGCCACGCCATCGAGTGCCGCATCAATGCCGAAGACCCGGAGAATAATTTCGTCCCACGCCCAGGAACAATCACAAGCTTCCGTGCCCCTGGTGGCTTCGGGATCAGGATGGACACCCACATCGAAACCGGGTACACCATCCCGCCCTACTACGACTCCATGATCGGCAAACTCATCTGCTGGGGCAAGGACCGCGACGAGGCCATCGCCCGAACCATGCGCGCCCTGGACGAACTCGTCATCGAAGGCATCACCACCACAGCACCCTTCCACAAAAAAATCCTGGAGACGGAGAAGTTCGTAAGCGGAGACTTCAACACCGCATTCGTCGCCCAGTTCCTGGAGACAGAACGAGCAGGAGGAGAGTTCGCACTGCTCCAAACATAAACTGGCGGATAACCGCGGACAGTGACAGGGGCCGCAGACTGCTCACTGGGCAGCACGAGGCAAGCATCTCGGCCTGCCGCCCAGTTGTGGAGTCTTGGGTGTCTTTGGGCCAGAACTCTTTTGCAGGCACTATGAGCAGCCCTCAAAGTTTGCCTGACGCTCAGTATGACCTGGATTCGGACTAGCTAGTGCCCGATCGATCGGTACCACAACTTTTCACCACACGACAACGGACCGCTGCGCTGACCCGGCTACGAAGACGTCTTCGGACGGCGTGTATCCCGAGTCGCCGAGGCGATGCACACCGAACCATGCGATGCCTTAAATATCGTCCTGACTAACCTTTGCCGTCTGGTTAGGAGGGGTATGGGCCGGGGGACCGGACCGGGAATCAACGACAACAAACGACGTCGCACGACTACAAAGGAATCTCTTTCATGGCACTTAACCTCAATGTCGAGCAGCCACCAACGGCGGCGGGAGCAGCCGCTATCAGACGACGTTCCATGATGGCCAGTACGGTCGGCAACATCTTGGAATGGTACGAATGGAGCGCCTATGCGGTGTTCGCGCCCTTCATTGCGAAGGCAATGTTTAACTCAACCGATCCCGTCTCTGCATTGCTGTCAACCTTGGCGGTATTCGCGGTTGGTTTTCTCATGCGACCACTCGGCGGCATCATCTTCGGACGCATCTCCGATGTGAAGGGCCGTAAGTTCGTGCTGATAACAACGATGCTCATGATGGCAGGCGGGTCGTTGCTGATTGGTCTGATGCCCACCTACGGTCAGATTGGCGTTGCAGCTTCCGTTCTGTTGCTTCTCGCCCGCGTTGCCCAGGGATTTGCGCATGGCGGTGAATCTGCGACTGCCAACACATACATTGCCGAGATTGCACCCCACAATAAGCGAGGTCAATGGGGCTCAATTGTGTTCGTGGCGATCTTCGGCGGATCTGTCCTTGCCTTTTCAATCGGTGGCGGGGTCACAAATGTGCTCTCCAACACGGAAGTTGCGGAGTGGGGATGGCGTATTCCGTTCCTCTTCGGCGCCGTACTCGCTCTTGCCGCACTGTACATGCGCCGGGGCATGAGTGAAAGCGAAGTCTTCGACGGACAGCAGGAAACGCGGGCTGTCTACACGGTGCCGCCCGTGGACCGCAAAAAGGTCGTGCGGTCCATTCTGATGATGATCGGTATGACATCCGGAATCACAGCAGCTCACTATACGTGGACGTCGTACGCGTCCACCTACGCGATCACCAGGCAGGGCATGGATGCCGAAGGAGCCTACTGGGTTACTGTTCTCGCGCAATTGATTGCACTGGTTTCGCTCCCTCTTTGGGGCAGGTTGTCAGACAAGATCGGACGCCGCCCTGTCCTCATCGGCTTTGCACTCGCGATGATCATCGCCCAAATCCCACTGATGAGCATGATCAACTCCCAGCCCTGGACGCTGTTCGTTGCTTCCACAACGGCTCTCCTCATCGTGGGCGCTTCCGGCGCCCTGCTCGCGTCCGTTCTTTCCGAAGCATTCCCAACCAGGATCCGGACGCAGGGCATTGGTTTCGCGTACTCATTCTCGGTTGCAATTTTCGGCGGCACAGCACCTTATCTCAACGCACTTTTCAACAGCTGGTCTCTGGGCTGGATGTCGAATGTCTACATAATGATCCTTTGTGCAATGACGGGCTTCGTGGTCTACAAACTGCGCGAGACCAAAGGTATCGACTTGAAAGACGCCTAGCAGCTCAGTTCGATGGCACCTGCCCCTTTGGCTTCCAGCTAAAGGGGCAGATGCCTTTGCAACGGTACGGTGCGGTGTCGATTCGCACATAGTGAGCGCGTACAACAGGGAAGCTTTCACGCCTTGACACGGCCGTAGCCCCCACGTCGCCGTTACCGAAAGGGATCCTCGAAGGCGACGACGTCACTGGGGGTCGGGTGCCGCCTTTCCATCAAACATCTGGACAAAACATAGGCAGTTAGCCCCGCGTTGAAGTCTCCTCGAAAAAAGACCATACTCGCCGTGACGCCGGAGTCGTGGCTGAAAGGATATCCATGTCACGTAATTCCATTGCCAAGCAACGGGCCGAGCTGTGTTCCCCCGGTCGACGCCCCTTGCTGTTGCCGCGAGACCTGGGACTTATTGCCCTATTCGCGGCGCTCATAGCAGCCCTGGGATTTGTAGCGGTTCCGGTTGCAGGTCTTGCAGTGCCGATCATCCTGCAGAACCTCGGCGTGTTCCTGGCTGGCGCCGTTCTCGGTGCTCGGCGGGGAACGCTGACCATCGTGACCTTTTTGGCTCTGGTTGCAGCAGGTCTCCCGCTGTTGTCCGGAGGCCGGGGAGGTATCGGCGTGTTCATGACCCCGTCATTGGGTTATCTGCTCGGGTGGGTCGCCGGCGCCTTCGTTATCGGTTTTATTACGGACAGGATCCGTTCTGGAAAGCGCTATTTTCCAAAGGTGCTGACCGCCGTTCTGCTCGGTGGAGTGCTGGTCATTGACCTGCTCGGAGCGCTGGTGTCGCCCCTGTTCACCGGTTTGGATCTGGGCGTCACCTTGGTCGGTTCGGCGGTATTCCTTCCCGGAGACATCCTTAAGGCAGTACTGGCCGCGTTGGTAGCCGCTGCAGTGCATCGCGCCTATCCGGTTCCGCCTGCAGGTGTCCGGCGAGGCGAAAGGGCGGTCTAGGGTCGCTCGTGGCAGCAGGAAGGACGTGTGTGCATGATTTCTCTGCAAAATGTCAGCCATGACTTCGACGGATTCCAGGTGCTCCGGGAAGTAAACCTCGAACTTCACGAGCACCGGATCGCCTTCATTGGCGCCAATGGCAGCGGCAAATCCACCTTGGCCCGGACGCTAAATGGGTTGTTGGTCCCGCGGCGCGGATCCATTTCAGTGGATGGTGTTGATACGCGCAAGGACGCTGCCCGGGTTCGTCGCAGGGTCGGTTTCATGTTTTCAGATGCAAATCACCAGATCATCATGCCCTCTGTTGCCGAGGACATCGGTCTGGGGCTACGGGGACGAAAACTGTCCAAGCTGAAAAAGGCCGACATCGTGGCCGAGGCCCTGGACCGTTACGGGCTATCGGGACTTGCCGCCCACTCACCCCACCTTCTTTCCGGAGGGCAAAAGCAAATGCTCGCCCTGGCCTCCGTCCTGGTCACCGATCCGGAGATTCTGATCTGCGACGAACCAACTACCCTCCTTGATTTGCACAACGTCCATATCTTCCTCGAAACCATCGGCGACTTGAGCCAGCAGATCATCCTGATGACTCACCATTTGGAAATCATTGAGGATTTCGATCGGGTCATTGTCATGGATCGGGGGCAGGTTCACTTCGACGGATCGCCACAGGAGGCTGTTGCCGCTTATCGGCGCCTGATCGGCTCCCGTCAAAAGAAGAACATTCACCTATGACCGGTCTCTATGTCGATAGTGCTTCGGTCCTGCACCGGACGCCAACGTCCGTGAAATTCCTGCTGCTGTCCCTGATTCTTGCAGGTGTTTTTCTCGTAGAGAATCTGTATGCGCTGGGCGGCATTCTGCTGTTCAGCGTGCTGCTCTACCCAGTCGCCGGCATCCGGTTGCTGTTCGCTTGGGCGGCGGTCCTACCCGTGATTCCTTTCATAGTGCTGACGGTCGCAGCCCAGATGGTGTTCAGCAGTCTGCACGGTGGGGCAGTGTTCGGGGTCCGGATATGCGTGGCCGTTCTTCTGGCGAGCCTGCTGACATACACCACCCGCAGCAGCGACATGCTGGACTTATTCGGTAAAGTTCTTGGACCGTTGCATCATGTCGGCGTCAGCCCCTGGCGGGCCGGCCTGGTGCTGTCGCTTACGGTACGCGCGGTTCCGATGCTGTCAGCGTCTATCACCACGGCGCGGGAAGCATTTGTGGCCCGCGGTCAAAAGGCCGCCGGCTATGAAATTGTGGTTCCCGTTATCGTCGGGCTGATCCAGTCTGCCGAAGCCATCGGTGATGCCATCTCAGCCCGAGGCCTCGAATTCGACGTTTCTGAGGCCTGATCCTCAGGCAGGACATCAAAATAGAGGTGGGCGTGATTCCTGCATGCTTCGTTGAACTCCGCCTCGCATGATAGGCAGCGGGTGCTTGCACGGTAATCAGCAATGGTCAGCTCTGCCCGGCAGACGCCGCAGAGAATGGCGCGCTCTTGCCATTGATCCTCCGGCCACACCTGGGCGGGATGGCCGGAGGATTCTTCATGGCACCGGAAGCACGGATAGTACTTTCCGCAGCAGCGAAACTTGATGGCGACGACGTCCTTGTAAGTCCGGTAGTGAACACAGCGCGTCTGCTCATCGATGGGTTTCCCGTAAACCTCCATGGAGTCCTTCCGGTCCTGTTACGGTGCACAAGTTCTTGCGTGCACACCAATCCCGCCGAACGCCGAGCTCTGGAGTGCCAACCATACCCATCTTACTTTTTCACTGCCAGCACTGGGGGCTACAGCGCCAGTGAAGGAACGCTCCCGACATCCCAGCGGTTATCTTGGCCCCTCTTAGATGGCGTATCCCGCGGTTCCAGGACCGTTTGCGCGTGAACCTTGAAGGCGGTGAAGTTCGGGCCAGGATCCTGTCAGGCTTCAGATTCATTGGGTCCCGCCGCCTCAGGCTGTAATACCTGCTTGATAACCGTGCTCTCGCAGTGGCAGCAGATGTCGGGCGACCTTCACTCAGGGACTTCAGCGGGGGAGGCTATCAGCTGCAGGGCGCGGGCCATGGCCTGTTGGCAGGCTTGGGCCTGGTGTTCGCGGTGGCCGACGGTAGAGGTCGCGTGCCCATTCGAATTCCTGGGCTGCTTCGCGGTATCTGGCTTCGTCGAATAGGCGGAGTCCGATTTGGCGGCGGACCAAGGCTTCGCGTCAAAGTGGCGTTCGACGGCGGCCGCGTTAGCAGTTGCCTCTCGGCTGGTCGGGAGGGTGATTTGGTTGTTGGGTTGGATGGCGCTGCCGCGGTAGATGAATTCGGCGTTGATGGCGCTGGCCTGGGTGGAGCTGACGGGCAGGCGAGCTCGTGGCCGGGTTCGTCGTCGTAGGGGGAGATGGTGTCGTCTCCGACGAAGAGCCCGTCGCGGATGGTCATGCCTTGTTCGGCGAGGACTCCGGTGAGGGCGGTGATGGTGCCGGCGTGGGGTTTGGGATGTCCGGGTTGGCAGGGTTCGCGGGTGTAGAGGGGGAAGAGGATGGATGTGGCGGTGGTGTCGGCCGTGAGGTAGTGGGCGACGGTGCGCGCGTAGGGGAGCTCCAGGCCGGCCTAGCGGGGCATGTCGATCCGAAGGGTGGCACTGATGCTGTTCTCGTTCAGGGTAATGCAGACCAAGCTTTCCTTCGGCCAGAAGCCGAGGGTGTGCCCGATGAAGCTGAGCACATCCGGCGGTGTCTTGATGGCGAGCTTTTCCATGATCACTGTTCTCCTAGACCCCCTTGCGTCGACATTGTTCTGCGGTTGTCGGTGGTGGGCGTAGTTCTCGTAGGGGACCATCCGCTGGGTTGAGCCTGAGTGCAACTTGGGGGATCGGCAACGGGGCCGAAAACTTCATCCGCAGGCACTGCTTCTACTGCGGGTGTGGGGAAGTTTTCGGTTCCGGGGCCGGCGCGGTAGCGCCTTGGTTGCGCGGAGGGCCCGCCCAGCGATCATGGGACGTATCAGAATGACAAGCAGCCGCGCATTCATTGGCGCGCGGAGATCAGGCGGCATGGCCGGCGCGGGATGAGTGCGGACGGTATCGCTGTCTTGCCGGTCGGAAAGAGCCGGGGAATGATTCTTGGGTCAGGCTATGAAATCCGAACACGGCCTGTGAGCCGACACCCAGCAGACGATTTGACCTGTCGCCGTGGTGATCGGTCCGGATGGTCTTGACCCGGGCCGGCAGGTCAGCCGTTCACCTCGGCAATGGACGATGGGGCATTTACGCCTGTCAAATTGGCCGTAGATTTTGGGCAATCGGCCGGATAGGCGGGCTGCCGCCTTACTACCTCCGAGGCGCCGGCAGCAGGGCGTTAGGGCTTAAGTTTCTGTCTGATGTGTTCAATTTGATCGGGGTCGATCCAGTAGTCGCTGTGAACTCGGGGTTCTGGATCCTTGTCGGGTTCGAGTGGATCATCCAGCAGTACGTTGTCTAGCCGGTTGGCGCTGGGGATTGGGGTCGCAATAGGATCTGTCTTGCGCCAAAAATTTGCGAGGGAGATTGATTTGTTGCTGAGTCTGGCGAAGAAGTTCTCGGAGAAGTGGGCGGGGAAGAAGGCTGCATAAAGGGAATAAAGGGGGGAGCCGCAGGTGATCAGATGAACCCGCCGATCATTGTCGAGCTCCGTGTGGACGAGGAGCCAGGCGCAGATTACTGATCCTTGCGAATGCCCTACTAGGGCGATGCGTTCCAGGCCCTGCCGGTTGAGTTCATTTGTCACTCCCTGGATCACAGTTTCTCGATATGACCGCCCTGCCCAGGGGTGCCATTCGACAGGCCAGAAGCCGGCCACATCGGCAATCTGGTTGTAGATCTTGCTGACCGAGTGCATGTGCCCCGCCAAGAGCATGAACACAACGATCGCCACGGCGATGACTTGTGAGATAAGCGCACTGAGGGATTCTCCTAGAGGTCCGCGAATCCAGCTGGATAAGAGTAAAGCGTTGCCGGCGTATGCGGAGGCTGCGAGGGCCAACAGTAATGAGGGAAGCAGGGTGTGCGGAAGACCGCCTATGAACCGGTGGATGTATTCGGCGCGTTGGGTCCTTTCCCATTCCCGTGGCCATCTTGCACCGTGAGGCAATACGGCGTTTATCAGGAATGCCGACAGAACGAGAATTAAGAGGCAGACGAGCCCATAGAGGGGGATACGGTCAACGATTGCACCCGCGTCTTCGCACGCTCCGCCATAGGCGGGCATGACCAGGCGGTCGAGCGGGCTGAGCCCGGTTCCGTCCTGGAAGATCGTGAAGCCGTCGAAGCCATCGAGGTAGGTTGCTATCCAGCCGACCCCGAAGCGGAGTGCGGAACCGGTTGCTTGGAACAATGAGACGGCGATGATCAGCACCAAGGCGGCGCCTGCCAGACTGGGGCTTCTTGGTGCGCGTTTGTCGCTGACACGAGGGCTTTCGGGCCAGTTCGGCACCATCTGGGACTTGGTCACATATCCACTTGCGATGAGCAGGACACCTAACAAGAGAGTCAGCCCAACGGATGAAGCAACCAGGGCCGTCAGTGTGTCCCAGCGGGTAGTGAACAGTTGGGGGTTTTCAACCAATCTCGTGCAGTACTCTGCCAAAGGCATCGTTGCATGCCAAGAACGGAGTTGTTCAAGCTGGTCCTGCGTAGTCGGGCTTTGAACTGTTAGCCAACCCAGCCCTGTCGGTGCCCGCCAGAGAGTCGGTGGTGAGAAGTAAAGAACAGCGGATGTCGCGAGCACAGCAGTGAGGTGCAGGGCTCCGATTAGTCCAAGCGCTACTGGATTCGCAGTCAGCCTTCGAGTGACCAGAAAGATGACCCGCAGAATAATCCCAAGGGCGATAACTGTTGTAACAACCAGGTTTGGGAATTGGCTGCTGCCCGGATCCAGCCATGGAACGACGGGCAGCTGCGGCGCGGATGGCAATCTGATCCAGCGGAATCCAGTTTCGATGATGGCGACTCCCCAGAGATGGAGCGATACGGTCATCACGAGACCGATGATGACGGCTATGAATCGCACCATCCACCCAATTACGCGGGTTCCGTGGCCGTTCGGAGGAGGCGCCATATTTGCTGCCACGTTGATTAACGTGAAGGGCAGAGCCAAATACCAGAGGAACCGAGCTGCCCTGCGGGACGTCCGGGACCAATTGATGAGCCGAAGTTCGTGGTTAGGAAGTCTCGGGGGCGCCAACGTGTCAGGGCGAGTCGGGTACCCCAGAAAGAGCACAGGCGGGTGGCCGAGGGCGTCCAAAAGATGCTGATCGCCAATTCCATGAACGCGCAATTCCAACGCCGGCGCGTCAACAACCTCTTCTTTGGGGCCACGCTGGAGCTCGTGCTTCATGGCGTCACAGTACGCAAACACCAATCCCTTTGACCAGAGTGGGATTCGTATTAATGCAGGCGTGCTTCAATCGATTTAGGGTGCGTGCAGCCCCTCCAGTGTAAGCGCCGTTTTCGTACCATAAGCGTATGGCTATCAATCTCCGTGTTCCTGAAGACCTTGACCGGCGGCTGGAGAAGTTGGCTGCCGAGGAACATACATCGAAGTCCGCGCTTCTGTTGCAGGGCGCAGAGTTGGTTCTGCAGCGCTACGCCCGCCGGCGTGAAATCAGCGACGGTCTTGATTTTGTTATGAGTCATGACGCTGATCTGCTGAAGCGCCTTGAGGACGCGTGACACCATACCTGGACCTTGAGGATGCGCTTCAGGTAGTCGATCGGCACGGGTTTCCTATCCGTGATGTCGAGTTGCTGGCCTCGGCATTGGCCAGGCCAGCTGCGACTGTCATGGGCGCCGAAAGCCTACCCGGGAACTGGCGGTGAAGGCGGCAGCCTTGTTGGAATCGGTAGCCCGTTTCCACCCACTCATTGATGGGAACAAACGGACCGCCCGGACCCTCATGGTGCTGTTGCTGTGGATCAACGGTTATCGCCATGACTTCACCACGGACGAAGGCTTCGACCTCGTCGCTATCGCACGATATCCGTCGGCTATCACCCTGGCAGTATCAACCGCCAAATGGAGCAGTGTCTCCTTCGAGCTGGCCCAACCGATGGTACGGCGGCTATTTGCCGAGGCCAGGCGAGCCCCCAGAGCGGACGCTTTGGACACCTTCGTCCCTCTTGGCAAACACTGTCACGATGAAAGCAAGCTGTCTGCCCTGCAGCGAGCAAACCTCCGCCAGATCTTCGAACCTCTGAACATCCGATGTTCGTCGTCCGCCAGTAAGTCGCTCGTTACCGACAATCTAGTGGGCCGGGCGGCCTCGGAAAGGAAACGCGGCCGCCACCCAGGAAGGGCGTGTCTTCCGCGCACCCGAGACCAGTGAGACAGGGCTAGGCGGGACGCACAAGTCAGCCGTCATCCAAAGAGCGGTCACGCAAATGCGCGCTGAGGCAGATAGCCGGTGCGCAGCCCGTTGATGGATATTCGGGCGCAGTTCGGACCGCGCAGCTGGGCACCGGCGGACGGCAAAGCGGGCCGGAGGACCCTATGCGCGGGCATACAGACACATGTATTCCTTTGCATATGGAGGGTGGGGTGGCCGGCCCCACAGTGTCTCTTCAGGATTGATATTCGGACAAATTCTAGATTGTAGGCGGGAAAGTGAAAGCAACAGTCGTTTACGAATCGATGTACGGCAATACCCACAGCATCGCCCTGGCAATAGCAGAGGGACTGGGATCGGCAGGAGCCGCGGACGTGGTCTCTGCACAAGAGGCAACCCGCATGGATCTCGCCGGCCTCGACTTACTGGTTGTCGGCGGCCCCACACACGCGCACGGCATGACACGGGCGCAAACACGTCATGCAGCCGTAAGTGACTCCAGGAGCAGGAACAAAGGGCTGACCGTGGATCCCTCGGCCAAAGGTTTAGGCCTACGTGATTGGCTCGACTCTCTCGGGCCGGGCGCTGGCAAGGCAGCAGCCTTCGATACTCGGGTGGACATGCCGGCACTATTGACTGGGCATGCGTCCAAAACTATTGGAAAGAACCTGAAAGAACACGGTTTTGAGCTAGTGGCGGATCCAGAGAGTTTCTTGGTCAGTGGGGACAGCGGGCTCCTTCCCGGAGAACTGGACCGGGCACGGGCGTGGGGCCAGATGCTCGCCTCAACTCTCAAGTGATGAGCATCGGCCCTCCAGTTGAGGAAGCAAGTCCCGGTAAACGAGGAGAACGGACATGACGCACTCTACGAAGACTCTTACTGCCGTCGTCTTCACCATTGCGGTGCTGCCGGGAGGATTACGGTGAAGACCCGTTTCATTGTCATGCTTATCGTGGGCGTTCTGTTTTCACTGATCGGTGCCGGCTTGGTCATTGGCGGAATTGGAGCGTACGCCGCACAAAACGGCGATGGATACATCAACTCACCCGTCGAAAGATTTGCTGTCGATTCGCGCGCGATCACATTCGGCAAGGCCGAAGGCCTGCGGAACGACGATGTGCCAGAACCCTTGCCCTTCGACGTCGGCAACATCAGGATCCGCGCCGAACCGGTCAGAGAAGCGAAGGAAATATTCATAGGTATAGCCCCCCGAGGTGATGTGGAGCGGTACCTGGCCGGCTCAGACTACTCCGAACTTCTGAAAGTGAACTATGGGCCATTCCGTGCCGAGTATGAGGAAGTGGAAGGATCTGCCCAACCGGGACTGCCCGTGGAACAAGGCTTTTGGGTAGCTTCGGCATCAGGGGCCGGTCCACAGGAGATCGACTGGAACATTCAGCCCGGGAATTGGTCAGTGGTGCTGATGAACGGCGACGCCACCCCGGGACTTGCGGTGGATCTGCAGGCCGGATTCAGGTCAGAACTGCTGGGTCCGGTTGCTGTCGGGTTGCTGATCGGCGGAACCTTGCTCCTGGTCATCGGGGTTCTGCTGCTAATTTTCGGGGCAATAGGGCTGGGACGGCATCAGGCTACCCGCTCGATTGGGCCTCCTTCCAGGATGCTGCCACCTCAATCTGCAGGACAAGGACTGCCTTCGCAAGGGCCTGGCGTGGCGGTGCCTGCGGTCCTCGGTCCAGCACTCCCAGAGCCAGACCCGGCCGGGAGTGAGTCGATGCTGGATGCCAGGGCCGGCGGCGGGCCACCACCTGCCCGGTCTGGCTACAGCCTGCACCGTCGGCAAACGGATGGCTACCCTTCAACGTTGCGGGGTGAACTGGATCCCGCTCTTTCACGCTGGAAGTGGTTGGTCAAATGGTTCCTGGCGATTCCGCATTTCATCGTGCTGTTCTTCCTTTGGTTCGCGTTCGTCATTGTCACGATCACCGCCGGGTTCGCGATCTTGTTCACCGGCCGCTACCCGCGCTCCCTTTTTCACTTTAACGTCGGGGTCCTGCGCTGGAACTGGCGGGTGGCGTTTTACGCCTACGCAGCACTGGGAACGGACCGGTATCCGCCCTTTACCCTGGCCAAGACGGACTATCCGGCCGACTTCGACGCAGAGTACCCCGAGCAGCTTTCCAGAGGGCTGGTATTGGTAAAATGGTGGCTTCTGTCAATTCCGCACTTGCTCATCGTGGCGGCGTTCACGGGTTCAAGCACCATCCGTTGGACCAACCCGGAAAACCAGGGAATAAGGTATGAAACCGGAACGGGACTTTCCCTACTAGGATTGCTCGTGCTCATCGCCGCCGTGACCCTCCTGTTCACCGGTCATTACGTTCGCTCATTGTTTGACCTCATTCTCGGACTCAACCGCTGGATCTACCGGACTCTCACATACACCGCCCTGATGCGTGACGAGTACCCACCCTTCCGCCTGGATCAGGGCCCAACGGAACACGAGCGGCGCGGCGCAGACGGAGTAGACCCTGGCCCGCCTCCAGCGTGACGGGGCTTTCCCCGGTTTTGTTTACACCTTGGCCTGGGTGATTCCGCAACGCTATTTGGCGCATGGGGAGCGCGCAAGGACTCGACGAAGCGATCAAGCTTTGCTCCTCCTGTTATCTCGGACAAGACAATCCTCAAATCCTGGTTCCCGGAGGGTCGACGCCCTGATGGATCTCGCGTCGCTGCATTCTGCTCCAACCTGTCCAGGACGTACGAACATTCCTTCCGTGCACATCCGTGGTGGCCGCCACAACGCGTACAGAGCCCGATTCCAGTATCCGTTTTAAGTAGGTCCTTCGGCCCTCACATATCTATGGACTGGGTGGGTAGCGTTGCACCATGAATGAGCGAAAACCTTCACGGAGGACGCGGGGAGACGCTGGCCAGTCCGTGCGTGGTCTCTATGTGGCCGGCGGCGTTGCCGGGATTCTTTTTGTTGTGCTGTTGATCTCAGCCTTGATCATTGATTTCATCGCACCGCCCCCGGTCCACGGGGGCCGTGAAACGCTGGAATTCATTGCAGAGAACAAGACTCTCTATATTGCCGAACAGATCCTCTGGATACTGCCCAGTATCCTGCCGGTGGTTGTGTTCGTCGCGCTCTACATTGCGTTGGCCCCGCTGAGCAGGAGCTGGGCTCTCCTTGCCGCGGTTGTAGGCGGGTTGCCGTGGGCATTGTTGCTGGCTGTGCCCGTTTCAAGCCGGGGGTCGCTCAGCCTTGTCTACCTCAGCGACCGATACTCGGTGGCAGGTTCTGAGGGTGAGCGCGGGGTCTTCGCAGCGGCGGCGGAAGCGCTCATTGCCGAAAACAACACCCCGGCGATTGCGGGGCTCTTGTCGCCCGTGGGCATTTTTCTCATCTCACTGGTCATGCTCAAGGGCGTACTGCCTCGGGCGGTCGCCTGGCTGGGCCTGCTGACAGGAGCCCTTGGTGTGCTCAGTGAGGCACTGCGGTTCGTGGCACCAACGTTTTACTGGGGATACGGTGTACTGCTCTGGGCCTGGTTTATCAGCATCGGCATCAGCCTCATACGTCTGCATCCTGAGGCTCCTGTGCTTTCCGGCACCGTCCCGGAGAAGATCAGCTAGGAGAGGCAATGGAACAGATCCTTCCGTGGTTGATTTTCTGAACTTCGCCCTTCAACGAAGTTCTCCAGCCGACGTTCAAGGTCTCAGGGACACAGAAATTCATCCGTGAGGTCGGTTTGTTGGCCTCGGCATTGGCCATGACAGCTACGGCTGTCATGGATACGGAGACTTATCCGGAGTTCGCGGTGAAGGCGGCAGCCTTGTTGGAGTCCGTCGCGCGGTTCCAGGCACTCATTGATGGGAACAAACGGACGGCGTGGACGCTCGTGGTGCTGTTGCTGTGGATCAACCGGTTAGCGGCATGGTTTCACCACGGATGAAGGCTTCGATCTCGTCGTCGGTGTCGCAGCGGGCATATCGGGGATTGCTGGCGCTCTATTAGCAAGGTCGAGCGCCCGGCGCAGTGCTTCTACCTCCTTTTCCCGGTCTCCGGTTGCTTCGCGCCCGCACTTGTTCAACGAGTGCTGTGCTCCAGGGCTGCCAGTTCTGATTCGAGTTGTTGTGCCAGGGATCGAAGGCGCCGGACGTGTTCCTGGGAGATAGGCGTCGGTTGCGATGTCACTTGTGCGTCGACGTCAAAGACGGTGTTGGGGCTGTGCCAGACGTTGAACCATTCCAGACCGTTGCCGAGAGCGTCACGGGTTACGCCTTGAAGCAGGAGTAGGGGTTCGCGGACGCTCGAGCTGAGTTTGTGAGCCAGGTCGGCATCTGCGGCCACCGCCTGGACCTGCCTGGGCCCGCCCGCCGGATGGTAGCCATGCTCGCGCATGAGGCCAAGCAGTGAGGCGTTCTCCAGCAGTTCCTTGGTGAAGTGCGGAAAGAGGTCGCGGGGAACCCAGGTCCTCATGAATGCCACCGGGACGTCCTCCAAGTAGCGGATGCGTTCGATTTTCCATGTGTTCGTGGTGTTCAGGGCGTTTACCGCCGGCTCCGGCGGTGCGGCGTGTTCGACAGAAAGGACGTGGGTCCGCAAGCGCTGGCCGTGCGCGGCGGCTTGTTCGTCCAGCCCGCCGGCCCGCTGCAGATGCCGGCGCAGGACCGGGGCGGCGGCCACGACGCTGCCGCGGCCGCGCTGGCGGCGGATCAGTCCAAGGTCGGACAGTCCGGACAACGCCTGGCGTACAACGCTCCGGGAGACGCCGAACTGTTTCTGGAGTTCCTCTTCGGTGGGAAGGGGCGACCCCGGCAGCAGGGGCCGTTCCACTATCTGCCGGTGCAGGATGTCCCGGATCTGCGCATGAAGGGGCGGCCCTTCCTCCCGGTTCAGACCGTTGGCCCGCTCCCGGGGCTCTGCCCCGGCTGATTGCACACTCACACTGACTCCTTTGCCGTTCGAGCACATCTTAGCCCGCAGGCTTGAATTCTCCCGCTTGACGGGTGATCCCTACCACAGGTAATGTACGTACTAATTGTACGGACGTGATCCGACGACTGGAACATACAATGACGTAGAAAGGTCGAGTAAATGACACAGATGCACTTGAGGACCGGGCGCTCACGCTTCCCAATGTTTGCTTTCCTCCAAAAGGTCCCCGCAGGCATGATGCTGATCCCGCTCGTACTGGGCGTGCTGATGAACACCTTCGCGCCCGAAGCCCTGAAAATAGGCGGCTTCACCACCGCGCTGTTCAAGGAGGGCGCCCTGACGCTGATCGCCGTGCTGATCCTCGCCACGGGCGCACAAATCACCGGAAGCCACAGCGGCAAGGCTGCCGCCTCCACCACCACCGTGGTGCTGGTCTGCAAGACCCTGATCCCGGCCACGATTGCCGTGATCCTGGGCCTGATGGTCGGCATCGACGGCATCGCAGGCGTATCGATCCTGGCGATGCTGGCAATCTTCGGCAACAGCAACGGCGCCCTGTGGCTGGCGTTCGCTGGCCAGTACGGCGACGAGCGGGACGAGGGCGCCTACGTCGCCAGCGCCTTTGATGACGGACCGTTCCTGGCCCTGATCTTCCTGGGCGCTTCCGGGCTGGGCGACATCCCGGTACTCGCCTTCGCCGCGGCACTGATCCCGTTCATCATCGGCCTGATCATCGGCGCCGTGGACCGCGAGTGGACGAAGGCCCTGGACCACGTGCCGAACATCGTGATCCCGTTCATGTCCTTCGCCGTTGGCACCGGCATCAACCTCAAGACCGTGCTCACCGGCGGTTTCGCCGGAATCTTCCTCGGTCTGATCGTCGTGGTGTTCACCGGAGGCCTGACCTATCTCGGGTACCGGTTCATCCTTCGGCGCGGCTCCAAGAGCGGCATCGGTTTCGCCGCCGGCACCACGGCCGGCAACGCTGTCGCCGTCCCTGCGGTGGTCGCCGTCGCGGACCCGAGGTTCGAGCCCTTCGTCGCCTCCGCCTCAGCCCAGGCCGCCACCGCCGTCCTCGTGACAGCGCTGCTCGCCCCGATCGTCGCGTCCTGGGCCCTGAAGCGGGCCGGGGGCCTGCAGCCGGCCGACCCGGTCATCGCCGCAGTCTGAACCTTCCCTTGCATATCCCCTTCATGGACGGAGAAACCATGCGCGACCCGCGCTCGGTGCGCTGCACCTACTACCTAGAGTCCGAAATCGACCCTGAAAAGGCCGCAGCCATCATGGCCGGCGAGCAGTCCAGCGGCACGTTCCTGCCTGTACCGGGCGAGTCAGCCCGGATCCGTGAGCGGCACGCCGCGCGCATCTCGAACGTTCAGGAGCTCGGCTTTTGCCGGCCCTCCCTGCCTTCACGGTCAACTCCCGAGAAGGTCCGGGCTGCCCTTGTCACCGTCGATTTCCCCATGGAGAACGTCGGCACGGACCTGGCCACCCTGCAAACCGCCATCGCCGGCAACCTCTTCGAACTGGGCGATCTCTACGCCTGCCGCCTGCAGGACATGGCCCTGCCCGAAGACTTCGTCGCCGCCCACCCCGGCCCGGCATTCGGCATCGAAGGGACCCGCAAACTCATCAGCGACGTCCAGGGCGTCATGGTCGGCACCATCGTCAAGCCCAACGTCGGACTCTCCGAAGAGGAATTCCGGCTCGTGGTCCGCGACCTGGCGATGGCCTCCATTGACCTGATCAAAGACGACGAACTGATGACCGACCCCGCGTACCTGCCACTGGAACGCCGGGTCGCCGTCGCCACCGAAGAGATCCGCGCCGCCGAGCAGGTCACCGGCCACGCCACCATGTACGCCTTCAACATCACCGGCGACCTCGCGGGCCTGCGCAAACGCCACGACCTCGTCGTCGAAGCCGGCGGCCGCTGCGTGATGCTGAACATCCCGGTCATGGGCCTGCCCGCGCTGGCCATGCTGCGCAGCTTCGCCGAAGTCCCGATCCACGGCCACCGCGCCGGGCTCGCCGCTTCGATGCGGTCCAAGGCCCTGGGCATGGACTACCGGGTCTGGCAGCAGATGGCCCGCCTCGCCGGCGCCGACCACCTGCACGCCAGCGGACTGGGCAGCAAGTTCTACGAACTCGACGAAGAGGTCGCCGCGAACATCCGGCGCCTGCTCGAACCGTTGGGTGAGACCATCGCGCCGCTGCCCGTACTGTCCTCCGGGCAGAACGTCACCACCCCCGGACCCACGTTCGAGGCCGTGGGTTCCACGGACCTGATGATGCTCGCCGGCGGCGGTGTCGCCGCGCACCCTGACGGTCCAGGGGCCGGGGTGCGCAGCCTACGCCAGGCATGGGAAGCTGCAGTGGACGGTGTGCCGCTGCAGTCCGCCGCCGACAAACTCGCCTCAACCGGGGACGATGCGCTCCTGCACGCAGTCCAAGCCTTCGCGAAAGGTGCCTGACATGCCCGCTTTCGGTTTCGTCGCCGACGACCTCACCGGAGCCGCCGACGTCCTGGCCCAGTCCCACCGCTACGGCCTCGAAGCTGTCCTCGTTATCGGCGACGCGCCACTGCCCGCCGATGCTGACGTCGTCGGAATCGCCGGGCCCTCCAGATCCCTGGCCGGGGAAGCCTTCGACACCCTGGTCCGCAGGGACCTGGCAGGCATCGCACCACTGAACCTCGAGGTACTGCTCTACAAGGTCTGCTCCACTTTCGACAGCTCCACCACCGTCGGCAGCATCGGCCGCGGCATCCAGCTTCTCCACGAGCAGTTCCCCCTCCACGGCCCGATCCCCGTGGTGCCGGCCCAGCCGGGGTTCGGGCGGTACACCGCCTTCAGCAACCACTACGCCACCCACGCCGGAAAGACCTACCGGCTCGACCGCCACCCCGTCATGTCCCGGCACCCTTCAACCCCGATGGCTGAAGCCGACCTGCGCCAGGTCCTGGCCGAACAGCTCGACGACGGCCAGGTACCGGGAGCGATCCACCTGCCCGCCTACGACGACGGCACCTTCAAGGACGCCTGGGCCGACCGGCGGCGGGACCCCGGCGCGCAGGCCTTCGTCGTCGACGCAGTGGACGAACACCAGATGGACGCCGTGGCAGAAGCACTCACACGGGAAGAACACGGGCACGGACCCTCGATCGTGGTGGGATCCGGCGGCATCATGGCAGCCCTGGCGCGGACGGTCTCGGACCACGCCCCGCGCACCCCCGGACCGCAGAGGCCTTCGGGACCCGTGCTGGCCGTCAGCGCCTCAGCGTCCAGCACCACAGCAGAGCAGATCAACGACGCCCTCACCCACGGCTGGGAAGACGTCCCCGTCCCTGCACGCCTGCTGCAACGCCACGACCCCGCGGCCGTGGCGGCCCTCGACGAGCGCGTTTCAGCAGCCCTCCGGAAGGGCCGCAACGTCGTCGTCCATACCACCCGCGGCGCTGCGGACCCACGCTACGGAACCGGCGCACCCCTGGACGCCGGCCACGTCGGCGCGCTGATCGGCGGCGTCGCCGCACGGATGGCCGGCGCAGGGCTCACCCGCGACATCGCCGTCTGTGGCGGGGATACCTCCAGCCACGCGCTCATCGCCATGGGTGTCCGCGAACTCCGGGTCTCCGACCAGTTCGTCACTGCAGGACCAATCCTGCAACCCGACGGTGCCTCCGCCGTCGCCGGCTGCCGGCTCGTCCTCAAGGGCGGCCAGGTGGGCCCCACCGACATCCTGCGCCGCTTCGTCGGCCAAACCGCCGGGTAACACCCACAAGCAATTGCTCCACGCATACCAGAACGAACGAAAGGCGGCCCCCAATGCGGGCAGTAGTAAAAAACGCGGCCGAGCGAGGCGTTAAGTACGTCACCGACGCGGGCGACCCCAAGGCCACAGAAGGATCGGTCGTCATCCAGGTGGGGGCCGCGTCCCTCTGCGGCACCGACCGGGAACTCTACGAATGGACCCCCTCCGCCCAGGCCTTCAACCTCAACCTCCCGGTCATCCTCGGCCACGAAGGCGCAGGCACCGTCGTCGAAGTCGGCGCGGGCGTTAGGGGGCTCAAGGTGGGCGACCAGGTCGCTCTTGAGAGCCACCTGACCTGCGGCCAGTGCTTTCCCTGCCGCACGGGAGATGCCCACACCTGCGAACGGACCGGCATCCTCGGCATGCACATCGACGGTGTCTTCGCTGAATACGCAGCGGTACCCCAGGACATCTGCGTCAAGCTCCCCACCGGCCTGTCACTCGAATCCGGCGCCCTGCTCGAAGCGGCCGGCGTAGCCGTCCACGCTATCCAGCGGGCCGACTACTCCGTTGCAGGACGGGCCGTGCTCGTCAGTGGCGCAGGACCGGTCGGCCTCGTCGTGGTGAACCTGGCACTGCTCATGGGTGCCTCCCACGTCATCGCCGTCGACCCCAACCCCTACCGGCGCGCCCAGGCCGAAAAGCTCGGCGCGACCGCTCTGCACCCCAACGACGGCATCGTTGAGCGGTGCCGCGAACTCACCGGCCGACGCGGCGGCTTCGACGTCGCCTTCGAATGCTCCGGAGCCCCCGGCACCTTGGCAACCCTGTTCGAAGCCGTGCGCCGTGAAGCCACCGTCATCACCGTCGGACACCCCAGCCGCCCGGCCGAGGTCGACATCGCCGCCTACATCAACAAGAAAGGCATCACCCTTCGCGGAATCTTCGGTCGCCGGCTCTGGGAGACCTGGGAACAAAGCCTGCTGCTGCTGGACTCCGGGAAGCTCGAACTCGACTGGCTCATCACCCACCGCATGAAACTAAGCCAGATCGACGAAGCAGTAGACCTGCTCACCGCAGACGCCTGCAAAGTCCTGCTCGTCCCGGGCCTCGGCTAAGAAACGTCCCTCGTCCACAATATGCAGCGCCATTGACCGGCCCGCGCCTCACCAACGCGAGGACATTGATAGAACCACGGTAAACAAGGCGGGGTATGCACATCACATGCACACCCCGCCTAGTCTTCTCCAGGCACTCCGCCCGAAACGCAGGAGTCAAAACCGGGGGCAGTTCCGCACCCTGGATCTTTCCCGGCGTCGGACACCTGATTGAGTCATCCTTTTGTGCGGGAGATTACAGACCGGCATTTTCGGTGGTCCTACGTTGAACCGGAAGGCATGTCTACGCCTTCAGTCATCGATGAGGAGGCTTTCAATGCAGTTTGATAGTTCTACTACGGCTCTTGTTTTGAATGATCCGCAAAATGATTTTCTTAGTCCCGACGGTGTGACCTGGGAGCTCGAGTGGGAGTTCGGTGGCACGCTCGAGAAGAAGATGCATGAGATCGGTATGTTTGACCGCCCGGGGCCGTTGGACCTGGCTGGCTTCAAGCACTCGGGGGCGGATTGGCTGGACCAGTTCAAGCCCTATCTTGAAGATGGCAGAACAGTGGTGTGCAGTCCGCACAAGGTTTATGGTCCCGAGCAGAACGATCTGGTTCTTCAGTTGCGTAAGAGGGGGATCAGCAAGGTTGTTCTTGCGGGCATGTCTGCCAACCTTTGTGTTGAGAGCCACCTGCGGGAATTGCTGGAGCAGGGGTTCGAGGTCGCCGTAGTTGCCGACGCTACCGCCGCCGCACAGCACCCCGATCTGGGCGACGGGTATGCGGCCGCTCTGGTGAATTTCAACTACATCGCAGGGGCTGTCCTGTCCACGAAAGAGACTCTTCAGGAGTTCGCAGCCTGATTGGAGCTGGGCGGGCGTCCCGGTCCCGGATGGGCTCGTCTTGTAGATATTCACCGGTTCAGTCAGGGTGTGGTGATGACCAGTAGAACCATCGCAGACTACGGTCTGCTCTCTGATTGCCGGACAGCTGCATTGGTGAGTGTAGCCGGCTCTGTTGACTGGCTGTGCCTGCCGCGTTTTGACAGCCCTTCCGTCTTTGGGCGTCTTCTGGGGGAGCAGGCAGGGTTCTGGTCCATTGCACCTGTGGCGGCCTACAGCTCTACCCGTCGTTATCTCGGTTCCACGATGGTTCTTGAGACGTCGTTTCGTACGGAAGGAGGCGAGGTCACCTTAACGGATGCATTGGCTCTCGGTGATGGGAACAGGGGACATGACCTTGGCGCAGGCGCCTCTGGGGCCCTTTTCCGGCAGGTCACCTGTAACGAGGGAATTGTCGAGCTTGATGTGGTCTTTGTTCCGAGGCCGGAGTATGGGCTGATACGCCCGGCCGTCCGCGACGGATCAGAGGGCCTCCTGGTGAGAGGAGGCGCCACTGTCTTGTCCCTTTCGTCTTCCGTCCCGTTCGCCGTGGAGGACGATGTCGCCCGCGCCCGCATCGTGATACACGCTGGGGATGTCCTGGGATTCGCCTTGGAACATGCCAACAGCTGGGAGGCCGAACCTTCCTTTTGGAGCCAGGAGGAAATCTTCAGGCGACTGGCTGATACTTGGGAAGGCTGGACCAGCTGGTCCTAAATGCATCAGAGCTATGCCGGCCCGTGGCGGGACATAGTCGAGCTGAGCGGCCGGGTCCTGCAGGCGTTGACGTTCTTTCCGACCGGGGCGATCGTCGCCGCTCCCACCACGTCTTTGCCGGAGGTTATCGGTGGGCAGCGTAACTGGGACTACCGCTATACGTGGGTGCGTGATGCAAGCATGACTTTGCAGGCGCTCTGGGTTTCCGCCTGCCCGGATGAGGCCGGAAAGTTTTTCCGCTTC
Source organism: Pseudarthrobacter sp. NPDC092419 (assembly GCF_044755045.1). Classification (NCBI taxonomy): domain Bacteria; kingdom Bacillati; phylum Actinomycetota; class Actinomycetes; order Micrococcales; family Micrococcaceae; genus Pseudarthrobacter; species Pseudarthrobacter sp. NPDC092419. The sequence goes on from NZ_JBIVQF010000003.1 coordinate 253,745, forward strand.
CTGGCAACGGCGGGTTTGGGCCAGCTGGGCCAGGGGCAAGAGCTGCAGATCATGTATGGGGTTGGGGGTGAACGCGACTTGTCAGAACGTGAACTGCCCCACCTGGCGGGTTGGCGTTCGAGCCTTCCTGTCCGGGTAGGAAATGCGGCGTGGCGGCAAAGCCAGCTTGATGTGTATGGGGAACTCTTGGACGCTGCAGCGACCTTGCCGGAGTACTTGGCCGAAATGGACCCGGAAACCCGCAGGTTCCTGGCAGACGCCGCCGATGCGGCGGCTGCCCGGTGGCAGTCCCCGGACCAGGGGATTTGGGAGGTCCGCGGAGACCCGCGTCATTACCTGTATTCAAAGCTCATGTGCTGGGTTGCGGTGGACAGGGCCATCAGCCTCGCCGATCTCCTGGACGCCACGGACAGGGTTCCCCTTTGGAGGGATGTGCGCGACCAGATTGCCGCTGCAATACAAAAGGAGGGCTGGAGTGAAAAGGCGAACGCTTACACGCAAGCGTTCGGGTCTGATGAGCTGGATGCTTCAGCGCTGATGCTCTCCATCGTCGACTTCCTTCCGGGGGATGATCCGCGAATGCTGGCTACCATTGACGCCATCGAGCGTCGCCTGAGCGATGAACGGGGCCTGGTGTACCGATACGGCGGCGAAGACGGTCTGCCAGGGACGGAAGGGGCCTTCCTGCTGTGTACGTTCTGGCTCGCCCATGCCCTTGCCTTGGCGGGCTACGTTCAACGGGCGCGGGAAGTCTTCGACAGCGCAGCAGGTTTTGCGACCGAGCTCGGCCTGCTTTCCGAGGAGGTAGCCCCCGGCAGCGGCGAGCTGCTGGGGAATTTCCCCCAAGCTTTCAGCCATATAGGGCTGGTTAACGCGGCCTGGGCGATCAGCCAGGCCGAGGAAAAGGTCCGCAGCTCCGAGCGCAAGACCCGCGGCCAGGAAATGGTCTAGTTCCTGGAGCCACCGGCCACCCGGGCCGGGCTGCTGGACTCGGCTAAAACGAAGCCCGGGCGCCTCACCTATCCCGCACCACCCGACTTCACCGGTTCGGTTTTCATCCGGCAAGTGCTCTACAGCGTCTCCGGGGGTTACGCCAATGTCCCGCTGGTCTTCAACGAAGAATCTTTCACCACGCTCATCCATGCCTTGGTGAACGAACTTGAAGACTCTGGCGGAACGGATCAACCTGTCCGAAGTCCGTGACCGAACTCGACGCCCTGTACGCCGGACAGGTCGATATCACCATGACTTACGGCCGGGCCGCGCTGACCAAGCTGGTGGCGGACGGGACTTACCCCGCCGGTACCAAGGTTTTCAGCCTGGAGGAAGGAACCGTGGGAAACGCCAGCTTCCTGATCATCCCCTCAACATCCGGGGACAGTACCCCGTCCTGCACCCGGGTGCACTCAGTCCCGAGGAACGAGCCCTGTCCGAACATCTTCCCGCGTCCCCCGTGGTCCCGGGCTATGAGGTGCTGTCCATGAATGCCAATCCGGAGCTTGCCGCCGAATGGGTTCCGGCACTGGATGAGGTCTGGTGGAAAGACAATTCTTGCCGGTAATTGACCCCATGACATGCACGCTGCCTGTCAGGACCCGCGCCCGGACAAAGCAATCCTGAGCTGTTCACCACGGCCCACACCGCACACGCCGGTGACCTACTCAGGGGCCTGGTTCTCTCCCTGGCCATTGCCGGGATTTCTGCCGCCCTTGCCTCTCTCATCGGTTTCACGGGTTGGTCATCATGCAGGGCCGCTGGTGCGGCAAGCTCGTGACGGTGATGAGAACACTGTCGATGTCGGTGCCCGCAATGTGGGGGCGGCGTCGGTGGGGCTACTCCACACCGATTCCGGCCTGCGAAATCCCCGGAACCGTCAAGGACTGGATGCACGACTCGGTTCTGGGCGCCCAGGCGCTGCCCGCTGACCAGCATTTGCCGGACGGGCCTGCCACGCTGGTCATCCGCCAGGAACGCATCGTCCTCCTCCACAACCACAGCGCAGGCACTCCAGCTGTGGTGACCGGCATACGCTCCCGCGGACCCCGGCACTTGGTCTCTGTCTCGGCGGCCGGCGTGGAACTGCACGCCGAAGCGACTCCTTCCCCAACCCTGTCCATCGGAGACAGCGTCCGCGTCCAGCTTCCGACCGCAGCTTTGGCGGCAGTCTGCCCGGACACCGAGCGCCGCACTGCACCCTTGACTTCCCCAGACTGGAAGGTTTTAGCGTGAACCTACCGGCAATCAAGACTAAGGAAGGAGCTGGTCATGGCTCTGCAGGAGGGTGAGATCTATCGTTGCCCGAACGAGGACTGCGGATGCGAAATTACGGTCACCAAGGGCGCGGCCCCTGGGCAGGGCGGAGACAAGAATCCCACCTGCTGCTGCGGTCACGTCATGGAACGCACGGACTGAATCATCCGCGAACGGCATCCCCGCCGCCGGGGTTGGGCCGTCACCGCGGGCCGTCGGAAACTTCCGGCGTTGTGTGTCCGCTATTACAGAGCGGCAGTTCCCGCAGGCCTATCTTTCGAAGGTAAGCAGTTCCGTTTCAACGAAAGGCAGCACGACGATGTCCGCTACATCTCCCGTGGCACACCAGCCACACGCCTTCACTCATCACCTGGGCCGCCGCATCAGCGCGGGCACCATCGGCGGCATCGCCGGCGGCCTGGTCTTCGGTGTCCTCATGGCCATGATGGGTATGCTGCCCATGATCGCCTCGATGGTCGGCTCGGACTCCGCCCTGGTGGGCTTCGGGATCCACCTCGTGATCTCTGTCCTGATTGGTCTGGGCCTGACCGTGCCGTTCGCAGGGCTCCTGAAGTCCTACGGGCGCGGCGCGCTGATCGGACTGGCCTACGGAGCACTCTGGTGGGTGCTCGGCCCCCTGCTGATCATGCCCACAATGCTCGGCATGCCGGTGTTCATGATCGACGCGACCGCTGGTTGGTCCCTGATGGGTCACCTGGTCTACGGCATCATCCTGGCAGTTGTTGCCGTCCGTGTCCTGAAGCCCGCGCATGAGCGATAAATGGGAAGAAGGGCTGGAGGCCGCAGTGGGCGGCCCCCGGCCCTGGTCACCCGGCCAACGGGAGCCGTACCCCCTCACCTCAGGTCCAGATGATCCATTCACCTGCCTCAACGAGGTGGATCTCTTTGCGGACCTGAGCGCAGAAGAGATGCACGCCATGGACATGATGGCCCCGGCGCGGATGTTCCGCCGGGGGGAACTCGTCTTTAGCCAGTCCCAGCCCGTCACGGCCCTGTTTATCCTCAAATCGGGCCGGATCCGGATTTTCCGCGTCACCGAAGACGGCAAGGCCCTCACCATGGCGATCCTGGAACCGGGCGCCGTCTTCGGGGAGATGATGCTTGTGGGCCAGCGGATGTATGACAATTACGCCGAGGCAATCGAGGACGCGGCTATCTGCCAGCTTGGCGTTGAGGATGTGGAGCGGTATCTGATCTCCGATTCCCGCATCGCCCTTCGCATTTCCCGGCTGCTTGGGGAACGCGTGGTCCGCCTGGAAGAACGCCTCACGGACCTGGCTCTGCGGCCCCTGCTGGCCCGCACCGCCTCGCTATTAATCAGTCTCGATGCTGCCGCGCCCAGCGGCCGCTTCGGCCAAGGCAAGGCCATCCGCCTCACCCATGAACAAATTGCCGGTCTTCTCGGCGCGACCCGCGAAGCCACCAGCAAAGCCCTGGCCGACTTCGCCGCCAAGGGAGTCATACGTCAGGGCCGCGGACGCATCACCATCCAGGATGCGGCTGCCCTCCGGTCGGCAGCGGTCAGCGCCGGCCAGTGATGGTGGATGGAGGCCCGGCGCCCCGTGCTGATTGCGAGGGAGGCCTGGCGGATCCACTCTCCGGCCAGTGGGACACCGCCCAAGCCCCGATGAGGGTGCCCCTGTCCGTGTCGGTGAGCAGTCCGAGGTACCCGCGGGGGTCCTGCTCGTAGGTTGAGGGGCGGGTGATCGATTCGGCCAGGTCCAGTTCGGCGAAGGCTGTTGACAGCCCCTGCTCGCTCGTCTGCGCCTTGGGCGATGCCGGCGGCGGCGGTCCGGATCCCGGAACACCACCCTCGGGATGCCGTCATAGTTGGCCGGCCGTGAGTGGCCCAGGATGGCGTCCGCAACGATGCGGCCCTGGTACTTAGCCACATGCGTAAAGGGCATGACACCGGTGACGTCCCCGATCGCCCACACGTTCGTGCCCGCCCGGCACCGTTCGTCGATCAGCACGGCCCCCTTGGGTCCAAGCTGTACCTTCGCGGACTCGAACTCCAGGTTGCTGCTACGCGGTTTGCGTCCCGTTGCGAAAATTACGACGTCGGTACTCACCGATGTGCCATCGTCGAGTTGCGTTCCATCAGGCGGGGTCCCCTGTGGACCAGGGTGACATCCACCCGAAACGGTTCAGGAAGGTGGCTGTCTCGGTGCCCGTTGCGCTGCCTCCGACGACCACAGCCCGCCGCGGCAAAGTTGTTGCAGTGAACGTCTCCCTGCGTTCCCGGCCCGGTGATGCGGGCTTCGGCCTTGATGACCGTGGCGTCCTGGCCCTGATAGTCGTCGACCTGCGCTTTGTCATCGAGATTCCGGATCATGAAATCTCGGTAATCGCTGGCCGCAGCCCAATTCAGTCCGGCTCCGGTGACCCCGCCTGGTCAGGGTTGGTCACGTTGCACAGCAGGAGAGCCTGGAGATGTCGGTGGTGTAGGACTGTGCCGCAATTTTGATGCCCTCGGCCATCGTGAGGTAGGGGCTCCACAGGTTAGCTACCTGTTCAATGGTCATGCCTGCTTCCAGGATGTAGACGCCGGCGGCGGCCAGGTCGCCCGCCTCCTTGCCGACGGCGGTCAGTCCCAGGATTTTCCCGGTCCCGTTTTCGGCTACGAGCTTGATAAACCCACGGGTGTCCCGATTCACCAAAGCGCGCGGAACGTACTCCAGTGGCAGAACCCGGCATTCACAGGTGACGCCGGCGCCGTTCGCCTGGTGGTCGGTCAGACCTACAGCGGCCATTGCCGGGCTGGTGAACGCCACCCGGGGCAGGTGGTGGTAGTCAACCTCCCGGCCGGCGTCGTTAAACGCGTTGTCCACTGCCAGGGCGCCGTGTGCCGACGCGACGTAGACAAACTCCCGGTGACCTGTGACGTCACCGGCGGCCCAGATTCTCGGGTTGCTGCTGACCAGGCTTTTTTCCACCAGGATTTCGCCCCTGTTCCCGGTCTTCACGCCGACCCTATCGAGGTTCAAGGCTTCGGTAACGGGGTGCCGACCTGTGGCCATCAAGAGGCGGGCCGCCCGGAACTCCTCCCGGCTTCCCGAGACGTCTGCCACCGCCGCCACGCTTCCTGCCGCAGCATCCTGGCTAACAGAAACCAACGTGGCCCGCCGGATGACACGGATGCCCTCATCGGTGAAGACGCTCATTAGGGCCAACGAGACTTCCGGCTCTTCAGCCGACGCGAGCCGTGACCGGACCAGCATCGTCACCTTGGACCCCAGCCGTGCGAACAGCTGGGCTTGCTCGAGGGCGACAAAGCCCCCGCCAACCACTAGCAGGGATTCGGGGACCTCTTCCAATTCCATAGCCGAGGTGGAGGTCAGATAGTCAGTGTCTTGAAGCCCCGGGATCGGCGGTGCCCAGGGCGCCGAGCCAGTGGCCACAATATAGTGCTTGGCGGTCACCGACTCCTGCCTGCCGTCGGCTGAGGTGATCTCGATAGCGGGTTCCTCCGGCGTGCCTGCAAAAGCCGCGGTTCCCTTCCGAAGCTCCCAGCCATAGTCTTCAATAAGGTCCGCATACTTGTCCGAGCGCATCTTCTCCACCAAGGCGCGCTTGCCACCAACCAACGCGGGCATGTCCACGGGGCCGGCGCCTGCAGCGATTCCCGGAAACCGGCTCCCGGCGTCCAGGGACACGTGGCGGGCCTCCGCTGCGGAGAGCAGGGCTTTGGAGGGCACACACCCTGTGTTCACGCAGGTGCCGCCGATCGTTGACCGCTCCACCATCAGGACGCTCTTGCCCAGGTTTGCGGCGCGGATTGCCGCGGCGAACGCACCTCCGCCGGAACCGATAATTACCAGGTCGAAGTCAAAGCGTTGTACAGCAGACATGAAACCTCCGGTTGCGAAACTGAACGGGCACCATGCGGCGTTCTCTGGGCGCTGGCGCCATCCTGATCCCACCCTGCACCTTCCCCCGCGGGGAAGGTCAAGAAGACGGGGGTGCCGGGCAGGGCAGGTTGCAGAGGGCGGCGGCAACCCCTACCTATACTGGAACGTAGAGATACCGCTCCCATACCGGTGGAAACGAGGACCACAATTGCGTATTGGTGAAGCCGCCGAAGCTGTGGGGATGACGCCCAAGACACTTCGCTTCTATGAAGAACAGGAGCTGCTTCCGCCTGCACAAAGGGAAGCCAACGGATACCGGCTATACGGTAAAGACAGCTTGGACCGGCTTGACTTCATTGCCCGGGGCAGGGCCGCGGGCCTGTCCATAAGCCAAATCCGCAGCATCCTTTCCGCCCGGGAGCCCGGCAGCGCTCCGTGTGTCCACGTCAGGGACATTCTCGCTGACCAACTCGCCGAGCTCGACGTGAAAATTGCAGAGCTGACGGCGCTGCGGGCAAGTGTGGCCGCCTCCTACCAGGCCGTGGCCGCGGGAGACCCGGTTGCCTGCGAACCATCGAGGGTCTGCAGCTACCTCTGAACACGCCGCACGTCATTCCTCGATCCGCACGCCCCGCCAGAAGGCAACACGGTCCTTGATCATCACTGCCCGCTTTTTGGGATCCCTGTAATACCAGGCGGCGTCCACGTTGATCTTCCCCTCAACCTCCAGTGTGTGATAGCCGGCCTCCCCCTTCCAAGGGCAGACGGAATACATGTCACTATCCTTCAGATACAGCGGATTCACCGCCTCGCGCGGAAAATAGTGGTTGCCCTCAACCACCACGGTCTCCTCCGACTCGGCAATGATTTTCCCGTTCCAGACTGCCTTTACCATTCTCTTACCTCTCACCCGTTCTCTGCTGGCTGTTCCAATATCGCTAACGATAGGTCGCACCTGGCTGGGATTCTGCGATCTCAAACACACACAACACCCGCAGCAGGCTGTTGAATCCTCGTTCACGGCATCCCGACGTCACCACGTCTCTGGCGCCACGTCATGCCTCTGATCCAAGGCCGCTGCCTGGCCTGGTAAATGCTGGCTACGGGACGAGTATCCCTCAAGGCGCCAACATCGATCTCAGCCTTTCAGCCCAGGCTGGATATCTTTTGGAATGGGTCGGCTCTCTGGCGGGACACGGAGGAAGTCTCCGAACGGCTCCACACTTTGGCTCTTCCCGCTCAAGTGGTATGGGGCGAAGCCGACCGATTCCAGAAGATCAAATACGGGGAAAGGTTTGCCGCTGAACTGGGCTGCGACCTCATCAGGATCCCAAAAGGCAAGCACCTCACACCGGAAGACCATCCCGAAACAATTGCTTCAGCCGTGAATCTGCGTCTCCCAGAAGGCTTGATGCTGATCTGTTGAAGCGTCGACGCGCGACCGCGAACCTGGACATTGAGGACGCTCTTCAGGTATTTGACCGGTATGGCGTCCATATTTGTGATGTCGGGTTGTTGGCTTCGGCATTGGCCAGGCCGGCGACGATTGTCATGGGCGCGGAAGCTTATGGGGCGTGTGTTGCACGTTGGCCATGCTGATCGAGTACAAGTTGGGGTCCAGGGATGATGACGCGGCCCGCTAGACTCCCTTCATGCGCAGAAGGTCGGCACGAGGCCCCGACGCCGCCGGAAGGGAACGCGTACTTATCCTGTCAGCAGGGGTAGGAGCGGGGCACAACAGCGCCGCGGCGGCATTGCAGCAAGCCTGTGCCGTGCGCACCGACGTCGATGAGGTGCAGGTGCTGGACGTGCTGCAGGTGAGCAGCTTGCTCTACCGCACACTGCTGGGCAAGGGTTACTTCGTCCTGGTCGAGGACTTGCCCTGGCTGGTCGAGTGGGGCTACAACATCAACGACCGTCCGTTCCGGCACCGGGGCCCAGTTGACCCCTGGACGCGGGTGAACGCTCTTCCAGTGATCGATGCGATCAAGCGATTCCGGCCGACAGCGATCATATGCACACACTTCCTGCCAGCCCAACTGCTGGCGTCGCTGCTCCTTCGTGGCGTGATTGACGCGAGGACCGCCGTCGTCACAACGGACTACGACTTCCAGGGCCTGTGGCTTACGGGTGCGTTCCATACGCTCTTCCTCGCCCGGGAGGAAGGGAGGGTGCAACTGATGGCGCTGGGTTTGCCCCCCGACCGCGTCGCGGTCACGGGCATCCCTATCGCCACCCCGCCCAACCCAGCGCCTGCGCGCGATGCAAACAAGCCCCCGATGCTGCTGATCTCGGCGGGCGCGACCGGCGGCGACTATGCCCTCTCGATCGTGCGGCAGACGCTGCACATGCGCTCGTCCTTTACGGCCACGGTCCTGTGCGGACGCAACGATGCGCTTCGGCAGCGAATCGAGCAGCTGGTGGCGCCCGCTGGCGACCGCTATCGGGTGCTCGGCTTCACGGCGGAGATGCCGCAGCTCCTGCGCCGCGCCGACCTGTTTGTGGGGAAGCCGGGCGGGCTGTCGGCGTCGGAGTGCATGGCTGCAGGGCTGCCCATGGTGCTTGTGAATACCATCCCGGGGCAGGAGGTCCGCAACGGCGATTACCTGATGGAACAGGGGGCGGCGGTCCGCTGCAATATTCCCGCGACGATCGGCTGGAAGATCGACGAGCTGCTGCGGGAGCCGGGTCGCCTGCAGCGGATGCAGGAGGCTGCGCAGAGAACGGGCCGCCCGAACGCCGCGGCGGACGTGCTGAGCCGACTGCTGGTTGGGCCGTCCCGTCCCCTGGTCCTGACACGCGACGCGCAGAAGACAATCCTCGCCGAGAGCGAGCAGCGCGTCGTTGCGAGTGATCTGACAGGACCCTCCTCGCTGGTCCGCGTGGTCGACTTGGCTGGGTCCAGCACGGTCGCGTTGCTGCGAGCCGAGGAGCTGGGAGATCTGCAGAAGAGGTATGCCACCCCGGACGGGGGCCTGGTACTGCGGCGCGGCGACGCGCACATGTCGCTCAGGGGAGGGGAGCCGCGGTTGCTCCGCGCCATTCTTCGGGGGGACGACGAGCTGCCCGTTCGTGTCGAGGGGCCCTCGCCACCCCCTCACATCGTTCCTGCGGGACCGGCCGGACACGACCCTTAAATGTCTCACAGCAGCCTGTTGACCATGAGCATCCCCGTACCCAGCGGTCAACTTGCGGCCTTGGCAAAGGGTGACCCCGACGATGCATGGATCGTACTGGCCTGGGCGCCACTGGCTCGAAAGAGGACCCTGCGGACCTGAGGAAATTCCTGTCCACGCTGCACTCCCGAAGTTCGTTGCGGTCGGTGAGCGTGACTTGTGGCCTTTGCACCTGCACAGGTGTTTCGCGCGGGCGATGGAGCCCGGATCGCCGTCTACCAACGAAGCGGCACAGCGGCCGGGGCCCGTTCCTTGAGTAAGGGGACGGATGGAAAGATCCGTGGTTCACGCGACAGCGGCCGTAACGGCGGTAGCCGTTCACGGCTTCAGCGCCTCGACGTCCGGAGCCACAGCCCGACGTCGGGGATCACTCCGCGGCGGCGATCCCGAGGTCCGCGGCGTGGCCGCTGATGGTGCGGGCCAGGTCAATGTCGCGGCTGGTGATCCCGCCGACGTCGTGGCTCAAGAGCGTGACGCCGACCTCGGGGTAGGTGAGCGTGAGGTCGGGGTGGTGGTTGGCCTCCTCGGCGGAGTCGCCGATGCGGTTCACGAGTTGCAGGCCGGTGGAGAATTTACGGGTCTCGAAGGTGGCGGTGAGGGCCCCGCCGGTCAGGCGCCAGCCTGTCAGTCGGGCTTCGGCGATCTCGGCGGCGGACAGCTTCCGTTGGGGATCAGTCATAGTGCCATCATGGCTCCGGATGGCCGCCGTGGGCTACCCCTGGAGGCACCACGCCTCCGAGGTTGATGAGTGAGACTGGCGGAATATCCTTTGGCACTTGTCGACATTGTGCACACTCGGGGTCAGAGTCGAATTGTTGTGACGTGTAGAGAAAGCCCGTCCGCATGTTCCAGGGTGTCGGGTACAAGACGATGGCGCCGACTTCGATATGAGACTCCTCGTGGACGGCTCCTCTTGAGACGTTTCCGGCAGCTGCAAGGTGAATGAATTGTCCTGCCCAAGGGGCGTGGCCATGGTCCACGCGGTGATGGCGCGGCGTTTGAACTACTACGTTGCCTTGATTTCATTAATGGTCAGGTTCCGGAAAGTGGCGGCTCCCTCATGGGCGTAAAGGCGAATTCCGTCGTCACCGTCAAGGGGAATACCCGGTGGGAGTGCACCACCCGTCCATCTCCGATGAACATCTCCACGCTCGTTAGATCCACGAGGACGCGGATGGTGAGTCGTCCGGTGGAGGGGTCAATCGGCTCGTCAGCGCCGCAGAAGCGATGGTGTCGGAAACCCCTCGGTCGTCACGCTGTTGGACAGGACCGGGAGGCCCAGGAACTCCATAATGGTGCTATTCAGCCCCTAGATGCGTGCGGGCATCCAATCCGGGGCGTCCCGCAGCACGACGGAACGCAGGAGCTCGGCAGATCTGCGGACGCCTTCGCCGGAGTTCACGATGACATCCTCGTGCTCGATATTCAGTGGGCCGTTATAACCAACCGACTGCAGCGTGTAAACGAAATCGGCCCAGAAGCCAGCGCCGCCGGGATGACCCAGGCCGAGGGTCACGTAGTTCCACGATCGGTCTGCCGTGCGGGCAGGAGGCAGGGTGTCAAGGATGCCATTGACCGCCACGTTGGGTTTGTCGATGCGGGCGTCCTTGGCATGTACGTGGAAAATCGATGATCCCAGCGCCCGTATAACCGCAAGGATGTCCGCTCCCATCCACATGAGGTGGGACGGATCGAGGTTCGCACCGACGATATCTTCGCCCACGATGCCCTGCAGCCGCTTCAGGGTGGCCACATTGAAGACAAGTTGGCGGCCGTGCATTTCAACAGCCAGCCGGACGTCGTGGGCCCGCGCGAAATCAGCAAGATCAACCCAGTAGGGCTCGGCAACCTCGGTCCACTGGTATTCAAGGATCTCAAGTGTCTCCGGCGGCCACGACGTAGTGATCCAGTTCGGTGCCTTCTCTCCCCGCGCGCCGGGAAGCCCGGACATCAGCACGACGGTGGGAACCCCCAGCTCAGAAGCCACTCTGATCGTGTCCCGTACAACCCCGTCATGCGCAGGGCCGGTCACCGGGTGAAGCTGGTTGCCGTTCGCGTTCAGAGCGCTCAACGTGAGCCCGCGTGAGCTGATGGATTCAGCGAGAACGTTACGTGCCGCAGCACTGCTAAGGAGCTCCTTCAGGTTTGCATGCGGTGACTCGGACCAGTTGCCGGTGGCAATCTCCACAGTCTCCAAGCCCAGCGCGGCGGCGGTGTCGAGAACCTGCTCAAGGGGACGCGATCCAAGCGAATCAGTGATGAGTCCAAGCTGCATTACGGGTCCTTTCGTACGCCACTGCGCGGGGAGGGCTGAGAGACCCACCAACAGTTTCTCTAAAGTTAGACTTAATGTCCTAACATAACACGACATATTGGCGTCGTGATCTCGGCCAGGGCACAAATCCCCTAGCCGGGCAGCCGCGACGGCCATATTTTCAGTTGTATGCGCCAACGCAAGCCTTTATTAACACCGGCAAGCCGCCTGCCTGGCCGGAGTGCCGCGGAGGCAGTGGGATGACGCCCGGCAACCCTGTCCTCCCCGGGAAAGATCCGGCGTCCCCGGACAGTCTCGAACGACACGGCCTGGGGGCGGCACCCCCAACGCGGACCCCGGAGTGGTTGCGCAGCCTGCCCGGTCCGGTCCGCCGGTACCCCCTTGTGGTATCCACCTGCGTGGTGCTCGCGGCCACCGGCGTCCTGCTGCTGACTGGCCTGGAGCAGCAGGCGAGGCTGGGCGCCTCCGCTTACGCCGCCGTCGTCGGCTTGCTGCGTGCCATATCGATGGTGCGCTCGCTGCACGGCGGCAGGTGGGGCATCGACGTGCTGGCACTGATGGCTGTGGCCAGCACGGTGTGGGTGAGGGAGTACCTGGCATCGCTGGTGGTGATCCTCATGTTGTCCGGCGGCGAGGCATTGGAAAGCTTCGCCCAGGGCCGCGCAGTCCGCGAGCTCAGGTCGTTGCTGGACCGCGCACCGCGTTCGGCGCACCGCGAGTCGGACGGCACCGCTCTGGAGGACATTTCCGTCGCAGCTGTGGTGCCGGGCGACATCCTGGTCGTGCGCCCCTCGGAGCTGGTCCCGGTGGACGGCGAGCTCCTGTCCGCTGCGGCCAGCATGGACGAATCATCGTTGACGGGGGAGAGCCTGCCCGTGGACCACACTGCCGGGGACCTCCTGCTCAGCGGCTCAGTCAACGGTGAATCGGCCCTCCGGATGCGGGCCACCGCCGCCGCTGCGGACTCCCAGTACAGCCGCATCATTGCCCTGGTCAAGGATGCCTCATCCAGCCGCGCACCCGTTGTCCGGCTGGCGGACCGCTACGCCGTGCCGTTCACTGTGCTCGCGATCGCCATGGCAGCAACCGCCTGGTGGCTGTCAGGCGATCCCGTCCGATTTGCCCAGGTACTGGTGGTGGCAACACCCTGCCCGCTCCTCATCGCGGCGCCGGTCGCGTTCCTCGCTGGCACCAGCCAGGCGGCCCACCGTGGGATCATCATCAAGAACACCGGCACCCTGGAACAGCTGGCGAAGGCCCGGACCGCGGTCTTTGACAAGACCGGGACGCTCACCACCGGCCGCCCTGTACTGGACAAGATCGAGACCGTCGGGCAGGACGCCCCGGATGCCGACAGCATTCTCCAACTGGCCGCCTCAGCGGAGCAATATTCCTCCCACGTGCTGGCATCGTCGGTGATCCGGGCGGCAGCAGCGTCCGGTCTTCCCCTTCTTCCCGTAACGCAGGCCAAAGAGCATGCCACCCAGGGCGTCGAAGCGGTGTGCGACGGCACCATGGTGGTCGTGGGCAAGGCCGGCCTGGTCCGCAGTTCGTCGTCCGGCTTCCGGGAACCGGTCCTGGAAAGCGGCCAGCTCGCCATCTACGTCGCCATCAACGGCACCTACGCAGGCGCGCTCATCATGAGGGATCCCCTGCGCGCCGAAGCGCAACAGACCCTCGCCAGGCTGCGCCGGCTGGGCCTTGGCAACACCATGCTCCTGACCGGAGATGCCGCGGGGACCGCCGCCCACATCGCCCGGGAGGCAGGAATCACGAGCGTCCAGGCGGACTGCCTCCCCGAGGACAAGGTGCGCACCGTCGCCGCGGTGAGCGCGCGTCCGGTCATGATGGTGGGCGACGGCGTCAATGACGCCCCCGTACTTGCCGCGGCCGACGTCGGAATCGCCATGGGAGCCAAAGGCGCCACGGCAGCGAGCGAGTCCGCCGACGTCGTCATCATGCTTGACGACCTGTCCAAGGTGGCACTTGCTGTCGCCATCGGGAAACGCACTGTTAACGTGGCGCTCGTGAGTATCTGGACCGGCATCGGGCTGAGCGTGGGGTTGATGGCCGTGGCCATGACGGGATTCATCCCGGCGGTCACGGGAGCATTGCTGCAGGAACTGGTGGACCTCGCCACGATCCTGAACGGGCTGCGGGCGCTCCGCAGCCCCCGGACCGAGCCTGGTCCGGAAGGACGCGGAGCCTGAAAAGACCCCCGCCCCGGGAGTACCGGAACGGGGGCCTCGCGAATCAGGTCAGTTCGCCGCGGGGGCTGCGCCGGGCTGCAGCGTGTACTGCATGGGCAGCTTCAGCGAGCGCTCCGCCATGACCTCACGAAGGCGGTCCGGGTAGTCCGTGATCAGGCCGTCCACGCCGGCGTCCATCAGGGCGCGCATCGTCGGCTTGTCATTGATGGTCCACGGAACCACCTGCATTCCCTTGGCGTGCGCACGCGCCACCATGTCCGCGGTTACATAAGGGACGTATCCCTCGTCCGTGACCTTGCCGTTCTGCGGCGTGCCGTGGACAGGCGAGATGGCGTCGAATCCGAGGAATGCTGCTGCTTCCACCAGGTCCCCGCCGAAGTCGTCGGAGTCGATGCCGCCGAGCCAAGGGGAGGAGCCCGGCTGGCCGGCCTGCAGGAAGTCCTTGTTGGTCAGGGCGACGGTCCGGATGCCGGGATCGCGTTCCTGGACGAGCCGCAGCGCACCCCAGTCGAAGCTTTGGATGGAGACTCGCTCCTCCATGTGGGCGGCCTTGATTTCGCGCAGGACAATGTCCACGAACTGTTCGCGCGGCGCGGTCTGCTCGGGCGCTCCGGCTTCGACCTTGGTTTCGATGTTGAACTTCACCTGGCTGGCGCGGTAGCGCTTGGTGAGGTCGAATACTTCGGCGAGCGTCGGCATTTTGGCCCCGGGGGAAGCCTGCTGCCCGGGGTAGTTGGCAAGGGTTTGGGAGCCGCAGTCCATACTGCGGACCTGCTCGAAGGTCAGGTCCTTGATGTACTTGCCCGCGTACGGGTACATCGGATCTCCGGGGGTGACCGGCGCCGTGTCCTGGCACTTCAGGCCGTTGATTTTGCGGTCGTGGGTGACGACTTCGCGGCCATCCTTGGTGATCTGCAGGTCAAGCTCGAGGGTGCTCACCCCGGTCTCGAGGCCCTTGGCAAAGGACGCCAGGGTGGATTCGACGGTAAGGCCCAGCCCGCCGCGGTGAGCCTGCAGGTCGAAGTGGTTGGCAGTGCCGTTGGGGTTGGTGTCCGCCGCCTGGGCCGGGAGGGATGTTCCCAGGGCCAGGCCGGCGGTCATGGCAGCCGCGGTCAGCAGCTTGGTGTACTTCATGGTTGGTGTTCTCCAGTTTGTTGGTTGGGGATGGAAAAACTTCAGGGCTTGCGGCCGGGGAGAAGGAGCAGCGCATCGCCCACGGGGCGTTCGCCGGCTGCGTCGGAGGTTGAGTTCACTACCTTGCCGCCGCTGACCATGGTGGTGGACCCGCCGCCGTCGAGGTTGATGGCGTCGACCATGCCCAGCGAGCGGGCAACGTCCGCCGCTTCCTTGATGCTCAGGCCCAGGGATGCGGTTTGCCGTCCGTCTGCGGTCACCAGCAGGGTGCGGCCCTGGGCATCAATGCCGGCGATGGTGCGGGGGTTCCGCTTGTGCACCCAGCCGTAGTAGAAGCTGTTGCTGTCGCCGGCACGGACCATGCCGTCCCGGGAAGCGGTGACCCGGACGGTGCCGTTTTCGACAAGCATCGGACCGCCGTTGACCACATCGGAGGCGCCCTGTTCGAGGGGCTTGCCGTCGCTTCCCACGAGGCCGGTTTCCACGGTCAGTCGGGAACCCGTCCGGGCCAGGCCGGCGAGCCGTGGGGCGTCCGCTCCGATGGCCTGGATGGTGCGTCCACCGGCCGGGACTGCCGTACCGCGAACGTTGTTGACGGCGGTGACGGTTCCCTTCGCGTCCAGGACCACCTCCACACCGGGCCCTGACGGGGTTGCGGGACCGAACTCGGGCGTGAAGGTAACGATTTCGTCGGTATCGGTGCAGGTGACGTCGTGAAGGGGCAGCGATGTCGGGGTGTCATCGGCGCCGCCGCAGTTGCGGATCAGCCCGGGCACCCGGTTGATGCCGTCCAGGGCCAGCTTCGCCGCCTTTCCGGCAGCAGCAACCGAGCCGTCCCACTGCAGGCGCTGGATGGAGCCCTCGTTCCTGTTCCCGATGACCAGGGAAGGGCGGTCACCAACAGGCTCGCTGAGCACCTTGCCGTCCCGTACCGCGGTGCCGGCAGGATCGCCGGGGGCGCCCGCCCCGGGGTCCAGTACGAAGTAGCCGCCGTTGACGGCCGCGAGCGCACCCGCAGCGGAGGACAGTTGGCTTGTGGTTTCCCGGTCCTGGAGATTGGGGCCGAAGGAAGAGGTGAGCTCGCCCCGGAAAACCTTCGGATCGATGGTGAGGACTTTCAGCTTCCAGGGTCCGCGCGTATTTTCGCTGGTGCCCTCATCTCCGTCCCAGCCGGTGTAGATCACGGAGGAGGCGAATCCCGCGTCCTTGATCCGGGCGACAGTGGGGGAGCCGTCGGCTTTGGCTGCGAACTGCCCGGCGCGCACGCGGTAGCCGAGGTCACCGCCGGCATCGGCAAGCTGTGGGGACTGGACGTGTTCTACGCGCGCGGGAATCCCGGCTGCCAGGAGCCTCGCGGCCACCGCACGGGCCTGCGCTTCAGAGGAAAGGGCCGACGGCGGCGCATCCGGATCGGGGGACGCGGACGGGATAGCCACTTCCGCCGTCCAGTACAGGTTTTCCGCGGCCGCGCCGCGGGTGATGGACGTCAGCGTGAGGCCGGGCGCCAGTGTGCTGACAGCGCGTTGCTCCGGCAGGTCCGCCGCCCCAAGGTCAAGGGCCCGGGACGCCACTGGCACTGCCGTGTCAGCCGCAGGGGCCTGCTGTGCGGCGGTGGACGGACCGGCTGACACGGCGAGGGAGGCAGCGGGAAGTCCGAGGGCCAGCGCGGCGGCGGCTGTCCGGCGGAATGAGAGTTTGAAGGCGGGCATGCTCAGATCCTTTCCGCGCCCGCGACGCCGTTCCGGACTGTGAAAGAGGCATCGACGGCGGCGGGGGCGGCCGTGTCCGCGGCGGACGGCACAACGAGGTAGTCGCTGCGGAACTCCTCCGGCGTCACCGTGCAGCGTGTCCAGCCGCGCTTGTCGGGGTTGATGTAGCGGGTGTGCGGGTTTGCCGGCAGACCGTTCTTGATGGCCTGGGCCCAGCCGCATCCCGAACTGATGGATGTCCCGACAAATTCCGCAGCGACCACTTGCGAGGCCGGATCGGCGTGATCCTGCAGGACGTCATTGACAAATGCCGAATGCCAGTCCCCGGTGAGGACAACAGGGTTTGCAGGGCGCTGCTGCGCAATGAAGTTGGTCAGGCGGTTGCGCGAGACCACGTAGCCGTCCCACTGGTCATGGTTGACCGAGAGAGTTTCCCCGGGGTCGTAGTCGTACTGCGCCATCATGGTCTGCTGGGCGATGACGTTCCAGCGGGCGGGTGAGGAGGCCAGGCCCTGGAACAGCCACTGTTCCTGTGCGTCACCCATCAGGGTCCGGGACGGGTCGTACACGTCAGGGTGCTGCGGACCGCCGGGAAAGTTTTCCGTCAGCTGGTCGGAGCGGTACTGCCGGGTGTCCAGAACGTGGAACCGGGCCAGGTTGCCGTAGTCCAGGCCGCGGTAAAGGACCATGTCCGGGCCGGTGGGCCGCTGCGGCCGGCGCAGCGGGAGGTGCTCGTAGTAGGCCTGGAACGCGTTGGCCCGCAACTGACGGAAACGTTCCGGGTCGTTGGACGCCTCATTGTCCGGCTGGGAGATGCCGTTGGCCCAGTTGTTCTCCACTTCGTGGTCATCGAACGTGACCACGAAGGGAAAGGCCGCGTGTGCCGCCTGCAGGTCCACTGAACTCTTGTACTTGGCATGGTTGTTGCGGAAGTCGGCCAGGGACTCGTGGTTTCGGCCCTCGTAGATGTAGTCGCCCACGTGGACTACGAGGTCGAGATCCTCTTCGGCCATGGTGCGGTACGCTGCGTAGCGGCCTCCGGCCCAGGCCTGGCAGGAAGCCAGGGCGAACGTCAGCCGGCGGGGGTCCGTACCCGCTGCCGGTGCCGTGCGCGTGTGTCCCACCGGGCTTTCTTCGGTGCCCACGAGGAAGCGGTACCAGTAGTCCCTCGAAGGCAGCAGACCACCGACCTCTGCGTGCACCGAGTGGGCAAGCTCCGGTGTTGCCTGCTCGCTGCCCGCCTTGACCACGGTACGGAAATCCGGGTCCGTGGCCACCTGCCACGTCACCTGGATCTTGTACGGGGGCATGCCACCCATCCCGTCGGCTGCCTGCGGTTCAGGGGCCAGCCGCGTCCACAGCACAACGCCGCCCGGAGTGGGATCGCCGGAGGCGACTCCGAGCGTAAACGGGTTGCTCGGGAAGCGCGGATCAGCCCAGGCCGGGGCTGCCGAAAAGCCGTAGATGGCCGCTGCCGCGACGGCACCGCCCGTTGATGCGAGGAAGCCTCGCCGTGACGTGGTGAGTGAACGGGACACAGTGTCTCCTGAGGGGCCGGGGATTGGACCCGTTCATTCAGGCAAGCGGAGTGAAGCAAAACGTGAATCCGCCGTTAACGCCGTGGGAACGTTACCGGTGGGTTAGGCCCCGGGGCGCAGTGCTAGCCGTGCGCTGCGATGTAATCCACCAGCCCGCCGACGGTAGCGACCGAAGGATAATCCTGTTCCGGTATGTCGACTCCTGTGTCCCGGGCAACCGTCTCGATCAGGCGGAGAAAATCGAGCGAATCCAATTCGAGGTCCTGTCGCAGCCGAGCACCGGCTGCGAGGTCGCCGGGCCCGACGTCGGGCGCTACCTGGCTGAGAGCCGACTGGACTGCGGTTCGTGCTTCCTGCTGGGTCATAGCTCCTCCGGGGTCTGCAGCAATTCGTCAATACGGGCAAGAAAGCGGCCGCCGCGCAGCCCGTTGCTCACGCGGTGATCGGCGGAAAGGGTGGCGGTGGCTGCGTGGCGGATGCCGAGCATGCCCCCGTTCGCCCAAGGCTGCTCCACCACCCTGCCGAAACCGACCATGGCCACCTGCGGGGGATAGATGATGCCGTATACGCTTTCCACGCCGAGATCGCCCAGGTTCGTAACTGTGATGGTTGGGTCGGCCATTTCCGCACGCTGGAGCCGTCCGGCCCGGGCCCGTTCCACGAGGTTCCGCAACTGTTCCATCAAGTCATCGAGCGCCAGCGTGTCCGCATTCCGCAGGGCGGGGGCAACCAGTCCGCCATTCCGTAGCGCAACAGCGACGCCGAGATGGACATCGCTGCTGGGACGGAAGGCGCCGTCGGTATAGAAGCCGTTCATCTCCGGCACCTCCCTGGCCGCCAGCGCTGCTGCTTTCAGCAGCAGGGCGGACGGGACCAGCCGCGAGGCGAGCGCACGCTGCCGGTTGGCCGACTGCATCCACGCCATGGCCGCCGCCAGATCCAGTGTGGTTGAGAGGTAGTAGTGCGGAATTTCGGTCTTTGAGCGGGACATCAGTGCGCCAATGGCGTTCCGGAGTGTTTGCGCTTTCCCGCCGGCACCGGCGGCGCGCCGGACATCAGCTTCCTTCACGGCGCCGTCCGGCCCGGTGCCCGTCAGTGCCTGCAGGTTGACGCCAAGCTGCTCCGCCAACCGCCGTGCCAGCGGCGAGGAACGCACGCGATGTGCTCCTGCAGCAGCAGGGACCTTTGCCGGCGGAAGAGGCCCGGGGGCTTCGCCGTGCGGCGCCCCGGTGACGTGGGCGGACGCGGCGCGTTCGACGTCGGCCCTCGTCACCTCGCCGTTCTCGCCGCTGCCGCTGATGCGGCCGACGTCGACCCCCAGCGTATGCGCCAAATGGCGCATGGGCGGAGGTAACGTGGCACCCGTTCCGCCACGCCGGTCCCCGTGGACGGGGTGGGCGGCCGGCTTCCCGGCGCCGGGAGCGGGCAACCCTGACGGGGGTGGCGGGACTTCAGCCGGGGTGGCGGTTATCCGGGCAATCGGCGTGCCCACTTCCACGGTGTCGCCGATATCCACCAGGAACTCGGCCACCACGCCCTCGTCGAAGGACTCGATGTCCATCACGGTCTTGTCGGTGTCCACCACGGCCACCAGATCGCCCTTGTGGATGTAGTCGCCGGGTTGCACCAGCCACTCCACCACTTTGCCGTGCTCCATGTCTGCACCAAGGGACGGCATCCGGAAATCAGCCATGGGTTCCCACCACCTTGCGGACGGCAGCGGCGATCCGGTCCACGGAAGGCAGCGCAGCCACCTCGAGATGCTTCGCATACGGGACAGGCGCTTCCACGGTACACACCCGTTCCACGGGGGCATCGAGGGCATAGAAGGCGTGCTCGCCGATCCTGGCACTGATTTCCGCGGAGAGGCTGCCGCTGCGCCAGCCTTCGTCGACGACCACCGCGCGGTGGGTCTTCTCGACGCTGCCGAGGATCGTCACCTCGTCGAGCGGACGCAACGTCCGCAGGTCAATAACCTCGGCGTCCGTTCCTTCCAGGGCCAGTTGGTCTGCAGCATCGAGGACGGCGGGCAGGGTGCCGCCGTAGGTGATGAGGGTAACTGCGGTTCCCGGGCGCCGGACCGCAGCCTTGCCGATGTTTACCGGCCCTGCGCCGTCGGGCAATTCGCCGGCGACGTTATACAGCGAGCCGTGCTCGAAGATCAGGACCGGGTCCGGGTCCTCGAGGGCCGTCCAAAGCATTCCACGGGCGTCCTCGAGGGTCGCCGGAGCCAGGATGCGCAGCCCTGGAATGTGTGCGTACCAGCCCTCCAGGCTGTGCGAATGCTGCGCCCCCAGTTGCCTTCCCGCGCCGGTGGTCATCCGAACGACCAGCGGGACGTTGAACTGTCCGCCGGACATGTGCAGCAGCGTGGCGGCATTGTTAATGATTTGGTCCAGCGCCAGCAGACTGAAGTTGACCGTCATGATTTCGACGACGGGACGCATTCCGCCCAGCGCCGCGCCGATGCCGGCGCCCACGAACCCGGACTCTGACAGCGGCGTGTCGCGTATGCGTTCGGGCCCGAACTCTTCCAGCAGGCCCAGGCTGACGGCAAAGCTGCCGCCGTAGCGGCCCACGTCCTCGCCCATGAGGAAAACCCGGTCGTCACGCTGCAGCGCCTCACGTAAGGCTGCACGGACCGCTTCCCTGTAGGTGGTCTTCATCCTCAGGCCCCGCTTTCCCCGGCTGCGCTGCGCTCGCTGTAGACGAAACGTTCCAGGTCCTCCACGGGTTCAAGGGTGCCCGCTTCGGCGAATTCGACGGCGGCACCAACCTCGGCATCGACGTCGGCCTGCAGCGCCGTCCACTCCTCCTCGGGGAGCTGGCCAGCGGCCTCCATCGCAGTCTTGAGCAGCTGGATGGGATCCCGCTCCATCCATCGCGCCACCTCTGCCTTCTCCCGGTACAACTCGGGATCGAACATGGAGTGCGCCCGGAACCGATACGTGCGAAGTTCCAGGAAATGCGGGCCGCCGCCTGACCGCACCGCATCCACGGCACGGCGGGCAGCTTCCTGGACTGCCAACACGTCCATGCCGTCCACCGACCAGGCCGGGACCTCGTAGCCGGCAGCCTTAAGCGCCATGTCCGTTTGCGATTCAGACCGGACCAGCGCAGTGCCCATGGCGTAAAGATTGTTCTCGCAGCAGAACAGCACGGGAAGCTGCCACAGCGCTGCAAGGTTCAGGCTTTCGTGGAACTCGCCTTCGGCCACAGCTCCCTCACCAAAGAAGCAGGCGGTTACCCGTCGCCGCCCGGACATCTTGTCGGCGAGTGCCAGCCCGACGGCAAGCGGCAGTCCTCCGGCCACAATCGCATTTCCGCCGTAGAAACGGGTGGCGGCGTCGAAGAGATGCATGGAGCCGCCCCGACCTCGGCAGCAACCTTCCACATGCCCGTACATTTCAGCAAGGATGGCGCCGGCGGATACGCCCCGGAGCAGCGCATGCCCGTGTTCCCGGTACGTGGCCACCACTGCGTCCCCGGCTGCGAGCGTTTCCAGGACGCCGGCCGCCACTGCCTCTTCGCCGATGTAGACATGCAGGAATCCGCGGATCTTGGCGGCGCTGTAGAGCTCGATGCACTTTTCCTCAAGGCGCCGTACCCGCAGCATCTGCCGCAACAGGTGGCGGGCTTGCTGCGGGTCCGGGACGCCCGGCTCACGAAGGGAGTTCATGGCCTTCGGCTCCCTTGCTCCAACGTTGATAAGTCTCCTTCCGGCAGCCCCAGCTCGCGTGCCTTCAGGAGCCGGCGCAGTATTTTTCCGCTGCGGGTCCTGGGCAGGCCCGTGGTGAAGTCGAGCAGCCGCGGAGCGACAGCAGCGCCGAGCCGCTTCCGGGCGAACCCGATGATTTCGAGGCGGAGGTCATCCGACGGCTGGTTGCCTGCCTTCAGTTCTATAAAGGCCTTTACAACTTCGCCTGCCACCGGATCAGGAATTCCGATCACGCCGGCTTCGGCGACCGCCGGGTGCTCCAGGAGGCAGCTCTCCACTTCAAAGGGGCCGATCAAGTGGCCTGAAGACTTTATGAGGTCATCTCCACGGCCCACGAACCAGAAGTAGCCGTCCTTATCGCGCTTGGCCAAATCCCCGGTGAGATACCAGCCGCCGGCGAAGCAGCGGCGGTAGCGCTCCTCGTCATTGAGGTAGCCGCGGAACATGGACGGCCAGCCTGGACGGAGCGCAAGTTCACCCATGGTGTCCGACTCGGTGATGAGTTTCACTTCGCCCTCCTCGATGACGGGTTTGCCTTCGGAATCCCGCGCCACCAGGGCGGCTTCGATGCCTGGCATCGGTCTTCCCATGGAGCCGGGCCGGATCGGCATTGAGGGGTAGTTTGCGATCATGATGCCGCCGGTTTCCGTTTGCCACCAGTTGTCATGAACCGGCAGTCCCAACACCTTCTGTGCCCAAACGATGGCTTCAGGATTCAGCGGCTCGCCGACGCTGGCGATGAGCCGCAGTGCCGGGAAGCCGTACCCCGCTGCCCGCTCCGCACCGGCTTTCATCAGCATGCGCAGTGCCGTGGGGGCCGTGTACCAGATGGTCACTTTCTGGTCGGCGAGAATCCGGTACCAGCGGTCGACGTCCATTTCCTCTTCATCCACGAGCACGGTGACTCCGTGCACCAACGGGGCGATGACGCCGTAAGAGGTGCCCGTCACCCATCCCGGGTCGGCGGTGCACCAGTAGACATCATCGGGGTGGAGGTCCAGCACGAACCGGCCGGTGGCATAGTGCGCCACCACAGCTTCGTGGACATGGATCGCGCCTTTGGGGGTTCCGGTGGTTCCGCTCGTGAAGTGCAGCAGGGCCACGTCCTCAGGCTGCGTCGGCGCGATCCCGGCCGCAGGGGCCGCCGATGCCATAAGCGCCTCGAGGTCCAGGGTGCCGGGCTCCGGCGCCCCATCGGCGTCGGTCAACAGTATGTAGCGGAGGTCCGGCAGGTCCGCCCGTACCGGCGCCACCTTTTTCCGGTACAGGGCCTTGGTGGTGACCAGGACCTGCCCGGTCCCCAGTTGCAGCCGCTGGCGTATGGGGTCCGGCCCGAATGCCGAGAAGAGCGGACAGACGACGCCCGCGTTCTTAAAGGTGCCCAGCATGGCAATGTAAAGCCCGGGGCACCGGGTTAGAAGCGTGAAGACCCGGGCTCCCGCCTGTACGCCAAGGCCGCGGAGGACAGAAGCAAACCTGCTGCTTTGGAAGGCCAGTTCCGAGTACGTCAGTGAGTAGGTGCTGCCGTCGGCCCGGATGAAGCGCAATGCTTCCTTCCTGCCCTGGGACCCGATGGCATGGCGGTCAGCCGCTTCGTACGCGATGTTGAGGCCACGGCCTCCGGGCAAGCCGGACAGTCCGCGCCTGGCCTGGTCCCATGAGAAGGTCTTGCGCGTTGCCTCGTAGTCCGCAAGATACGGCTGAACCTTCAAGACGCCGGCATTCTTTCGCCGATCGTCGTGTTGCTGGCCGGTCATCTCCACGGCTTCCTAGCCCTCCGTTCGGGGTGTGACGGTGCCTGCCGTGTCACCGCCATCGATCACGAACTCGGCTCCGGTGATGAAGGAGGCTTCGTCGGAGGCCAGGTAGAGCACCAGGGCGGCTACCTCGCCGGGATGGCCGACCCGGCCCAGCGCCACGTGGCTCATGTCGGTGGCCAAGCCGGCAGTCATCGGCGTGGAAATCACCCCCGGGTGAATCGAATTGACCCTGATCCCATAGTGCCCCAGATCCAGGGCTGCGCTCTTGGTCAGGCCCCGCACTCCGAATTTGGAAGCGGTGTACCCGGGGATCTGCTCGTATCCGCGAAGACCGGCTATCGAGGAGACGTTCACGATGGAGGCGCCTTTCCCTTCCTTCAGTGCCGGTATGGCAGCCTTGATCCCGTTAAAGACGCCGGTCAGGTTAACTCCGATCACGGCGTTCCACTGCTCGATCGTGTAGTCCTCAATCGACGCAAAATTCACTATTCCGGCGTTGTTCACCAAGGTATTCAGGCCGCCAAAGGTGCCCACCGCTGCCTTGACCGCGTTTTCCCAGTCCTGAGGGCTTGTAACGTCCAAATGGACGTAGAGCGCCCCGGATCCCAGCCGCCCGGCAACTTCCTTCCCCTCTTCGTCCAGCACATCGGCGATGACCACACGGGCGCCTTCTCCGTGCAGCCGCGTCGCCACAGCGGCTCCGATACCGCGGGCTCCTCCGGTGACCAGTGCTACTTTGTCGATGACGCGTTCCATGGCGTACTCCTTTTTTGTCGTGGGCTGGCCAGGACCCGGCGGGCTGGGGTGGCCGCAGCCACCGCCGGTTCCGGCCCGGTTATGAATGGCCGGCGGCCGGCGGACCAGTCGGCCTTAGCTCCTGCTGATGGGAATCTTTGATGACGCTGGCTGCTTTTCCTGTTCCGGCAGGGGGGCGCGGACCTCAAGGACGCCGTCCTTGTACGAAGCCGTCACCTGGCTGTCGTCTACGCCGTCAGGCAGCGGAATCCGGCGAACGAAAGAGCCGTACCGGAATTCCGAACGGTACGTGTCCTTGTCCTTGTGTTCCTTTTTTTCTTCCCGCTTCGCCTTGATCACCAGGGTGCCCTGGGACACTGCCACATCGACGTCCTTGTCAGGGTCGATGCCCGGCAGTTCAGCCCGCACCACCACCGTGTTTCCGTCGATGACCTCCTCCACCCGGATTGCCGAACTCCCCAGTTCGCTGTCAAAGAGCCGCTCGAGCACGTCCAGGGGAGAGTGACGGGTGTCGAACCACTTCATCAGGTCAGTCATGTCATGCCTCCTGTCAGGATTGGACCGGACGCGCGTAACCGTCCGGCACTTCCACAATCCGCCGTCCAGGCCATGGGATCCAGAGCCAAAAGTCCCCTTCGCGGGCCGGGACGGGAACAGGTCTTTCTGCCCTGTTGACCGTACCGGCCGAAGCGTTGACTTGAATCGCGGGCCCGACCGCCCGCGCACGGGAACGCACAGGGCGTGCCCGTGCCCCAAGGAAGGGGACTATCAATGAAAAAGTGGTATCGGTGGCAGGACTATGTGGCCGTCGCCGCCGGACTCTTCACGGCCGCCGCGGTCCTTTTCACCCGGCAGGAAGGCATGTCCGCCACGCTCATGCTTGTCCTGGGCGGGCTCTTGGCCGTCAGCGGCATCGTAAACCTGGCCATGCCCGGAACGCCGGCGATGGAATATGTGCAGGCCGTCCTGGCCGCCGCCCTTGTCCTTTCGCCATGGCTGGGGTCTTACGCCTCCGCAACGGGGGCAGCCTGGACGTCATGGATCGCAGGGGCTGTGGCCCTGGCGGTTACAGCGGCCGCCATCCGGCCAAGCACCGCGGCCCACCACAACATGCGCATGTCCCACTAGAGGAGGCAGCCCGCCATGACTGAGGTGTTGCGGTACGAAGTGGGCTCCGGGACCATCCTTGTCGAGGCTGAGGACAACAGCTACGGCGTGGACCATCCGGCCCGCAACGAACAGGGGATCCTGGACACGGGCAGGCGGCTGGAGGATGCCCTCGCCAGTGTCCGCCCCGCCGCCCATGCCGCGCTGGAGGCCATGGCGGAACTCACCCCTGAGCAGGTGGAAATCGAATTCGGCGTGAAACTGGTCGGGGACGCCGGGGCGATGATTGCCAAAAGCACTGCCGACGCCCATTTCGTCCTTCGCATGTGGTGGACTCCCGAGGCGGCTTCACCGCACGGGGAAGAGACCCCCTGAGAGGACGACGCGATGTTCGAGTTCCTGGACAGGGCCGACGCGGGCCGGCGGCTTGGACAGCGGCTGGCCGGCCTGCGGGGCCGGGACGTGGTGGTGCTGGGCCTGCCCCGCGGCGGAGTTCCGGTGGCGTTCGAGGTGGCCAAAGCCCTAGACGCCCCGCTGGACGTGATTATGGTGCGGAAACTGGGCGTTCCGTTCCAGCCGGAAGTGGCCATGGGCGCCATCGGCGAGGGCGGTGCCCGGGTCCTGGATGAACGTGTCCTTTCCCTGGCCCGCGTCACGGAAGAGGACCTGGCCGCCGTTGAAAAGAATGAACGCCAGGTGCTGGAGGACCGCACGGCCCGCTACCGGCAGGGGCGCCCGCCCATGGACCTGCGCGGCAGCACCGCCGTGGTGGTGGACGACGGCATCGCCACAGGTTCCACCGCCCGGGTTGCGTGCCACATTGCCCGGCAGCTCGGTGCGGCCAGGGTGGTCCTGGCCGTCCCGGTGGCTCCGGCGCGTACCATCCCCTCACTGACGGAGGCGGATGACGTCGTGTGCCTGGCTGCCCCCCGGAACTTCCAAGCCGTGGGCTACTACTACCACGACTTCTCGGCAACCGAGGACGACGAGGTGGTGCGGTTGCTCGACGACGCCGAACGCCGGCTTCGCCTCGTCCGGGACGGCAGGCAGGAAGCCAACTTGCAGGCTGAAGGGGCTGAGGAAGAGGTCGAAATTCCGGCGGGAGCAGTCCGGTTGAGCGGGAACTTCTACCGCCCTCCGGGCTGCCAGGGAATTGTGATCTTCGCCCACGGCAGCGGCAGCAGCCGGCACAGCCCCCGGAACAGGTTTGTGGCGTCGGTCCTTCATGATGCCGGCCTGGGAACGCTGCTCCTTGACCTGCTCACCCCGGCGGAGGAAGTGGACCGCAGCAACGTGTTCGATATCGCCCTGCTGGCGCGCCGACTGGGGTCGGCCACGGGCTGGGTGGATACAAGGCAGGACGGCTGGCAGGGGCGCATAGGCTATTTTGGGGCGAGTACCGGAGCCGGTGCCGCGCTCTGGGCAGCAGCCGAGCCGGGGGCCAACGTCGCAGCGGTCGTATCCCGGGGCGGCCGGCCTGACCTTGCGGGGGCACGGCTTGCCGCCGTGCGGGCCCCCACGCTCCTGATCGTCGGTGGCGCCGATCCGCAGGTGCTCACCCTCAACCGGCAGGCCCAGTCCCTGATGCGGGCCCCCACGCGCCTGGAGATCGTTCCCGGGGCCACCCATCTCTTTGAGGAGCCGGGAACGCTTGCCCGGGCGGCCGAACTCGCTGCCGGCTGGTTCAGCCATTACCTTCTCCCGTCCGCTGAAGCGAATCCAAACACGGAGGTGCGGCAATGAGCGGCCCGGTCGCCGACGAGGATGCGGGTTGGGGCCCCGAACAGGCGGAAATCCGTGCCCTGGCAAAGCCGCTGAACACCCCCCGCGATCTTGACGGGCTGGTCAGGCTGGCCGGGTCCGCCCGGTTCGTGTGCCTGGGCGAAGCGTCGCACGGTACCCATGAGTACTACCGCTGGCGGGCACTGCTCAGCCGGCGTCTCATTGAGGAACATGGCTTCACATGGATCGGAGTGGAGGGCGACTGGCCGGACTGCTGGCGCATCAACCGCTGGGTCCGCGGGGAAGCGGACCAGGAGCTCGACGCCCGCCAGCTGCTGGCAGGCTTTGAACGTTGGCCCACGTGGATGTGGGCCAACCACGAGGTGGCCGCGTTCCTGACCTGGCTCCGTGAATGGAACCTCGGTCTGCCCGGACACCGGCGCACCGGGTTCTACGGGCTTGACGTCTACTCTCTTTGGGATTCCCTCCGGGAGATCTTCAACTGGCTTGGCGCCAACGCGGCGGACGCGCTGCCCGCGGCATTGCGCGCGTGGCAATGCTTTGTGCCTTTCCGCGAGGACCCGCAGCGGTACGCCTGGAGCAACCGCCTGGTTCCGCAGCCCTGTGAGGAAGATGTGGTGGCCCTGCTCGCCGAGGTGCACCGCCGCACGCTTGGGCGGACGCATGAGGATCCCTCGGCGTTCGACGCCGTGCAGAATGCCATCGTCGCTGCCAACGCTGAACGCTACTACCGCACCATGATCCGCGGCGACCAGCAGTCGTGGAACATCCGCGACCATCACATGAGCGACACCATCGGCAGGTTGGCCCGCCATCACGGCTTCGGATCCAAGGGACTTGTCTGGGCACACAACACCCACGTTGGGGACGCGCGCGCCACTGACATGGCCGACGACGGCATGGTTAACATTGGCCAGCTGGTGCGCCAGCGGCATCCGGGAACCTCAGTCCTGGTCGGCTTCTCCTCGTTCACCGGCTCGGTCACCGCGGCCCCGGCCTGGGGTTCACCGGAACAGGCCATGGACGTCCCCCGGGCGGCGCCCGGCAGCCACGAGCAGATCCTCAACCAGGCGCTGGCCGGGCCCGCCGCGCTCGTGTTCGATTCCGACCGGTCCGGACCATGGTTGTCCAGTTGGCGCGGCCACCGGGCCATCGGGGTCGTGTACAACCCGGACCGGGAGCGGGGGAACTACGTCCCCACAGTCATGGGGAAGCGGTACGACGCTGTGGTCTGGTTTCCACGGACCATGGCGCTACGTCCGCTCCACCACGAGCACCGGCCGACCGAACCTGAGCTGGAAACTGAACCGACCGGTTTCTAGGTCCGGCGGAAGCCTGCCCTGTCCGGTAGTCGCGGAGCCGCCGTCGTTCGCCGTACCACCAGGTGCGGCGTTTGGACCAGGCGCTCCGGCGGGACCACGCGCTCCACCCGGTCGACGGCGCGGTCCACGGCCGCCGCAGCCAGCAGCGGGGCGTCCTGGCTGACGGAGGACAGCTGCACGTAGCTCAGCCTGGCGAACTGGCTGTCGTCGTATCCCAGCACTGAGACGTCGGACGGGACGCCCAGCCCGGCGGCCCGTAAGCTCTCCATGACGCCCAGCGCGCACCGGTCGTTGAAGGCGATCACCGCCGTCATCCTTTCCGTGGGCAACAAAGGCCCCGCACTGATGCCGTCCTCCTCGGTAGGCCCGCCGGGAACGGTGACGGGATCGAGGCCGCGGCGCCGCATCTCCGCGCCGAAGGCCTCCCGCCGCTTGTCCGCGGATACCGCCGTTCCGCCGTCCACATGCACGATATTGCGGTGGCCCAGCCCTGCCAAGTGGTCAACGGCCGCCCGGATTCCCGCCTGGTCGTCGCTGCTCACCGAATCGACGGAAGGCACGACGTCGTCACGCAGCAGGCTGACCACGGGCACCTGGGCGGCCAGCCGGGTCAGCTCCTGGTCGCCGAGGGTGGGGGAGACGAGGATGAGTGCCTCCGCGCCGACGTCGAGCAGTGCCTCAGCGGCGCGGCTTTCGGTGCGTCCGCTGGCAACGGCGCCCAGCGCGATCTCGTAGCCTTTGGCGGAAACCGCCGCATACGCGGCGTCAACGATCTCGGCGTGGAACGGCTGGGAGCTCGAGAAGCTCAGGCCCAGTAGCCGTGTCCGGCTGCTGCGCAGCAGCCGCGCGCGGGAGTCCGGCCGGTATCCCAATTCCCGGGCCGCTGCCAGTACCTTCTGCCGCGTACCCTCCGAAGCGCCGGGGGCGCCGCGCATGACGATGGACACCAGGGCCCGAGACACTCCGGCGGCCTGGGCCACGTCCATCAGGGTGGCGCGGCGATGCTGCTCCGTCATCTTTCCTCCTCGTTGGGAAACAGTCTATAGAACGATCTAGACACGGGTCGTGAGCCGTGCCATAGTATCTTCACTAGAACGATCTAGTCTTCCCACAGCAGGAGTATTCATGCCCTATCTTCAGCACCCTGTCAGCGCCGACAGGCCGGTCCGCATCGGACTGGTCGGGGCCGGCTGGATTGGCACCTTCCATGCCGAGTCCGTCGCCGAGCGTATTCCGGGCGCCCGCCTTGAAGCCATTGCGGACCCGGCGCTGCCTGCCGTGCAGGCCCTCGCGGACCGGCTGCGCGTGGCGAAGATCAGCACAGACCCCGCGGACGTCCTTACCGACCCCGAGGTGGATGCCATCATGATTGCCGCCCCCGCCCGGTTCCATGCAGCGCTCATCGCGGACGCGGCACGTGCCGGCAAGCACGTTTTCTGTGAGAAGCCGGGCGGCCGGACCATCGAGGAGCTGGATGCCGCCCTTGACGCCGCCGAGGCATCCGGCGTGATGGTCCAGTTCGGCTTCAACCGCCGGTACGCCAAGGATTTCGCAGCGGCGCGGAAACTCATCGACGACGGTGCCGTGGGCCGGCCCCAACTGCTCCGGTCGCTGACCCGCGACCCCGGCACCGCCGCAGGTATCGCCAATCCTGAACGGATTCCGCCGGGCACCATCTTCCTGGAAACCCTGATCCATGATTTCGACACCCTGAACTGGCTGAATCCCGGGGCGGTCCCCGTTCGGGTCCACGCTGTGGCCGACGCCCTGGTGGCCCCGGAGCACAGGGGCACGGGGCTGCTGGACACCGCCGTTGTGACCATCACCTACAGCAACGGTGCAATCGCCGTGGCGGAGGCCAACTTCAACGCCCTCTACGGGTACGACGTTCGCGGCGAAGTGTTCGGTTCCGCCGGCATGGTCACGGCCGGCGGTCCCCAGGCATCCAGTGCCACCACCTACACCGCCGCCGGTATCGGCTCAGATACGGTCCGGCTCAACGTGGATCTCTTCCATGACGCCTACACCGCCGAATTGGCGCACTTTGTCGACGGCGTGAAGACCCGCCGCGACGGGAGGCCAGACGGCGCCCCTGCACGCCCGGGCGGTGCAGATGCCCGCAACGCCCTGGCGGTGGCACTGGCCGCCGCCCGGTCAGCCGAGTCCGGGTTGCCGGTGGACGTCGGCTCCATTGCCGGGCTCCGCGCCGCCGAACCTGAACTGCAGCCGGCTGGAGGGGAATCGTGAGCATGCGCCTGGCAGTGTGCGCGGAGATGGTCTACGGCGACCTTCCCCTGATCGAGCGCGTCGTCCGTATCCATGAGCAGGGTTTCGACATCGAGCTCTGGGATACGCGGGGACGCGACATCGCGGCCCTCGCCGCCACCGGCGCCCGATTCTCCTCGATGAGCGGGTACTTCGGCGGCAGCCTCACCGATCCGGCCAGCGCCGATGAAGTGGTGGCCTCCGCGGAGAAGCTGGTGCCGGTAGCCCTTGAGCTGGGCGTGGAGCGTATGGTGGTCCACCCCGCTGAGCTCGGGGAGGGCGGCACGGCAGTCAACCCGGTCCTTCGCTCCACCGGTCAGATGTGGCTCACCGGACTGCGGACCCTGGAGCGGCTGGCTGAGCTCGGGGCAAAATACGGGGTCACGTTCGCGCTGGAGAACCTCAACACGATCGTGGACCACCCGGGCATTCCGCTGGCGCGGGCCAAAGACACCCATGCCCTCGTGGCTGCTGTGGACCACCCCAACGTCAGGATGATGCTGGACCTCTACCACGCCCAGATCGGCGAGGGGAACCTGATCGAGCTGGTGCGCACTGCCCTGCCGTTCATCGGTGAAATCCAGGTGGCGGACGTCCCGGGCCGGTTCGAGCCGGGCACCGGCGAAATCAACTACCGCGCGGTGGCGGAGGCCCTGTGCGGGGCCGGATACGGCGGAGTGGTGGGCCTCGAAGCCGGAGCCGCCGGAGGCCCGGGAGTGCCGGCCGGAGACGCCGCCCTGGCTGCGTTCAGGGCCGCCTTCGAAAGCTGAGCCGGGCAGCGCTTTAACGGCGGAACGGGCCAATCGACTAAGATTGATGCTCGATGCCAGCCTCTAAAGAGCCGCCCCTCATGCCAGGTCCCGCCTCGAGCGGACCGATCTTCGTCGACGCCTCGGGGCGGCGGCTGCGCAGGATCAAGCTCCTCGGCCTGGCTGCGCTGACCCTTGTAGCAGGTTACGTTGTCCTGCTGGTGGTCGCGCTGGCCGGTGGGCCCAACGTGGGCGCGCCCTACCTGCCGCGGCTGGGCGGACCGGCTGCCATCGAGGTTCCGGCCTCCGCGCCCAAGCCCAAGCCCGTACCCGTTAGGCCCGCGGGTGAGGCCGCCCCGGGCAGTGCCGGCGCTCCGGTCCCCGCGGTCCAGGCGCCTGGCCCGGCGGCTGAGGCGCCGCCGTCGTCCGCTCCTGCTCCGGCTCCGTCCGCACCTGTGGCAACAGGCCCGGCCCCTGAGCTGCCGGGATCGGCTGGCACCCCCCGGGGCACCGATGCGGTGGATCCGGGAATGAGCGGAACGGCGCCCGGGCAGGCCACCAAACCCACCCAGCCCGCCCGCCCGTGATGCTTCGACGCCAGGACAATCGCGATGCGCCGCGCCCGCTGAGGGCCCACTGGTTTATCCTGCTTGCTCTCCTGGGCGGGCTGGCACTTGCTCTTACCGTCCAGGGCTACATGCACCACCTCGGCGGCATCGGCCGGCCGGACGCGCCCGTTGCGGGTCCGTCATCCTCCGTGCCAAAGGACGTGACCCAGGGCGGACCCGTCATCGACGCCCGCGGGGGAACAGTGCGCACGGTCAGCCCGCCGGAGGGGACCCTCGCACTGACCTTCGATGACGGTCCGGACCCCGCCTGGACGCCCCGGATCCTGGACATCCTCCGGAAACACAACGTCCGCGCCACCTTCTTCGTGGTGGGATCCGCTGCGATCGAACACCCGGACCTCGTGCGCCGGATCGTCGCCGAAGGGCACGAGATCGGTGTCCACACCCTGACCCACGCCGATCTGGGCAGTGCACCGGAGTGGCGGCAGCAGCTCGAAATCCAGGCGGACCATCAGGCCATCGCGGCCCTTACCGGGCGGACCCCAACCCTGCTGCGGCCGCCTTTCAGCTCCGGGAACGCGGAGGTGTCCGACGCAACCTGGGAAGCCATCCAGGCTGCCGCGGACCAGGGCTACCTGACCGTCCTGTCCAGCAGGGACAGCAAGGACTGGCAGCGACCTGGCGCAGACGTCATCGGACGCAACCTCGCCCCCTCCAGCCGCGGCGGCGACGTACTGCTCATGCACGACGGCGGCGGCGACCGCAGCCAGACGGTCGCTGCACTTGATTCGTCCCTGGCGCAGTTCGCGGACCAGGGCTTCCGGGTCACCTCGGTGGGCGACGCCATCGGCATCACCAGCATGCGTGAGGCCTCCACCGCGGACCGGACCAGCGGCACTGCATTGTCCTGGGGCATCCGGCTCAGCGACATTCTCATCACCCTGGTGTCGTGGGGCCTGGTGGCGGCCGGCGTGGTCACGTTCATCCGGGCGGCCCTGGTGGTGGGCGTGGCCGCGCGGCACAACCGGGCGGCCCGCCGCCTGCGTGCCGCCGCGCGCGGCAGGCGCCGGACGGACGTCGTGGTCAGGCGGGAAGTCACCGAGCCGGTCACCGTCATCGTGCCCGCCTACAACGAGTCTGCCGGCATCGAGGCCGCCGTGCGCTCCATTGCGGCATCAAACCACCCGGTGGAAATCATCGTGGTGGACGACGGCTCCACCGACGGGACGGCCGGCCTGGTGGACGCCATGGCGCTGCCCGGCGTCAGCGTGATCCGCAAGGACAACGGCGGCAAGCCCTCCGCCCTGAACGCCGGAATCGCCGCGGCAAGCCATAACATCGTGGTGATGGTGG
The DNA here is from genome assembly GCF_044755045.1 of Pseudarthrobacter sp. NPDC092419. Taxonomy (NCBI): domain Bacteria; kingdom Bacillati; phylum Actinomycetota; class Actinomycetes; order Micrococcales; family Micrococcaceae; genus Pseudarthrobacter; species Pseudarthrobacter sp. NPDC092419. The sequence goes on from NZ_JBIVQF010000003.1 coordinate 287,251, forward strand.
ACGGCGACACCGTGTTCGAACCGGACACCGTCCGCGCACTCATCCAGCCGTTCGCGGAACCCCGGGTGGGTGCCATCTCCGGCAACACCAAGGTGGCCAACCGGGGCGGAATCCTCGGCGCCTGGCAGCACATCGAGTACGTGGTCGGGTTCAACCTGGACCGCCGGCTGTTCGACGTCGCCGAGTGCATGCCGACTGTTCCCGGTGCGATCGGTGCGTTCCGGCGCGAGGCCCTGCTCGCCGTCGGCGGCGTCAGCAACGACACCCTGGCCGAGGACACCGACCTGACCATGGCGCTGTGCCGCGACGGGTGGCGCGTGGTCTACCAGGACGACGCCCGCGCCTGGACGGAAGCCCCGGCCAGCCTCGGGGCGCTCTGGAAGCAGCGGTACCGCTGGTGCTACGGCACGCTGCAGGCGATGTGGAAGCACCGCGGAGCCGTCTTCCAGCGGGGCGCTGCCGGGAAGCTCGGCCGGCGCGGCCTGGGCTACCTGATGGTCCTCCAGGTCCTGCTGCCGCTGTTCGCGCCGGTGGTGGACGTCTTCGCGCTCTACGGCCTGATCTTCCTCGACCCGGCCAGGATAGCCCTGCTCTGGTTTGTCTTCCTGGGCGTCCAGCTGCTCATGGCCGCCTACGCGTTTAGGCTGGACAATGAACCGCTCCGGCCGCTCTGGACCCTGCCGCTCCAGCAGTTCGTCTACCGGCAGGTCATGTACCTGGTGGTCATCCAGTCCGTGGTCACCGCCCTCGCCGGGGTGCACCTGCGCTGGCACCGGATGGAACGGTATGGCAGCCTGAAGGTGCCGCCCGCGGAAAATACCTCCACCCGCGCTCTGGTTTAGTCCACCCCGGATGTCCTAACGGTTCAGGCCCCGGGCCGCCACGCGCCAGCGGTCCACCACGGAGCCGCCGCTGACCACGGCCACTTCGTCCACGAGGTTCACGGCCACGCAGACATGGTTCGGTACCACCCGAAGCCGCTCACCCAGGGCGGGCAGCTCCACATCCGCCGGCCACTGCACCGTTGCGTGGTGTTCGGACAATGCCGAGACCCGGGCGTCGGGGTAGTCCAGGAGCCGGCCGAAGCCGGTGGCCCAGGCGGGACGGTCCCCGCCCAGGATCTTGCTGCCCGAGTCCAGGACGATCCGGCGCGGTGCGGCGCCGCCGTCGTGCCGGCTCACCACCGTGGCGGCCACCGTCAGGGCAATGTCTTCCGGGGCGCAGCGTTCCAGTTCCAGCTGCTGGGCGTCACCAAAGACGTAGACACCGGGACGCACCTCTGTTGCTTGGGCCGGTGCGGTCAGCATGGCCGTGGGGGTGGATCCGCCGCTGAGCCGGGAAATCCGGAACCCGGCGGCTTCAAGCAGCCCGGCGGCGGTGGTGAGGGCGGCGCCTTCCTGCCGGGCCGCCGCCGCCGCCATTCCGGGCGCATAGCTGTGGCCGGGGAACGTGAAGACACCGGTCACGCGCAGCCCGGCGTTCGTCGCCGTGCGCGCCACGGAGACGGCATCCTCCGGCAGCACTCCGCTGCGGTGGTGGCCGCTGTCGATTTCCAGCAGCACCTCCACCAATCCGGCCGCATCACCGAGCGCTTCGCCCATCGCCGCTGCGCCCTCAGCCGAGTCGACGCCCACCGATACCGCCACCGACCCCGCCAGCCGGCGCAGCCGCTCCGCCTGGGCCGGCCGGACCCACAGGGGATAGGCGATGAAGATGTCCTGCACGCCGTCCGCCGCAAACACCTCCGCTTCACCCAGCGTGGCCACCGTGAGTCCCGCGGCCCCCGCGGCCAGCTGCAACCGGGCGATCTCCGTCATCTTGTGCGTCTTGGCATGCGGCCTCAGCTGCAGGCCCTTCCCGCCCACCGTTTCCGCCATCCGGGTAATGTTGCGGGCCAGGACGTCCCGGTCGATGAGGATTTCGGGCGTCTCGATGTCCGCCGGGATGGTCATGGCAGGCTCCTCCTGGAGATGTTCGCGGTGCGGTTCAATGCCGCGGAAGCGGGCCGCGCTCAATCGGGCACAGTGCAGAGGCAAGCGTACGACGGCGGGAGGCCCCGCCGTCGCCGTCGTACGCTCCACTGTGTCAGGGGTGCTGGAATCCGCCCGCTTACTGCGGGATGGTCACCCCGGCGGTGTGGCTGCCGTAACTCTGGTCATCAAATGCTGCCCCGCCCAGGCCGCACAGCTGCGCTGCGGTCATGCCGGACGGCGGTGCACCCAGCGACGTCTTCGCCGGTGAGCTGCCGTCCAGTGTGACCTGGCTCGGGTAGAGCGAGTTCGTGGCTTCGCTGCAGACAAGCACGATCACCTTGAAGTCCCTGGGGTTCACGAACGTCAGGGCAACAGTTCCGCCCGCGCCGACGACAGCCTGCTGGGGTGCCGCTGTGTCGTGGCCCGCCGGCGTGGTGGTCTCCACCACCCAGTAGTTGCCGATGGGCACATTGGTGAAGGAGCAGGTTCCCGCAGCACTGGTGGTGCAGGTGGTGGCCGGGGTTACCGCAGTGTCCTCGGCTCCCATCGCAGTGCCCACGGGGGCAAAGTCGTTGTAGAGCGTGAAGACAGCACCCTGCAGTGCGGAGGCCGGACTGTCATCGTTCACCTTGGTGATGTTGATGGTTCCGCACCGGGGCGCCCCGGCACTGATGGGCGCGATGAAGTCCTTGACCGCGGACGTGAATGAATCGGAGGACCGGCTCTTCAGGTATGCGGACGCGAACGGCTGGCAGGTGTTGGCCGGGATGATGCCCGAATCCGTCAGGTTGATGGCGGCCTCACCGAAGGTGCGCACGCTCAGGGTCCGCGGTGCGTCCGGAGCGATCGGGTCCACGACCTCCACGGTGTTGATGGAGCCTTCAAAGAACCCTGTCAGCGCGTTTACCGTGCCCCAGCAGGGGAGGGTGTTCGAGGCTTCGCAGTCCGTGCGGGGGTTTCCCGTGGTGATCCATTCGTGGTAGCCGAGGCTGGGGTTGACGCCGCCCTGGGAGAGGTCGTACTTGACCAGGATGTCACCGGCGGTGCGGACCGGGGTGACGCCGTTGGCGGATGTCACCTTCGACTGGTTGAACTCGAAGTCCATGTTGGTGGTGCCATTGGGTTCCTGGACGCGCTCCCATGCCAGGTAGAGGAAGTCCTTGCCGCCCTCCTGGGTCATTTTTGTATAGAACCGCAGGAGGTCGCTCTTGTTGTTGGGGATGGAGCCGTTGACTACCGTGGGAACAGCATCGTCCTCTTTGGTGCCGTTGCCGAACGAATTATCGCCCTGCCCGGTGGGAAGGTCGATGCCGCAGCCGCCGGTGGTGACGGAACAGTTTATTCCCGCGTTGGCCCAGTCCATGGCCTCATCGTTGACTACCAGGTTGCCGTCGCCGGTGTCGAAGCCGCTCCCGGCCAGGTTTGCCTGGGAAGCCGGGGCGCCGCTGAGGGCAAGGGCGAGGACAGCCACGGTCACGCCAATTTGGGCCCGAATTTTTGTATGCATGATTCACTTCCAGAGAGTACGGAAGAAAGTGTTCACCGGACCCAGTGTCCGGCGGATGCTGCCCAGCCAGCGCAAGGGGTGCAGCTGTACGGTGCGTCCGGAAAAGGGCCCGTGTAGTGAATCCGGTGAGAAGAGGAATCGCCGGGGGCGCGGTCCCGTCGCAAACGCGTCAGATGCGCCTGCACGTGATGGCGCCGGCAAGGCGCCGACCCGGCCGTTGCCGGGTCCCGCGGACTGCTCTGAGTGAAATCCGTGGCGAGGAAGTCTCAACCCCCGCGCACATCCTAGTCCCGGCCCCCACCGGGCAACAAGAACTTTTTAAACCCTGGCCATGGCCGGAGCCTTCAGCGGCAGAAGAGCCGGCATCATGGACAGCTTCCAGCCGGTGCACGAACTCGACGACGAAACCTGGGACCTCGTGTTCAACATCAACGTCACGTCCCTCATGCGGCTGATGCGCGCAACCGTGCCCCTGATGCTGGAGGCCGGCTACGGCTCGGTGGTCAACGTGACCTCGGAAGCGGGCCTGCGCGGATCCGGGTCAACGCCGTGGCTCCGGGCGGCACCCGGACCAATATCCACGCAGAGTTCAAGACCCAACTGGGGGCGGAAGTGCTGGGCCCCTACATGCAGGCGAACGTGCCGCCCATTGCCGAACCCGAGGAACTCGCTGCCGGCATCACGTTCATGCTGAGCCGGGACGGGACCAACATCAACGGCGTGGTCCTGGCATCGGACAACGGCTGGAACGCGGTGTGACAGACGCCGTCCGACGCTGGCGGTCCTTAGCGGCTGCGCAGCACCGCCAACCGGTTTTGGTACTCGGCCTCGTCGATCTCGCCGCGTGCGAACCGCTCCGCCAGCAGGTCTTCGGCGCTGCGTGACGGCGGGGCCTGGTAGTGCTGATGCCCGGGAGCGCGCAGCGAGCGGGCCAGCAGGACAACGCCGGCGATGATGGCTCCCCAAAAGATGAGCATGCTGATGCTCATCATGATGTAACCCCAGATCCCCATGTCACCGCTCCAGCCATACATCATTTCGGGACCTCCGCCCATTCGGGGACGGGCTTGCTGCCCGTCGTGTGTACTTCCACTATTGCCGGTGGGCGGGCGCCGGGGCAGGGGCGAAGGTCCCCTGCTGGAACCGGATCCGCCACTGCCCCGGGACCGACCGGAAGGCTAGTAGCGGTTCCGCCGGAGGAGCTTTTCAGCGCCCACCACCACCGAGGCGAGCGCTGCGATCCCCAGGATCCTCAGCCAGGCGCCGGCAGTGATGGGCGCCGTGTGGAAGAGCCCGTTCATGGCGGGCGCATACGTGATGGCCAGCTGCCCCGCGGCCTGGACCAGGACGCCCAGGATGATCCAGCGGTTGCTGAAGAACCCGATGCGCCAGGCCGACCTGGTGAAGGAACGGCAGCTGAACAGGTAGAAGAGTTCGACGGCGACGAAGAGGTTGACGGCCGCGGTCCGGGCCTCGGCCACGGAGGCCCCGGCGGCCAGTTCAAGTCCGAAGATCCACCAGGTGCCCCCCACCAGGAGGGCCGAGACCAGCAGGATGCGGAGGGTCAGCGCCCAGGTCAGGAGCGGCCGGGCAGGGTCCCGCGGCGGCCGGGACATCAGCCCGGGTTCCCTCGGCTCGAAGGCGAGCATCAGGCCCAGGGCCACGGCTGTGGTCATGTTGATCCACAGGATCTGCGTCGGCAGGATCGGCAGGGTAGTGCCCAGCAGGATCGCGGCGAGGATTACCAGGCCCTCGCCCATGTTGGTGGGCAGCGTCCACACGATGAACTTGGTGAGGTTGTCGAAGACGTTGCGTCCCTCTTCGACCGCTGCTTCGATCGTGGCGAAGTCGTCATCGGTCAGGACGATGTCTGCGGCCTCCTTCGCCACCTCCGTCCCCGACCTTCCCATGGCGATCCCGACGTTGGCCTGCCGGAGCGCCGGTGCGTCGTTGACGCCGTCGCCCGTCATGGCCGCCACATGCCCGCGCTCCTGCAGGGCCCCGATCAGCCGCAGCTTCTGCTCCGGCGAGACGCGGGCGAACACATTCGCCTTCTCCACCGCTGCCGGGAGCTCTGCCGGAGAGAGGGCATCGATGTCGGCCCCGGTGAGGGCTGTTCCGGTTTCCCGGGAAGCGGCAAGGCCAACGGCTGAGGCGATGGACACTGCAGTGCCCAGATGGTCGCCGGTGATCATTTTCACCGCGACGCCGGCCTGGTGGCAGGCGGCCACCGCGGCGGCGGCCGCCTGCCGCGGCGGGTCCTGCATGGCCTGCAACCCGGTCAGCGACAGCCGCCCCCGGAGCCGGGCATCCGAGAGCGTGCCGGGCAAACCGTCCGGCAGCTGAACCATCGCGGTGGCCAGGACCCTCAGCCCGGTCCGGGCGAGCCGGTGGGCTTCGGCCAGGACTTCCGTACGCTGCAGCGGGATCTCCCGGCCGGCGGCGTCCAGCTGGCTGCCGCACAGGTCCAGGATGCGCTCCACGGACCCCTTGGCCAGCACAATGGCGCCTGCGTCCGCCCGGCCATGGATGGTGGCCATGTACTGCCGTTCGGAGGTGAAGGCCAGCGTCCCCGTCCGCGGGGCCTCCGCCAGGAACACCTGGCCGTCCACACCGCCCTTGCCGGCGGAAACCAGCATCGCCGCCTCCGTGGGGTCGCCCTTGGCCACCCATGCGCCGTCCTCGAGGACCACGGTCGAATCGTTGCAGGCAGCGCCGGCCAGCAGGGACCAGCGCAGCGCTTCGTCGTGCCGGTGCTCCCGCAGCATGTCCGCGGCGGGCCCCCCTGCAGGACGGATGGCACCTTCGGGTCCGTAGCCCGACCCGGTCACCTCATAGCGGCCGGCAGGTGTCCACAATGCCCGGACAGTCATCTGGTTCTCGGTAAAGGTTCCGGTTTTGTCCGAGCAGATCACCGTAGTGCTGCCCAGCGTTTCCACTACAGGAAGGCGCCGCACCACGGCGCGGCGCCGGGCCATGCGGCGGACACCGATCGCCAACGTGACGGTCACCGCGGCCGGCAGGCCTTCCGGGATGGCACCCACGGCGAGCGCGACGGCGGCGGTGAAGGTGAGCGCGGCGGGTTGCCCCCGTGCCACACCGGCAGCGAAGGCGACGGCGGCGAGCGCCAGGATCGCAACCGTCAGGGTCATGCTGAACCGGGCCAGTTTTTGGGTCAGGGGAGTGGCCAGGGATTGTACGGAGCCCATAAGACGGTGGATTTCGCCGAGTTCGGTTTCCCCTCCGGTGGCCACGGCAACGCCCGCGCCGGTACCGGCGGTCACCAGGGTGCCGCTGTAGGCCATGTTCCGGCGGTCAGCCACCGGAGTGCCGGGCGGGAGGGCAACCGGGTCCTTCGCCACGGGGTCGGATTCCCCGGTGAGGGCGGATTCGTCCACCTTCAGCCCCGCCAGCCGGACCAGCCTCAGGTCCGCCGGGATCTTGTTGCCGGCCTCCACGAGCACCAGGTCGCCGGGCACGAGATCCTCGGAGGGGACTTCCCGGCGCTCGCCGTTGCGGATGACGGTGGCCGGGGTGTGGACCATGGAGCGCAAGGCGTCAAGGGCCGCTTCGGCCCGGACTTCCTGGACCAGTCCCACCAGGGTGTTGATGAGCACCACGGCCAGGATGACGCCGGAGTCCAGATATTCGCCCAGGACCATCGTGACCGCGGCTGCCGCCAGCAAGACGTAAATAAGGGGATTGTTGAACTGGCGGAGGATTTTGCGCAGGAGCCCGCCGTCGTTGGCCGGGGGCAGTACATTGGCGCCGAAGCGTTCGCGCCGGGCCGTGACTGTCCCGTGGTCCAGCCCCCGTTCAGCGTCGGTCTCCAGCAGCAGCAGCACTTCGTGCGCCGGCAGGCCATGGTGGGCGGCCTCGCGGGAGCCGTTGCCCGCCGGTCGTGCGCCAATGCCTGGTGGTCCTGCCATCATGGGCGCCCTTGTGCGCCGCCGGTCTCACTCGCGGCCACAGTGTGCACTGTGCGGAGGAAGCTGTCCGGGTTCAGCGAGATCGAATCGATGCCCTGCTCCACCAGGAACGCGGCGAAGTCAGGGTAGTTGCTGGGCGCCTGCCCGCAGATCCCGATCTTGATGCCGGCCCTGTGAGCTTCCCTGATGGCCTGGCTGATCATGGCGGTGACGGCTTCGTCCCGTTCATCGAACAGGTCCGCCAGCTGCTCCGAGTCCCTGTCCACGCCCAGGACCAGCTGGGTGAGGTCGTTGGAGCCGATGGAAAACCCGTCGAAGCGGGAGGCAAACTTCCCCGCCAGGACCACGTTCGCCGGGATTTCGCACATCATGTAGACCTGCAGCCCGTCGCGGCCGCGGACCAGGCCGTGTTCAGCCATGACGGCCAGGACCCTGTCCGCTTCGTCCGGGGTCCGGCAGAACGGCACCATGACCACCACGTTTACGAACCCGGCCAGCTCCCGCACCCGCTTGAGTGCACGGCATTCGAGGGCAAAGCCCTCACGGTACCGTTCATGGTAGTAGCGGGATGCGCCGCGGAAGCCCAGCATGGGATTCTCCTCGGGCAGCTCGAAGGTAGACCCTCCCAACAGGTGGGCGTACTCGTTGCTCTTGAAGTCGCTGAGCCGGACGATGACCGGGTGGGGGTGGTAGGGCGCGGCGATCTTGGCAATGCCGGTGGCGAGGGTCTGCACGAAATACTCTTCCGGGTCCGGGTAGCCGGCGGTGAGTTCGCGGATACGGCGGGCCTCGTCAGGGTCGGCCACCCGTTCGGGGTAGACCAGGGCCATGGGGTGGACCTGGATGAGGTTGTTGATGATGAACTCCATCCGCGCCAGTCCCACACCGGCCGCGGGCAGCCGCCACCACTGGAATGCCGCGGCGGGACTGGCGATGTTGACCATCATGGCGGTGCGGGTGGACGGCAGGCTCCCCAGGTCCACTTCCTCGATGTCGAAATCCAGCAGCCCCGCAAAGACAGTCCCGGCTTCGCCCCCGGCACAGGACAGGGTGACCGGGCCGCCGTCGGGAATGCTTTCGGTGCCGTGCCTGGTGCCGACGACGGCTGGAACCCCCAGTTCCCGGCTGACGATCGCGGCATGGCTGGTGGGGCCGCCGTGGTCGGTGATGATCCCGGCGGCCCGCTTCATCATCGGCACCCAGTCCGGGTCCGTCATCTCCGTGACCAGGATGGCGCCGTCCCGGAAGTCCCCGATCCGGGAGACGTCCCGGATCACGCAGGCGTCGCCGCGGGCAATGGTGTCACCCACAGCCGCGCCGGTGGCCAGGATCTCGCCGCTGCCGCGCAGGTGGTGGACCGTGAAGCGGGTCGCGCTCCGGAGGGCCTGCACTGTCTCCGGCCGGGCCTGCACCATGAACAGTTCACCGGTGAGGCCGTCTTTTGCCCATTCCATGTCCATGGGCCGGCCGTAGTGGTTTTCCACTGCCACGGCCCAGCGGGCCAGCGCAATGATGTCCGCGTCCGGCAGGACGAAGGCGGCCCGCTCCCGCGCGGAGGTGGGCACCAGCCTGGTACGTGCATGCCCGCCCCGCCCGTAGACGAGCTTGTGCTCCTTGGCGCCCAGGGACTTTTCGATAATCGGCACCGCGCCTTCCGTGGCCAGCAGCGGTTTGAACACCTGGTATTGGTCGGGGTTCACGGTTCCCTGCACCACTGTTTCGCCCAAGCCCCACGCCGCACTGATGACCACCGCCCGGGGAAACCCCGAATCAGTGTCGATCGAAAACATCACGCCGGAAGCACCGGCGTCGGACCTTACCATCCGCTGCACCCCGACGGACAGGGCGACGTCCATGTGGTCGAAGCCCTTAAGTTCGCGGTAGCTGATGGCCCGGTCGGTGAACAGCGACGCGTAGCAGCGGCGGCAGGCATCCAGCAGCGCGCGCTCGCCGGAGACATTTAGGAATGTCTCCTGCTGCCCGGCGAAGCTGGCATCGGGAAGGTCCTCGGCGGTGGCGCTGCTCCGGACGGCCACGGCGACGTCGGCTTGACCGGTGCGCCTGCAGAGTTCCCGGTAGTGGGACGCGAATGCACGGGCCGTATCCTCGGGGAATTCCCCGGCGAGGAACAATTCCCGGACCGCTTCGCCGGTTTCGCGCAGGGAACTGCGGCCGCTGCGATAAGCCTCGATCCGGTCCCTCATGGCCGGTTCCATTCCGTTGGCGCGGACAAACTCGCGGTAGGCTGCGGAGGTTGTCGCGAAGCCTACGGGGACGCGGACGCCCTCCGCGCGCAGCGCCTGCGTCAGTTCACCGAGGGAAGCGTTCTTCCCGCCGACCCGCGGGACATCGGCCATACCCAGGGCCTCGAACCACATGACCGATTCTTCCTGCATCCTGCGTCCTCCTTCGTAGCTCTCCGGGCGGCGGCAGGTGCCGGGCCTACCCGTGCGTGGTTGTTTCGGGGGTGTGGACCACCAGCACCGGACAGTGGGCGTGTGCCACGAGGGCGGACGTGACCGAACCCAGCAGCATGCCGCCAAAACCGCCGTGGCCGCGCTTGCCCACCACCACCAGATCTGCGTGGCGGCTCGCCTCGATCAGCGAGTCGCGTGGATGTCCGCGCACCAGACGCGGATGAACGTTCGACGGCGTGTCCCCGCCAAAGGTGTCCGCCATCGCCTTCCGGAGCACCGCGCCGGCCTCCTCCTCGAATTCCTCGAAACCGACGGCGACGTAGCCCGCATACGCCTGCGGATAGTCCCAGTACGCGGTGGCATCCACCTGGGCGTGCAGGGCGGCAGCCAGCCTCTGGGCCTGCCGCAGGGCTTCAAGGGAGGCATCCGAGCCGTCCACGCCCACCAGGATCCGCTGGTACGGCTCTCCGCTGTTCATGGCGGCCTATTCGAAGCCGGCGCGGGTCACGTCATCAAGTGATGTGTGCCAGGCCATCGGGGCGGTCAGGTTGAAACGCCGTCCGGTGATTGAATCGGGGGTGATGCGGATCAGGTGCTCCTGGCCCACGCCCTGCCAGGGGAACAGACCGCGGCGGATCTTGTTGAGTTCCTCGCCGGTGGAGCGGGTATCCTCCGCCCGGCCTTTGACCACCACGCTCCATGCGAGCCCAAATTCACCGCTGAGGGCGTCCGCCTCCAGTGCCACCACGCTGTCCGAGGCGATGGCCTGCTGCTTGGTGCCTGCCCCGGTGCGGAACACCAAAGTGTGTCCGTCCACCATGAAATTGACGGGAAATACGTCAGGATGCCCGTCCGCGATCACCGCCAGGCGCCCTACCTTGGCTTCGGCCAACAGTTTCCAGCACTCGTCCGGGTCCAGGATTTCCGCCTCGGGGACCATGTTCTTATTGCTCATGCCGTGAGCCTACGGGGACGCCCCGCCTCGAAACAGGGCCCAAAGACCCGCATGGCAGTATGCCTGGCGGCGGCGACTCTCCTAGACTCGTCAAAGAGGATAGCCCCGGCTCCGGTGGGGGCGGCAACAGGAGGTCAGGCGTGGGCAACGAACTGCCGTGGAGTTCTCCGATGACCAGGAGGGCCGAGGACCTGCTGCGCGAATTCGTGGCAAGGGCGGATGAGCTCCTGGACTCCCAGGAGCGGATCAATGGACTGCTGGCCGCCGTCGTCTCGCTCGCCGAGGACCTCAGCCTGGAAGCGGTGCTGGATCGCGTGGTCCAGTCCGCCTGCGTGCTGGTTGGCGCCAAGTACGGTGCGCTGGGCGTGATCGGGGAAGACCGGACGCTCAGCCACTTCATTACCGTGGGCATCGACGATGACGGCATCCGCTCCATCGGGGATTTCCCGACGGGCCACGGCGTCCTGGGCCACCTGATCCGCGAGCCCAAGCCCCTGCGCCTCCATGACCTGGGCAAGCACCCCATGGCCTCGGGCTTCCCGGCCAACCACCCGCCGATGAAGACCTTCCTGGGCGTTCCGGTCAGGGTGCGGGATGCGGTGTTCGGCAACCTTTACCTGACGGAGAAGAGCGGCGGGCAGGACTTTACACCGGACGACGAGGACCTTGCCGTGGCGCTCGCCGCTGCCGCCGGCGTGGCAATCCAGAATGCGCGCCTTTTCGAGGACAGCGGCCGCCGGCAGCGGTGGCTGGAAGCCGGCATGGAATTGAGCAACCGGCTGATCACTGCCGGCGCGCCGGCAGATACGCGCACGCTGGACCAGGTGGCGGAAGCGGCGCTGAGGGTGTCTGACGCGGCGCTCGCCGTCGTTGCTGTCGCCGGGGTCGACGGCGTGCTGCGCTGCCGCTCGGCGATCGGGGAGCAGGGACTGCAGTCGGGGCAGGAAATACCCTCCCCTGATGTAGTGGAAAGCGTCATGGAGACGGGGGAGTCGCGGTTGGTCCGGGATCCGCGGGTGGTTCTGGGCGAGGGGGCCGCTGAAAAACTGGGGCCCGTACTGGTCTGTGCTCTGGGGCGACGTGGGACGGGCAACGGGGTGCTGCTGCTGGCCCGGCCGAAGGGCGCCGCCAGTTTCAACCAGGCGGACATCGATTCCAGCTCCCTGTTCGGCAGCCGGATCGGTGTAGCCCTGGACCTGGCCCACGTGAACGCCCTGCGCGAGCAGAACCTGTTGTTCACGGACAGGGAACGCATCGCGCGGGACCTTCACGACCTGGTGATCCAGCGCCTGTTCGCTGCCGGTTTGAGCATGCAGAGCCTGCGCCGGTACACGGCCGACCCAGTAGCCCACGAGCGGATCGCTGCCGTGACCGGCGAACTGGATGACACTATCCGGGAACTCCGGGACACCATCTATTCGCTGCGCACCGGCGAGTTGGATCGGGAGCCGCTGACCCGCCGTGTCCTCCGCGTTGTCCAGGAGGGGTCGCGCGGGCAGGCCGTCCGGCCGACGGTGGCCTTTGCCGGCTCCGTGGACAGCCTGGTGCCGGAAGAGGTGGCTGGGCACCTGCTGTCCGTCCTTTCCGAAGGGCTGAGCAACGCGCTCCGGCACTCCGAGGCGGGCGCGGTGGCCATCTCGGTCACGGCCGGCGGCGGCAGCGTGGACCTGATGGTCGAAGACGACGGCAAGGGCTTCGATCCGCCGGACCGGGAGAGCGGCCTGGCCAACATGCGCAGCCGCGCGGCGCTGCTGGGCGGCTCGTGCAACATTGACAGCACACCCGGATCCGGGACCCGGATCCGCTGGTCGGCGCCCGTCGGCTGACCATCCGGGCCGGTTTGCGGCGCGCTATCCACCGGCCCTGGTGACGTACACGGCGGCCTGGGTGCGGCGTTCGAAGCCCAGCTTGGCCAGGATGGAGGACACGTAGTTCTTGACGGTCTTCTCGGCCAGGAAAAGCTCTTCGCCGATCTGCCGGTTGGTCAGTCCGCGGCCTATAAGTGCCAACACCTTTTTTTCCTGGGCGCTGAGCGCTTCAAGCCGCGGATCCGAGGGGGCCTCGGTGAGACCGTCAATGATCCGCTGTTCCACGCCCGGGGCGAAGAGTGACTCACCGGCCGCTGCCCGGCGGATGCCGTCCAGCAGGGCGTCGCTCCTGATTTGCTTGAGGATGTATCCTGACGCGCCTGCCAGGACCGCGCCGCGGAGGGCCTGTTCGTCGTCGTAGCTGGTCAGGATCAGGCAGCGCAGGTCGGGGTCCAGGGAGCGCACATCGCGGCAGACCTCGATGCCGGTGCCGTCCGGAAGGCGGCCATCCAGAATGGCGATGTCAGGGTGGAGGGCCGGGATGCGGCGCGTGGCTTCCGCTGCGGACCCGCTTTCGCCCACCACCGTGAAGTCCTCCCCTTCGAGGAGGTCCTTCAGTCCCTGCCGGACGAGTTCGTGGTCATCGAGGATGAACACCCGGATTTCCCTGCGGCGTCCCGTCGATCCGGCTTGTCCCGCGTCCTGCGTGTGCACGTGGTGCTCCCGTTCTTCCAGCCCGGCCGCGCACACCGTGTGCACGGCCCTGATGGGCATGCAATCCATTGTTCCCTGCGGCAGGGTGTCCGGGTAGGGACTAAAGACCGCTTCCGCGTGTCCGGCGCGCGGGTTCGGCGCGGGCGCTATGGCTGAGCGGCGTTTGTGCTGGCCGCCCCGCGACTTCAGAGCTGTTGCGGCCGCGCTGGAGGTCCCGCCCAGGTAGTCCCAGGTTGCACCCAGGAGTTCTGCGGGGATGACGTGGTCGGCTTCGCCCTGCGCCACGAACACCGGCAGGTCCCGCAGCCGTCCGGCCGATGCCGTGGTTGGCGGCGGATCGCACCGCCGGCCCCACCCGCTGCAGCGGATCCAGCGACATGGGCGTCCTCTTGTCCCACCCCACCCTGTGCCTGAACGCGATCCTGGAGCAGGCGGGCCGCGGGCTCCTCGGGCTGGGCTTCCCGGTCCGTTCGTTCTGACCCTGATCCGTGGCAGGATCAGGTATGCCTGACCGCCTGATGCTGCTGGACACTGCGTCGCTCTACTTCCGCGCCTTCCATGGACTGCCGGATACGCTCCGGAGGGCGGACGGGACTCCGGTGAATGCCGTCCGGGGCCTCCTGGACATGATCGCCCGGCTGGTGGCCGAGTTCCGGCCGAGCCACCTGGTCGCGTGCTGGGATGACGACTGGCGGCCTGAATGGCGCGTGGCCCTGATCCCGTCCTACAAAGCCCACCGGGTAGCGGAAGCCCGGGCGGGAATGCCGGACATTGAAATCGTCCCCGCGCAACTGGAACAGCAGCTGCCGATGATCCGCCAGGTGCTCGCTTCGGCGGGGATCGCCGTGGTGGGCGCGCCGGGGTTCGAGGCCGACGACGTCGCGGGCACCTATGCCAGCCACGCGGACATGCCGGTGGACGTAGTGACGGGGGATCGGGACCTGTTCCAGCTGTGCGACGACGAGCGGCAGGTCCGCGTCCTCTACACAGCCCGTGGCATGAAGAATCTTGACGTTTTTACAGAAGTTTCCGTGGTGGAAAGGTACCGGGTGCTGCCGCGCCAGTACGCCGACTTCGCCACCCTGCGCGGCGACGCCTCGGACGGGCTGCCCGGTGTGGCAGGAATAGGTGAGAAAACCGCGGCGTCACTGCTGCTTCGCTACGGCACGCTTGAAGCGCTGCTGGAAGAGGCCGCTGCGCCGGCAAGTACGGTCGCGGCTCCCGTGCAGGCCCGGTTGGCCGCGGCAGCAGAGTATCTCAGGTCGGCACCCGCCGTCGTCCGCCTGGTGCGGGACCTATCCCTTCCTGGCCTCGAAGAAGCCGGTGCTGCCCTGGCGCCGCTTCCCGCGGCCCGCCGGAGGGACCTTGAGCGGCTTGCCGGGGAGTGGAACCTGGGCGGTTCGGTGGGCCGCCTGGTGGGCGCACTGTTACGCCCGGAACAATAGGTAGTAAGCTTGCTGATCAATACCGTGATGGCTGAATGGCCGGCACGTGGGAACCGGATGGATGTAGGGGGACGCCATGGACCAGGACAGGGCTCCTGTCGTTGTGCGCCGGCCAGCCGGCCGGACGATCGTGCCTGGCGGCAGGCGTGCCGCCGTCGCTCTGCTGACGCTTCTGGCAGCGGGCGCCATCGCCCTGGCCGCCATCCCGGCGCTGCGCAACGCTGAACCGGATGACGCGGCACTGCGCGGTCTCCAGATACGAGTCCTCGCCATTAGCCAGGCTGCCGCCGAGAACCGGATCGACGGCGCCCTGGACGCACTGGCCGCGCTCGAACGCGACCTTGACGAGGCCGCGGGATCAGGCCTCGTTTCCGCAGCCCGCTTCAGGGGGATCGACGCGGCGCTTGAGGCCGTCCGCGCGGACCTGATGCGGGAGGCCGACGCCGGGGCTGCCGCCGCCAAGGCTGCCGTTGCGGCTGCGTCCCCCAGTCCCACTCCTGCGCCGGCGCCCACCGTGGCGTCCCTGGTGCCTGCTCCGATTCCGCAACAGCCCGGAGCGGTGCAGGAACCGGCACCGGTTCCCGCAGCCAAGCCAGGACCGCCTGCCGATGTCCAGGAGCCCAAGGGCAAGGCGAAGGGGGCCGGAAAGCCCTGAGTGTGTCCGGGCAGAATGGACGGATGACTTCTCTGCGCCTGGACAACCCCGCCAAGGGCGCGGCCCCCTTTGACCTCGACGCCATCGGTTCGGGACTCGCCTTCGCCGGTACCCTGTCTGCGCTGGCTTCCGCGCTGGCGGCGGGGGAGGCTGACGGAACCGGCGCCGCGGCTGTGGTCCAGGCCCCGCCCGGCACCGGTAAGACCACGCTGGTCCCGCCTCTGCTGGCCAACATGGTGCCGGGTACGAAGGTGGTGGTCACCCAGCCGCGGCGGGTGGCGGCACGCGCAGCCGCGCGGCGGCTCGCGGCCCTGGACGGCAGCATCCTGGGCAACCGAGTCGGCTACACGGTGCGCGGCGAGCGCAACGCGGGTCCCCGGACCCGGGTCGAGTTCGTTACCCCCGGCATCCTGCTTCGCCGGCTCCTGGCGGATCCGGGCCTGGGCGGCGTCGGCGCCGTGATCCTGGATGAAGTCCACGAACGCGGCCTGGACACCGACCTCCTCATCGGCATGGTGGCCGAGGTCCGTGCGCTCCGCGGTGACCTTGCCGTCGTCGCCATGTCCGCCACCCTGGACGCTGACCGGTTCGCCGCGCTCCTGGCAGGGCCCGACGGCGGCACCCTGGCCGCCGTCGTCGACTGCCCTGCCGTCCGCCACCCGTTGGAGACCCGCTGGGTTCCGGCGCCCGGCCCCCGGCTGGATGCGCGGGGCGTGACCAGTGCGTTCCTGGACCACGTGGCTGCGACCGCCGCCGGCGCGCACGCGCAGGCGCTGGCCCGGGACGGCAGCACGGATGCCCTGGTTTTCCTGCCCGGCGCGCGGGAGGTGGCGCACGTGGCCGCCGTGCTCCGCGGAGCAACGGGCGGAACCACGGACATCCTGGAACTGCACGGCCAGGCCAGTGCCGCCGAGCAGGACCGGGCTGTTTCCGGCCGGACGCCGGGCGGCCGGCCCCGGATCATCGTCTCCACCGACCTGGCGGAATCGTCGCTGACCGTCCCCGGCGTCCGGCTGGTGGTGGACTCCGGCCTCACCCGCGAGCCGCGCCGGGATGCCGCCCGCGGGATGAGCGGGCTGGTGACCGTCTCCTGCTCGCAGGCGTCCGCCGTGCAGCGTGCCGGCCGTGCCGCGCGGCAGGGGCCGGGCACCGTGGTGCGCTGCTACAGCGACCAGGCGTTTGGCGCCGCCCCCGCGCACGTCACCCCGGAAATCGCGACGGCGGACCTCACCGGGGCGGCACTGGTGCTGGCCTGCTGGGGCTCGCCGAGGGGCGAAGGACTTGCGCTGCCGGACGCGCCGCCCGGGCCCGCGATGGATGATGCCATGGAGCTGCTCCGCGAGTTGGGCGCCGTGGACCCGGACGGGCACGCGACCGCCCACGGAAAGCTTCTTGTCGGGATCCCGGCCGACCCCAGGCTCGCCCGTGCGTTGTTGGACGGCACCCCTGTCGCAGGTGCGGTGGCAGCGGACGTTGTTGCTGTCGTCGCGGGGGACCACCGGGCGCCGGGGGCGGATCTGGCCGGACTGCTCACGCGGCTGCGGTCCGACGCCGGGCCGGAGGGCCGCCGGTGGAAACACGAGTCGCTTCGGCTCCGGGAGGTCGCGCGGCGGGCCGGGGCAGTTGCGGGGACCAACGGCTCCGGGGGTGGTGCCGTCCTGGTGGGTTCCGTCGTTGCGCTTGCCTACCCGGACCGCGTGGCGCGCCGGGTGCCGGGCGAGGGGGAACGCTACCTGCTGTCCTCCGGGACGCGGGCGGGCCTGCCCGCCGGCAGCAGCCTGGCCGGGCACGAATGGCTTGCGGTGGCGGAGGTGGCGCGGGCCGAAGGGCGGGACGCTGCCGGCACCGGGGCCGTGATCCGCTCAGCGGCGCCGTTGAGCGCGGACGCCGCTGAGGAATGCGCTGCGCACCTGGTGTCGGAGGAGGTGGAAGCGGAGGTGGTGCAGGGTAAGGTGGCTGCCCGCCGGGTGAGGCGGCTCGGTGCGATCGTGCTGGCGTCAACGCCCGTGCGCCCTTCCCCGGAGCAGGGGCGTGCCGCCGTGGCGCGGCTGCTGCGGCGGGACGGCCTGGGGGCCCTGGAATGGTCGACGGCGGCAGCGGCCCTACGCCGTCGGCTCGCCTTGCTGCGGCGCGAACTGGGGGAGCCGTGGCCGGATGTTTCGGATGAGGCGTTGCTGGCCGATCCTGATGCCTGGCTGGGGCCGGAACTCGAAGTCCTTGGCGGCGGGGCGGCCTTCGCTTCTGTTGACCTGACTGACGCGCTGCGGCGCCTGCTGCCATGGCCCGAGGCCGCCTCGCTGGAGCAGCTTGCCCCGGAATGGCTGGCCGTGCCCAGCGGCTCGCGGATCCGCGTGGACTACCCGGCAGCGGGGGACCCGGACGGCCGTCCCGTGGTGGCCGTGAAGCTGCAGGAATGCTTCGGGATGGCGGAGACGCCGCGGGTCGCCGACGGCAGGGTGGCGGTCCTGTTCCACCTGCTCTCGCCCGCCCGCCGTCCGCTGGCGGTGACCGACGACCTGCCGTCCTTCTGGTCCGGGCCCTACGCGCAGGTCCGCGCCGAGATGCGGGGACGCTATCCGCGCCACCCCTGGCCCGAGGACCCCTGGACCGCACCCGCCACGGCCCGGACCAACCGGCGGAAATAAGCCGGGCGCGCGCGTCGTCCGGGAACCTTCTGTCCCGTTTGCCAGGCCGGGGTGAAAACTTCGATACACAGCCGAAACCTGTCATCGACGCATTGAAACATGCCGCCGTTACGCTCGTTGGCATCCGGGGGTAGCCGCCCGGGCCCACCATGGAAGGACAACGGAATGTTTCTCATGAACAGCAACTTCCTGACCGATGCCGGAGCCGGGCAGGACGACCAGTCCACGGGCAGCGCACAGACGGGGTCGGGTGAAGGCCGGATCACCTCCACCGCCTGGGAGGGCTGGTGGTACGACGGCGCAGCCTGAGTCAGCGCGCCATACCCGCCTTACGCTGAACGGGCGATGAATTCCGCCACCGGCGCGGCCAGGCCGGCGCCGATTTCCTCAGCGGACCGCTTCCTGCCGGCCACCGCGAAGGAGTGGTCGCCACCGTCGACCCACCGCAGGACGGCGTTCGGCCCGATCCGTCCCACAACGTCCTCGAGGATGGGCGGGGTGGCGAACGTATCCCGGCTGCCCTGCAGGAACAGCATGGGCACTGTGAGCCCATACAGGTGTTCGTCCCTCAGCTTCTCCGGTTTGCCGGGGGCGTGCAGCGGATAGCCGAGGAAGACCAGGCCGGCGGCCGGCATTCCCTCGGCGAAGGCCATGGAGGCCATTCGTCCGCCGAAGGACTTGCCTGCGGCCCACACCGGTCCGGTGTCGCCGTGCCGTGCGGCCTCCCCGGCCGCGGCGGCCATCACTGCACGCCACGTCGCAATGGCTGCCGGCGGGCGGTCCGGGAAGCGGCGCCCGGCTTCCCGGTAGGGAAAGTTGAACCGCAGCGTTGCCACGCCGAGCCCGTTGAGAGCTGCCGTGAAGCCGGTCAGGAAAGGGTGGTCCATGCCGGCTCCGGCGCCGTGGGCCACCACGAGCGTGGCGGTCGGGCCGGCGGGGCGCTCGTAGGCAACGGACACTGTTGCCTGACCCGTGGGCAGCGGTATGTGCAGTTCAGTCAGGGGCATGCCTCCATCATGCCGGACGGGGCGGGGTGTACGTTGTCCCCATGGCGAGCGAACAGACCACCATCACCGTGCCCGGTCCCAACGGGGAGCGGGAGGTCCGCATCTCAAGCCCAAGCAGGATCCTCTGGCCGGAGCTTGGGATCACCAAACTGGACCTGGCCCGTTACGTCAGTGACGTGGGCGAAGCTTTTATCGCGGCCAACGGCGGCCGGCCGGTCTCGCTGCAGCGGTTCTCAGGCAACGTGGACGGCGAGCAGTTCTTCTCCAAGAACCCGCCCAAGGGCGCCCCGGAGTTCATCCGCTCGGTCAAGGTGGTGTACCCCAGCGGGCGGTCACATCCGCAGCTGGTCCTGGACGAACCGGCCGCCGCTGTCTGGGCTGTCCAGATGAACACCATCGTGTTCCACCCCTGGCCGTCACGCGCAGACAACACCGACAATCCGGACCAGCTCCGGATCGACCTCGATCCCCAGCCCGGTACGGGCTTCGAGGAGGCGGTTCCCGCGGCCCTGGTACTAAGGGGCGTCCTGGCGGAGGCCGGTCTCACCGCCTTCATCAAGACCTCAGGCAACCGCGGCCTGCACGTGTATGCACCTATCCGGCCCGACCGCGAGTTCCTGGACGTGCGGCACGCCGTCATTGCCGCCGGGCGCGAGGTGGAGCGGAGGATGCCGGAGAAGGTCACCACGGCCTGGTGGAAAGAAGAACGCGGCACCAAGGTGTTCCTGGACTACAACCAGGCCAACCGTGACCGCACCATTGCCGGCGCCTACAGCCCGCGCGCGCTGCCGCACGCCCCCGTTTCCTGCCCGGTGACATGGGAAGAACTGCCGGATGTCGATCCCCGGGACTTCACCGTGCAGACCGTTCCCGAACGGCTCAGGACCGTAGGAGACCCCTGGGCAGGCTTCGGTAAGAACCCCGGTAACATCGACGCGCTGCTCGAGTGGTGGGATCGGGACCTCAGCCACGGCTTGGGGGAGTTGCCCTTCCCGCCGGACTACCCCAAGATGCCCGGCGAGCCGCCCCGCGTCCAGCCCAGCCGCGCAAAGAAGCAGGATTAGCAGGACTGGAGTAGCCGGACCCGCCAGGCCTCACTCGAACCGGGACGGATCTCCCATTCCGCGGCGCACCACCTCAGCAACACCGCTGGAGAAATCAATCACCGTAGTGGGCTCGGCACCGCAGTCGCCGGCGTCGATCACCGCGTCCACCACATGATCCAGCCGTTCCTTGATTTCCCAGCCCTGCGTCAGCGGATCCTCCTCGTCCGGCAGGAGCAGGGTGCTCGAGAGCAGCGGCTCGCCGAGTTCAGCCAGCAGCGCCTGCACCACCCGGTTGTCCGGAATCCGCACGCCCACCGTCTTCTTCTTCGGGTGCAGCAGCCGTTTGGGCACCTCGCGGGTGGCCGGCAGGATGAAGGTGTAGCTGCCCGGCGTGACGGACTTGATGCTGCGGAACACGTCATTGCCGATATTCACGAACTGGCCAAGCTGGGCAAAATCCCGGCACACCAGCGTGAAATGGTGCTTGTCGTCAAGCTCCCGGATGGCCCGGATGCGGTCCAGCGCATCCTTGTTGCCCATCTGTGCACCCAGCGCGTAGCAGGAATCCGTGGGGTAGGCGATCAGTCCGCCGTCGCGCACTATCTGGACGGCCTGCGCAATGGCGCGGGGTTGCGGGTCCTGCGGGTGAACGTCAAAGTATCTGGCCATGGACAGAGCCTACGTCGCCCGCTCCGGAAGTGCAGCCGGCCCTACCCACCGGGTGCCCCATGGGGCAGGATGTTGTCTGGTCCACTGCAGCACCCGTTTCCACGCGAAGGAGATCCCGCATGCCCACCACACTGAACCCCTACCTCGGCTTCTGCGACAACGCCAGGGAGGCCATGACGTTCTACCAGTCCGTGTTCGGCGGGGAGCTGACGGTGAGCACCTTCGCGGAGTTCCACGCCAGCGAGGACCCGGCCGAGGCGGACAAGGTCATGCACAGCATGCTCACCACCACCCAGGGCATGGTCCTGATGGGCGCGGACACGCCCAACAGCATGGAACACACGCCGGGGTCGGCCATTTCCATCTCGCTCAGCGGCGACGACGAAGTTGAACTTCGCGGCTACTACGAAAAGCTCTGCGCGGACGGCGGATCCGTCACCGTGCCCATGGAACGCGCGCCGTGGGGAGACGTTTTCGGCATGTGCACGGACCGGTTCGGCATCGCATGGCTGGTCAATGTCAACAACGGACAGGCCGCCGCGGGCGCGTCCTGACCTGCCATGCCAAGTATCCAGTACTTTGTGGGGGCATCCCTCGACGGGTTCATCGCCACGCCCGACGACGGGCTGGAGTGGCTGCTGCAGTTCGACGGCTTCGACGGCGGCCAGGAAAGTTACGACGCTTTCATCACCGGTGTGGGGTGCATTGCCATGGGGCGGAGCACCTACGCCTGGCTGCGCAGGCACGGACCGGACGCCTGGCCGTACCCCGGCACGCCCTGTTATGTCTTCACCCGGCACGAGCATGCTGCCCCGCCGGACTCGGACATCACCTTCGTGCGCGGAGATGTCCGCGAATTCGTGGACGACCTGAAGCGGGATGCAGGCGGGCAGAACGTGTGGGTGATGGGCGGCGGCAACCTCGCCGCCCAGTTTGCCGACGCCGGACTGCTCGATGAACTGATCGTGTCCCTGGTGCCGGTGGTGCTGGGGGAGGGCAAGCGACTCCTGCCCATGGCGGGCCCGACGCCGCCGCTTGGGCTGGTTGCCTCACGCACCATGGGCAGGGGCGTGGTGGAGTTGCGGTACAGCATGCGGGCGGGTTGACCTTTCGGGGTTCCTGCCCGGTGGCAATTGCTAATCCGTGGGATTGTCCCTCAGGAGGTTGGTGATCCGCGCCGTGGAAAGCCGCCTGCCTTCGCTGTCCGTGACCACTATCTCGTGCGTGGCCAGCGTGCGGCCCAGGTGGATGGCCCTGCAGGTGCCCGTTACGGTACCGCTGGAGATGGACCGGTGGTGGGTTGCGTTCACCTCGATGCCGACGGCGTGGCGGCCCGGTCCTGCGTGCAGGCCGGAGGCGAAAGAGCCGAGCGTTTCGGCCAGCACCACGTGGGCGCCGCCGTGCAGGATTCCGGCCACCTGGGTGTTGCCCTCCACCGGCATGGTGGCCACCGTCAGTTCGGGGTCCATCTCCAGGAAACGGATACCCATCTTGACCACCAGCGGCCCGATGCCGTACCGCCCCAGCCAGCCATGCAGGTGCCCGGGAACACCGGCGGCGGCGAGTTCTTCGGCGAAGTGGCCGGGCGTGAAATTGTCCATCATGGCAACTAGGCTGGCACCTGTGAGTGAAACAACCAAACCGGCCCCCTTCCCGTCCCAGACCCTGCAGGAAGAGCCTGCTCCGCAGGGAACTCCGGTTTCAGCGACTAACGCCCCCGTGGTCCCGATGACGGGCCAGCCCCGCCTCCTGGTCCTTGATGGCCACTCCATGGCGTTCCGGGCCTTCTTCGCCTTGCCGGCGGACAAGTTCTCCACCTCGAACGGCCAGCACACGAACGCCATCCACGGTTTCACCTCTATGCTGATCAACCTGATCAAGGAACAGCAGCCCACGCACATCGCCGTTGCCTTTGACGTCTCGGATGAAACCACCCACCGCAAGGCCGACTACAGCGAATACAAAGGCGGCCGGAACGAGACCCCGCGCGAGATGAGCGGGCAGATCGACCTCATTGCCCAGGTGATGGAGGCCTGGGGCATCAAGACCCTCACAATGCCCGGCTACGAGGCGGACGACATCCTGGCGACGCTCGCAGCCATGGGTGAAAAAGCCGGCTTCGAGGTACTCCTGGTCTCCGGCGACCGGGACGCCTTCCAGCTCATCACGGACAACGTCTTCGTGCTCTACCCCAAGAAGGGCGTCAGCGACATTCCGCGGATGGACGCCGCCGCCATCCAGGCCAAGTACTTCGTGGGCCCGGACCACTACTCGGACCTTGCCGCCCTCGTCGGGGAGACGGCGGACAACCTACCAGGGGTGCCGGGCGTAGGCCCCAAGACAGCCGCCAAGTGGATCAACCTCTACGGCGGGCTGGAAGGAGTGCTGGAGAACCTCGACGCCATCGGCGGGAAGGTGGGCGATGCCCTCCGCGAGAACGTGGAGAACGTCAAGCGCAACCGCCGGCTGAACCAGCTGCACACCGACCTCGAACTGCCCGTCACACTCGAAGATCTCTACCAGCCCCGCCCGGACCAGGCGGCCCTGGAAGACCTTTTCGACCAGCTGGAATTCAAGACAATCCGCAGCAGGCTTTTCGCCCTCTACGGCGACGAGACCGCCCCCGCGGCCGAGCGCGAAAGCATTGAGACGCCGGCCTACGCCACGCCGTCCACCCCTGCCGACCTTCAGGCATTCCTGTCGGCAGGCGCCGGGCAGCGGTCAGCCCTCGCCGTGGACCTGGTCCCGGGCCGGATCGGGGAGGACGCTGCAGCAGTGGCCATCGTCCGCCCGGACGCCGCGGTGTACCTGGACCTGGCGGCCCAGGACGCGGAGACCGAGAATGTGCTGGCTGCCTGGCTCCGTGACCCGGAAGCCCCCAAGGTCATGCACGGCTTCAAGGCAGCGTTGAAGGCACTGACCGCGCGGGGCCTGGAACTGGAGGGCGTGGTGGATGACACCTCCATTTCCGGCTACCTGATCCAGCCGGACCGCCGGACCTACGAACTCGCGGAACTCGCGCAGCACCACTTGAACGTCGGGATTCCGTCGGCAACCGCCAAAGCGGGGCAGCTTGAACTGTCCTTTGACGGGGACGACGCCGCCGCCGCTGACGCGCTGGTCCAGGCCGCCGCCGTCGTACTCTCCCTGAGCCGCTACTTCGAAGCGGAACTGAAGGAACGCCGCGCCGAGGAACTGCTCTCCACGCTGGAACTGCCGGTCAGCCGGGTGCTGGCGGACATGGAGTTGGCGGGTATCGGCATCGACATGGCCCGGATGGATGAGCAGCTCGCTGACCTGTCCCGGGTGATCGACCATGCCCAGGAGCAGGCATTCGCCGCAATCGGCCACGAGGTGAACCTTGGTTCGCCCAAGCAGCTGCAGGCCGTCCTGTTCGACGAACTCCAGCTGCCCAAAACCAAGAAGATCAAGTCCGGTTACACCACCGATGCCGCATCCCTGAAAAATCTGCTGGAAAAAACCGGCCACGAGTTCCTGGTCCAGCTCATGGCCCACCGGGAAGCCGCCAAGCTGCGCCAGATGGTGGAATCGCTGAAGAAGTCCGTGGGCGGGGACGGCCGGATCCACACCACCTATGCCCAGAACGTGGCGGCCACCGGCCGGATCTCGTCCAACAATCCCAACCTGCAGAACATCCCCATCCGCAGCGAGGAAGGCCGGCGCGTGCGCGGCATCTTCGTGGTCAGCGACGGTTACGAGTGCCTGTTGTCGGCGGATTACTCGCAGATTGAAATGCGGATCATGGCCCACCTGTCCGGTGACGAAGGACTGATCCAGGCGTACAAGGACGGCGAGGACCTGCACCGGTTCGTCGGCTCCAACATCTTCCACGTGCCCACGGACCAGGTCACCAGCGCCATGCGCTCCAAGGTCAAGGCGATGTCCTATGGCCTGGCCTACGGGCTGACGTCCTTCGGCCTGTCCAAGCAGCTGGAAATCTCCGTGGACGAGGCCCGAACCCTCATGAAGGACTACTTCGACCGGTTCGGCGCCGTCCGCGACTACCTGCGCGGCGTGGTGGACCAGGCCCGGATCGACGGATACACGGCCACTATCGAGGGCCGCCGCCGCTACCTCCCGGACCTGACCAGCACCGACCGGCAGTTGCGCGAAAACGCCGAGCGCATCGCCCTCAACAGCCCCATCCAAGGATCCGCGGCGGACATCATCAAGCGCGCGATGCTGGGGGTCCACGCCGAACTGCGGGCACAGGGGCTCAAGTCCCGGATGCTGCTGCAGGTACACGACGAACTCGTGCTGGAAGTCGCGCCCGGCGAACGGGAGGCGGTGGAGCGGCTGGTCACCGAACAAATGGCCGCCGCAGCGGACCTGAGCGTACCGCTCGAAGTTCAGATCGGTGTCGGCCCCAGCTGGTACGACGCCGGCCACTGATCCAGTACCGCGTCTCATAGGAGCGGCCCGCCACACTGTTGAGTGGCGGGCCGTTCCTATCCGGAAGGTCGGGCTCAGCCGCGGTCGCTTGCCGCGCTGCCGTGCCGGCCCAGGCGTTCCAGCAGGCGGTGCTCGGCGTCCTCTCCTGGAGCAATTCCGGCAGGGACGCGGAAGAAAAACACCAGGCCAAGGACCCACCAGAGGCCGAACAGGATCCACGGTGGCGGCGTTAGCGCCGCGGGCATGCCGGGCAGGTAGAGGCTGAGCAGCGCTGTGCACAGGACGATCGCGGTGATCCCGATGAGGGTACCGCCGTTGCCCTTTCCGCCCACGCGCAGCGGCCGGTCCATCAGCGGCTCCCGGCGGCGGAGGATCACGAAGACTACGGATACCAGGATGTAGGCGATGACGATGCTTGGTGCGCCGGAATCCACAAGCCAGCCCAGCATGGAAACACCGAAGAAGGGTGCAAGGAAGGACAGCGTTCCGATGAACAGCAGGGCATTGACCGGCGTGCGGAACCGCGGGTGCAGCTTGCCGAACCAGGCAGGAAGCATCCCGGAGCGGGCCATTGAATACATGAGCCGGGAAGCGCCGAGGAGCAGGGAGTTCCAGGACGTCAGGATGCCCGCGATGCCACCGGCGATCAGGACTTTGGCCATGATGTCGCTGCCGAAGAGCGCGCCCATGGCGTCCGCTGTCGCGATGTCTGCCTGCGCAATATCCGCGGCCGGCATGGCAGAGGCGGTGGTCAGTACGGTCATGATGTACCAGACGGTAGCCAGCAGCACGGCGATGACCACCAGCTTGCCGATCTGGCGGGCCGGAATATTCACTTCCTCGGCGGACTGCGGGATGACGTCAAAGCCCACGAACAGGAATGGAACAACCACCAGGACCGCGAAGTAGCCGCCCATTCCGCCGGTGAAGAACGGCTGCATGTTCACCGGCGAGCCGCCGGTGAAAGAGCCGAAGACCAGTAGGAGACCGATGACCAGGAGGAACACCACCACGAACGTCTGTGCGGCCCCGGCCAGCTTCACTCCAAGGATGTTGATTCCGGTGATGACCACAGCGGCGATGGCTCCCACCAGCGCCCAGGTAAGGTGCACCTGGTAGCCGGCCACTTCCCACAGCGGAACCTGGCTCAGGTCGGGGAAGAGGTACTGGGCAGTCCTCGGCAGCGCGACGGCTTCGAACGCGACGATGGTGATGTAACCGCCGGTGATGGCCCAGGATCCAATGAAGGACCACCGGGGTCCCATCCCGCGCAGCAGGAAGTTGTGTTCACCGCCCGCCTTGGGCATGGCGGCGGTGAGCTCGGCGTAGGTCAGTCCCACGACAGCCATGATGGCTCCGCCCGTGACCATTGCCAGGACTGCGCCCATGGTGCCTGCAGAGGCTATCCAGCCTCCGGTCAGGACAACCCAGCCGAAGCCGATCATGGCTCCGAACCCGAGGGCAAGCGCGTCCCAGTTTCCGAGTACTTTGAGCAGGGAAGTGTCCGGCGTGGGAGCCGTTTGGGTTAGTTTCATGTGTCCTCGTTTCGGGTGCCCCGTGCTGCAGGCTTGGTGGTAGATGCACGTTGGACGGAAGCGTGTGAACTGCGCCACGCCGTGCTCCAAGGTAGACGTTTGCGACGCGTTGCGCATTGTGCATCAGTCCAGAATCGTTTGTGCGGACTTAAGCACTGTCACCAATGACGGAATTTCACGGGAAGCGCGGGTCCGGATGCTGGCCCTTCCGCGGATCCGTGGCTAGGCTCGGGTCCGTGGGGAATCCAGGAGTGGACTACGAAATCAGGCGCTTCGGGCCGGCGGCCAAGGGCAGCCCCGGCTATCCCGCAGCGGTTGCCTGGATGCGCGCGGTGGCCTTCGGTTTCCACGATGCGCGCCGTCCCGATGCGCGTGTGGACCAAGGCCTGGAGATGCAGCTCGCTGACGGCCGGATGATGACCGGCGCCTACCAGACCGGGCCTGTTCCTGCCCATGCCCTGGGGCCGGACGTGCCCGTGGCCACTTTCGGCACCATGGACAAGACGCTGAACGTGGGCTTCGGAAGGCTCCTGGACACCAGGCTGGTGACGGCCGTGACCGTACGGACGCCGCACCGCCGCCGTGGCCTCCTGCGCCGCATGATGATCGAAGAGCTCTCGCTGGCCCAGGAGCAGGGGCTGGCCATGGCGGCCCTCACCGCATCCGAGGCTTCAATCTATGGCCGTTTCGGCTTCGGCGCCGCTACGTCGGAGCAGTCGGTCAAGGTGGACACCAGCGCCCGGTTCATCCTGGACCACACCCCGGCGGGCAGTGTGGAAGTGGCCGATCCCAAGGTTCTGCTGGAGCTTGCGCCGCAGGTCTTCGACCGCGTGCACCGCCTCACCCCGGGGTCCATCGGGCGGCACGAGTTCTACCGCCAGCTGGCGTCCGGTTTGGTCCGCCGGGACGAGGAAGGCCCGGACCCAAAGGTCAAGGTGGCACTGCATTACGGGCCGGGCGCTGACGTGGACGGCTACGTCTCCTACCGGTTCCGCGGCTGGGACGCCGAGCCGTACACCATGGAGATCGTGGACCTGGTGGCTGCAACGCAGGACGCGTACCTGGAGCTGTGGCAGTACCTTGGCGCGATCGACCTCGTGGAACGGATCGCCTGGGAGGAAGCGCCGGTGGACGACCCGTTGCCCTGGGCGCTGGCCGACGCCCGCTGCGTGGACGCCTCGACGCCGCGGGACATGCTCTGGTTACGCATCCTGGACGTGCGCAAAGTCCTGGAAGCCCGGAAGTTCTCCGTGGACGGCCGCCTTCTGCTTAAAGTTGCTGACCCACTCGGCCTCGACGATGGAACATTCCTGCTGGACGTCCAGGGCGGGGAGGCCGCCGTCGAACGCGTTGCACCCGGTCACGAACCCGACCTTGAGTTGGATATCTCCGCGCTCTCCTCGATCTACCTTGGCGCCGTGCACCCCGTGACCCTCGCCGCTGCCGGGCGGATCCGGGAAGGTGGGCCCGGGGCCGCCGCCCGCGCGGCCGCCATGTTCGCCGTCGAACGTCCTGCCCACTGTCTGACGCACTTCTGACTCTCTCTGCTTTTGACCCCTGTTGTCCGCAGCGACTAGAATGAACGGGCGTGCACTACGCGCGCTCTTTGTAAAATCCACAAAATCAGGATGACCCGGAGGATCCGTCGGATTCACCGCGAATCGCGCCTGCGTTCCATGACGCGGGCGCGCCGGTTTGCCTGACCGACTAACTATCCACAACGGAGCCCCTACTACATGACCATCACCTCCACCGAGAAGCCCGGTACCCCCGTAGTCGCGATCAACGACATCGGTACCGCTGAGGACTTCCTCGCAGCTGTCGACGCCACCATCAAGTACTTCAACGACGGAGACCTCGTTGAGGGCACCGTCGTCAAGGTCGACCGCGATGAAGTCCTGCTCGACATCGGTTACAAGACCGAAGGTGTCATCCCGTCCCGCGAGCTTTCCATCAAGCACGACGTTGACCCCGGAGAAGTTGTCTCCGTTGGCGATCAGGTCGAAGCCCTGGTGCTCACCAAGGAAGACAAAGAAGGCCGCCTGATCCTCTCCAAGAAGCGTGCTCAGTACGAGCGCGCCTGGGGCGACATCGAGAAGGTCAAGGAAGAAGACGGTGTTGTCACCGGTACCGTCATCGAGGTTGTCAAGGGTGGTCTTATCCTCGACATCGGCCTGCGCGGCTTCCTGCCCGCATCCCTCGTCGAGATGCGCCGTGTGCGCGACCTGGCTCCGTACATCGGCCAGCAGATCGAAGCCAAGATCATCGAGCTGGACAAGAACCGCAACAACGTTGTGCTGTCCCGCCGTGCATGGCTCGAGCAGACCCAGTCCGAGGTCCGCTCCACCTTCCTCAACAAGCTGGAAAAGGGCCAGGTCCGTCCGGGCGTCGTTTCCTCCATCGTCAACTTCGGTGCCTTCGTGGACCTGGGCGGCGTAGACGGCCTGGTTCACGTTTCCGAGCTGTCCTGGAAGCACATCGACCACCCGTCCGAGGTTGTCGAGGTTGGCCAGGAAGTCACCGTCGAGGTTCTCGAGGTCGACCTGGACCGCGAGCGCGTTTCCCTGTCGCTCAAGGCTACGCAGGAAGACCCGTGGCAGACCTTCGCCCGCACCCACGCCCTCGGCCAGGTTGTTCCAGGTAAGGTCACCAAGCTGGTTCCGTTCGGTGCATTCGTCCGCGTCGAAGACGGCATCGAAGGTCTGGTCCACATCTCCGAGCTGGCCGTCCGCCACGTGGAGCTCGCCGAGCAGGTTGTCTCCGTTGGCGACGAACTGTTCGTCAAGGTCATCGACATCGACCTGGAACGCCGCCGCATCTCGCTGTCCCTCAAGCAGGCCAACGAGGGCGTCGACGCCGACAGCACCGAATTCGACCCGGCTCTGTACGGCATGGCCGCAGAGTACGACGAAGAGGGCAACTACAAGTACCCCGAGGGCTTCGACCCCGAGTCCAACGAATGGCTCGAGGGCTACGAGAACCAGCGCGCCGCCTGGGAGCAGCAGTACGCTGACGCCCAGACCCGTTGGGAAGCCCACAAGAAGCAGGTCGCCCAGCACGCTGCCGACGACGCTGCAGCTGCAACGTCCGGCGAGAGCGACTCCGGCGCCACCAGCTACTCCTCGGAGCCGGCTGTCGAGTCCAACGCCGGTGCAGGCACGCTTGCATCCGACGAGGCCCTCGCCGCACTGCGCGAGAAGCTGACCGGCAACTAATTGCCACAGGCCCTTCCGGGCCGTCCAGGAGACCCCCTGCCGCTTCGGCAGGGGGTCTCCTGCTTTTCTGGCGAGTTGTTAAAGCGCGACGGCGGCAAGCACGGTTCCGTCGTCATCCTCAGTCAGCGTTGCCCCCAGCCCGGACAGCAGGTGCTGCGCGGCCCTGTTTCCGGAAAGGGTCCGGGCCAGGACCTGCGCCAGTCCCGCCCTGCGCGCCTCTGCCAGCAGTAGCTTCAGGGCCGTGCCTCCGATACCGCTGGAACGGTAGCTCCGGCCCAGCCAGATTCCGGTCTCACCGGCCGGGCGCGGACCTGGTGCGTCCACCCTCTTGAGACGCACGGAACCTGCTACCTCGCCGTCGCACAGTACGGCCCAGGTTTTTTCACCGGCCGGACCGTCCAGCCCGTCCGCGGCGGCGCGGTGGTGGCTGCGGAACCATGCGGTGCGTTCGGCGTTCCAGCCGGGACCACCCAGCGGGGGAGCCACCTCGTCCGGCGACGCGTCGCGCCGTGCCAGGGCCAGCAGAGACTCCATCACGACGTCGTCGACGTCCACCAGTGAAACGTCAGGGGAGTGCGGCATCAACCCACTCCGTTCCCTTAGGCGACAGGTCCGTGGCGCCGGCGGTCAGCGCGCGGACCCGTTCGGCGGCCGCCGCAATGGCCGCAGCATCATCCGGCAGCGCAAGCCGCAGGACGGCTGCTTGGCTCCTGTAGCTGGTCTCCGCCATGGCGAAACCGGCGGCGCGCAGGTCGTTTTCCAGCCGCCCCGCCGCCAGATGGGGCACTTCCGCGGCGCAGATCCGCAGCCGGCTGCGGCGGACCAGACGGACCTCGGCCAGCGCGGCGGAGACCGACTCGGAATAAGCGCGGACCAGCCCACCGGCACCCAGCAGGATTCCGCCGAAGTAACGGACGACGACGGCGCTCACGTCACTGAGGTCGGCCACCCCGGGCGCGGTCTCCCTTTTGGCAAGGGCCTCGAGCATCGGGATCCCTGCGGTTCCGGACGGTTCGCCGTCATCGCTGGAACGCTGGACGTCACGGTCGGGGCCGACGAGGAAAGCGGAACAGTGGTGCCGTGCGTCATGGAATTCGCGCCGCAGTTCCGCCACCAGCTCCCGGGCCTGTTCCTCGGTGCCGGCCCGCCGTAGGACGGTGATGAACCGGGAACGCTTCACCTCGATCTCGTGCCGGAAGGCCGGGCCGGGGGCCAGCGTGGTGTAGGACGTTGCCCTGCTCTCCTTCGCCTGCATCCGCTCCAGTCTAGGCCCTCCACCCACCGGCGCTGCATCCGGCCGGGACCTGCGGACGGTCCGGCTAGTAGGCTGGCGGCGTGTTGAAAATTGGACTGACGGGCGGAATTGCCTCAGGAAAATCGGTGGTGGCTGCCCGGCTCCGGAGCCGGGGCGCCGTGCTGGTGGATGCAGACGCGCTGGCCCGTGAGGTGGTCGCGCCTGGGACCCAGGGCCTGGGCCGTATCGTGGCAGAATTCGGCGACGGCATGCTTGGCGGCGACGGCCGGCTGGACCGGGCAAAGCTTGGCGCGGCGGTCTTTGGCGACGCCGGGCGACTGGCGGCCCTGAACGCCATCGTGCACCCCCTGGTCCGGGCGCGAGCCGCAGAGATTACTGCTGCCGCTGCCGGTGACGCGGTGGTGGTTCAGGACATTCCGCTCCTGGTGGAAACCGGCCAGGGGAACGGTTTCCACCTGGTGGTGGTGGTTGATGCCCCGGATGACGTCCGCCTGCAGCGGATGCGTGCGAACCGCGGGATGTCGGAGGACGAGGCGCGGTCCCGGATGGCTGCCCAGGCCACACGGGAGGACCGGCTCGCCGCAGCGGATGTGGTCCTGGACAATTCCGGCAGCGTCGAGGAGTTGCTCGAGCAGGTCGACAGGCTGTGGGATGGCAGGTTGGCGCCGTTTGCCCGCAACCTCGCTGCGGGCCGCCGTGCACCCCGGAACGGCGGGCCCGTCCTGGTAGAGCACCGTACGGAGTGGAAGCAGCAGGCTGCCCGTCTGGCGGCGCGGTTGGGCGCAGCGGCGCCTGAGCTCATCCTGGCGGTGGACCACATTGGCTCCACGTCGGTGCCGGGCCTGGCTGCAAAGGACGTTATCGACCTGCAGGTAGCGGTGGGGGACCTGGCAGATGCCGGCGCCCTTGCACCCTCACTGGCGGATGCGGGCTTCCCTCTGGTGCCGGGCATCGGGCAGGACACGCCAAAACCCCTGCACCCGGATCCCGCCCTGTGGCAGAAAAAATTCCACGCCAGCGCAGACCCCGGCCGTCCTGTCAACGTGCACGTCCGGGCAGCCGGCTCTGCCGGCTGGCGCTTCGCCCTGATGTTCCGCGACTGGCTCCGGAGCGACGCGGAAGCCCGCAGCCTCTACGAAGAACACAAGAAAGCGCTGGCTGAACACTTCGCCGGGGACGCTGATACCGACGCCTATGCAGCGGCCAAGGAACCGTGGTTCGCCGAAGCCGCCTGGCCCCGGATGTCCGCCTGGGCCGGGGCAACCGGGTGGGAGCCGCCGTCGTACCCTCCCGCCCGGCTGTAGATTAGATTCATGAGCCTTGCGCAGGATATCAACCGTGTTGTAGCGCCCTTCGAGGTCATCAGCGAGTTCAAGCCGGCCGGTGACCAGCCCGCCGCCATCGCCGAACTCACCGAACGCATCAGGAACGGCGAGAAGGACGTGGTGCTGCTGGGCGCCACCGGAACCGGCAAGAGCGCCACCACGGCCTGGCTGATCGAACAGGTACAGCGGCCCACCCTGGTCATGGTGCAGAACAAGACCCTCGCCGCACAGCTCGCCAACGAGTTCCGGGAACTCCTGCCCAACAACGCGGTGGAGTATTTCGTCTCCTACTACGACTACTACCAGCCCGAAGCGTACGTGGCGCAGACCGATACCTTCATCGAGAAAGACTCCTCCATCAACGAGGAAGTGGAGCGGCTCCGGCACTCTGCCACCAACGCGCTGCTCACCCGCCGCGATGTGGTGGTGGTGGCCACCGTGTCCTGCATCTACGGACTGGGGACGCCCGAGGAGTACATCGCCGGGATGGTGACGCTCCGTAAGGGCGACGAGATGAACCGCGACCATCTCCTCCGGAAGTTCGTCGCGATGCAGTATGCCCGCAATGACATCGACTTCCACCGCGGCACCTTCCGCGTGCGGGGCGACACGGTGGAGATCATCCCCATGTATGAGGAACTGGCCATCCGGATCGAGTTCTTCGGCGACGAGATCGAAAACATCCAGACGCTCCACCCCGTGACCGGTCAGGTGATCCGGGACGAAGAAGAAATGTACGTTTTCCCAGCGTCGCACTACGTCGCCGGTCCTGAACGCATGGCCAGGGCCATCAAGCGGATCGAAGACGAACTGGCGGACCGGCTCAAGGTGCTCGAAAGCCAAAACAAGCTCGTCGAGGCCCAGCGGCTCCGGATGCGCACCACGTACGACCTCGAAATGATGCAGCAGATGGGCTTCTGCAACGGCATCGAGAACTACTCGGTGCACATTGACGGCCGCGAGCCGGGCTCCGCGCCGCACTGCCTCCTGGATTACTTCCCGGACGATTTCCTGCTGGTCATTGACGAATCCCACGTCACCGTCCCGCAAATCGGCGCCATGTACGAAGGCGACATGTCCCGCAAGCGCAACCTCGTGGACTTCGGCTTCCGCCTGCCGTCGGCCATGGACAACCGCCCGCTGAAATGGGATGAATTCCTGGAGCGCGTGGGCCAGACCGTCTACCTGTCCGCCACGCCCGGCAAGTACGAACTCGGCAAGGCGGACGGATTCGTGCAGCAGATCATCCGGCCCACCGGGCTCATCGACCCGGAAGTGGTGGTCAAGCCCACCAAGGGGCAGATCGACGACCTCCTGGGCGAGATCAAGGAACGGACCGAGAGGGACGAGCGCGTCTTGGTCACCACGCTGACCAAGAGGATGGCCGAGGACCTCACCAACTACCTCCTGGGGCACGGCGTCAAGGTGGAGTACCTGCACTCGGACGTTGACACGCTGCGCCGCGTGGAGCTGCTACGCGAGCTGCGGATGGGTACCTTCGACGTCCTCGTGGGCATCAACCTGCTCCGCGAAGGCCTGGACTTGCCGGAAGTCTCCCTCGTCAGCATCCTTGACGCGGACAAGGAAGGCTTCCTGAGGTCCTCCACTTCGCTGATCCAGACCATTGGCCGTGCCGCCCGAAATGTCTCCGGTCAGGTGCACATGTACGCGGACCGGATCACGGATTCCATGGCGCATGCCATCGACGAGACCAACCGGCGCCGTGCCATCCAGGTGGCATACAACACCGAGCACGGCATCGATCCGCAGCCCCTGCGGAAGAAGATCGCCGACATCACGGACCAGCTGGCCAAGGAAGACGCCGACACCCAGGAGCTGCTGAACAACAACCGGTTGGCCAAGGGGGCCAAACGGGCCAAGTCCGCAGCCAAGGGCGCCGCCAAGGTCCGTTCCGACGGGCTGGCGGCTGCACCTGCCGAGGATCTGGTGGGCCTGATCGAACAGCTCACCGAGCAGATGCACGGTGCGGCAGCGGAGCTGCAGTTCGAAGTGGCCGCCAGGATCCGGGACGAGGTCAGTGAACTGAAGAAGGAACTGCGGCAGATGCAGGCGGCCGGACACGCCTAAGGTACAGTTAAGGCCACGTAGGGGAGTATCCCGAGCGCTACGATCGTCAACACGCAGGGCATGGTTGCCCCGCCGGGCGTAGCGGGCCGCCAACTCAGCACCAAGTGCACCGGCAGGCCGGAGAGACTTACACCGCTTCTCTGTACCCTGCGAAAGGCTGCCTTGTGCTCGAATTGCCCGTGTGGTTCGAGGTCGGCTCGTTTGCCGTCCTCGGACTGATCCTCCTGATTGACCTTCTCCTGGTGGTCCGCCGCCCGCACGAACCTTCCATGAAGGAAGCCGGCTTGTGGGTGGCGTTTTACGTCACCCTCGCCCTGGTGTTCGCCGGAGCGATGTTCTTTTTCACCGGCCCCGAATACGGCGGCCAGTTCGTGGCCGGCTGGGTCACCGAATACAGTCTCAGCATCGACAACCTGTTCGTCTTCATCATCATCATGGCCCGCTTCTCGGTGCCCCGGAAGTACCAGCAGGAAGTGTTGATGGTGGGCATCATCATCGCCCTCATCCTGCGCGGCATCTTCATCATGCTCGGCGCCATCGTGATCGAGCAGTTCAGCTGGGTGTTCTACATCTTCGGTGCCTTCCTCCTTTGGACCGCCTGGAAGCAGGCCCAGGATGAAGGTGAGGACGAAGAGGACCGTGAGAACCCCATGATCGCCGCCATCCGCAAGGTGATCCCGATGTCCGAGAAGTTCGACGGCAACAAGCTGCGCACCACCGTGGACGGCAAGCGGGTCTTCACGCCGATGCTCATCGTCTTCATCACCATCGGCCTCACGGACCTGCTCTTTGCCGTGGACTCCATCCCGGCCATCTTCGGCCTCACCCAGAGCCCGTTCATCGTCTTCACGGCGAACCTGTTCGCCCTCATGGGTCTGCGCCAGCTGTACTTCCTGCTGGGCGGCCTGATGAACCGCCTGGTCTACCTGAAGCACGCCCTGTCCTTCATCCTGGCGTTCATCGGCGTGAAGCTGGTCCTGCACGCCATGCACGTCAATGAACTGCCGTTCATCAACGGCGGCCGGCACATTGAATGGGCCCCGGAGATTCCCACCTTCGTCTCGCTGGCAGTCATCGTCGGCACCATCCTCATTGCCGTCATCGCCAGCCTGGTCAGCTCCAAGGCCGCAAGCGCCCACATGGACCCGCGGCTCGAGGAAGACGTACGGAAGAGCCACAGCGACGTTGACTAGCCGGTTGGCTATGCTCGGAGCGTGAACACGAATACCGCTACGGCGCTGGACCCCCGCAGGGTCCAGCGCCGTACCGTTCTAATCCTCAGCGCCGCCCAACTGCTCAGCGGAATCGGAAACGGGGCAAGCCTCTCCGTGGGCTCCCTCCTGGCCGTCCAGCTCTCGGGGTCCAACGCCTGGGCCGGAGCTGTCACCACCGTGATGACACTCGCTACGGCGGTGGCCGCCATGCCGCTGGCCGGGCTGGCAGAACGGCGCGGCAGGCGGGCCGGCCTCGCCACCGGCGTGCTGTCCGGGATGGCCGGAGCTATCCTGGTCGTCGCAGCCACCGTGACGGGACTCTTCATCCTGCTGCTCGCCGGAGCGGCCCTGCTGGGGCTGGGCACCGCCGCCAACCTGCAGGCCCGCTTCGCCGCCGTGGATCTCGCGGAACCGGAAAAGCGCGGCCGCTCACTCGCCGTCGTCGTCTGGGCCGTCACGGCGGGCGCCGTGGCGGGTCCCAACCTGATCCGCCCGGGCGCCGTCGTGGGGGAGGCGCTGGGCCTGCCGGGCATCGCCGGGCCGTTCATTTTCTCCGCAGCAGGGCTGGGCCTCGCAGCACTCCTCCTGCTCGTGGGCCTGCGGCCGGATCCGTTGCTGCACGCCCTCGCGCTTCGCGGGGAAGCCGCGCGCCCGCCCGGCCGGCAGCGGGGCGTGCTGAAACGCGGCCTCGCCGCAGTCCGGTCCTCACCGTCTGCCAGGCTGGCGATGCTGGCCGTGGTGACGGCGCACGCCGCCATGGCCGCCGTCATGTCCATGACGCCCCTGCACCTCCAGCTGCTGACCGAAGGCCCCCTCCACCCAGGCGCCGGCCACGCGCATGCGGCCAGCACTGACGTCTTCGTCCTGATCGGGTTCACCATCTCGCTGCACATCGCCGGAATGTACGCCCTGTCCCCGGTGATGGGGTGGCTCACGGACAGGGCCGGGCGGCTCCCGACCCTCGTGCTGGGTCACGGACTGATCCTGGCGGCCGCCCTGACGGCCGGGCTCGGAGCGGGCCATCCAGAGCTGGTTACCGTGGGGCTGGTGCTGCTGGGCCTCGGCTGGTCCGCGGCGACCATTGCCGGTTCGACCCTCCTCGCGGAAAGCGTCGCTCCGGGCGACCGGGTACTGGCCCAGGGTGTCTCGGATACGCTGATGAGCGGCGCCGGTGCTGTCGGTGCCGGGATGTCCGGCCTGATCCTGAGCTGGGTCGGCTACCCCGGGCTGAACGCCGGCGCAGCCGCGCTGGCCGCGGTGGTGCTGGGCGCCATCGTGCTCACGGGCCGCCGCGGCCCCGCCCCGGCGTCAGCTGCCGGCTGAGCGGGCCATTCCGAGCAGCCTGGCAAAGATGGCTTCGCCGTCGTCGGCGATGCCGTCGTGGTGGAAGTCCCCGGTTTCCCAGACCTGAAGACCCTTGATCCTCGCCGCTGTCTCCAGCGACAGCTTCCGGTCCACATAGATATCGTCGGCGTAGACGGCAGCGGCTGCCGGCACGGTGTTGGCCGCCAGCCGGTCCAGGTCGTACAGGTTCATCCAGTCCTGCTTCGCCGCCAGCAGTTGGGCCACGCCGGCTAGCGGTGCCAGCGCCGGATCCTGGCGGAAGTACCACGGGTAGACCATTTCACCGGTGAGGAGGAGTGGTTCGGCTTCCGGCCGGAACTCCGGGAATTCTTCCAGGACCCGCCACGCCGCCCAGTCGGTGGCCTGGCCCTGGGCGTAGATGGATTCGTGCATGAGCGCATACAGCGGGTTGGACCGGCGCGACACCAGGCCCTGGACCTGGTCAAGGAACGCGTCCGAAAGCCGTGGCCCGGTCACCGAATCAGTGAAGGCGTCCTCCAGGAGGCTGTGCAGGCTGTCCACCCTCGTGTTGCCGCCCAGCAGCGCGCCGACCATCTGGAACCGCTCTACGGTGAGGGGGCTGCCGTCGGGCAGCACTTCGAGGGTGCCGCGCAGGTGCCGGGCAATGCGCTCGACGGTCGTCCGGTCTTCCGGGTACCAACTGAAATACTCGGCGTTGCGGGCGGCGACGCGCTGGAACGTTGCCCGGTAGACGTCGTCGGCCGGTCCGGTAAGCGGCGGCAGGCCACCGGTGACCAGTGCCTCTTTCAGCCCCTCCGGAGCAAAGGAAAGGTACGTCAAAGCACAGAAGCCGCCATAGCTTTGGCCGTAAACGGTCCACGGGCCGGACCCGAGCGCCCGCCGGATAAGTTCGGCGTCCGCCACGATCGAATCGGCGCGGAAATGTTCCAGGTAGGCCGCCTGCTCTTGGTCCGCACCGCGCAGCGGCAGCGTGTGCCGGTCGGCAGGAGTGGACAGGCCGGTTCCGCGCTGGTCCAGCATCAGGATGCGAAACTCCCGGGCAGCGGCCTTCGCCCAGCCGCCCAGCGAACCCCAGCGGTTTCCGCGCCCGCCGGGGCCGCCCTGCAGGTAAAGCAGCCACGGCAGCCGCTCGGCTTCCGCGGGGCTGTGCTCAGCAGACACGTATTCGCGGGCGAAGACCGTAATGGTTTCGCCGCCGGCCGGGTCAGTTGCGAAATGGTCCAGGGGCGCCTGGAACTCGTGCTCCACGGTCCGCATGCCGCGGAAGGCGTGGCAGGCCCGGACCCGGTGTCCGTTCTCAGCCATGCGAGCCGGCGCCGACGGGGCTGCCGAACTGTGACAGCGCGTCCCCGGTCAGCCGGAAGGTGGACCACCCGTCCATGGGCCGCGCGCCGAGGCTGCGGTAGAAGTTGATGGACGGCTCGTTCCAGTCCAGCACGCTCCATTCCACCCGGGCGTAGCCGTTCTCGACGGCGGTGACGGCAAGGTGCTGCAGCAGCGCCTTGCCGTGGCCTTCGCCGCGTGCTTCCGGGCTAACGTAGAGGTCCTCCAAGTAGATCCCGTGCGTGCCCTCCCAGGTGGAGTAATTCAGGAACCAGAGCGCGAAGCCCTGCACTTCGCCCGCAGCGTTTTCCGCCATGGTGGCGAAGACGCGCGGGTTCTCGCCGAAGAGCACCCTGTGCAGCATTTCAGGTGTGTTGCGGACGGCGTCCGGCTCCTTCTCATAACGCGCCAGCTCGTGGATCATGCGGAGGATGGCGGGGACATCGTGGGGCGTTGCGGGGCGGATGGCACTCATTCCCCGAGCTTACCAACGCGGAGGCGCTCAGAGGCGGTTGACGTCCGTCACCCTCACCACTGCGGTGCCCGTCTCGTCGGAGGCCGCGAGGTCCACCTCCGCGGAAATTCCCCAGTCGTGGTCACCGGCGGGGTCGTCGAAGATCTGCCGCACCTTCCAGATGCCCGGTTCTTCGGTGATGATCAGCAGGCCGGGCCCGCGCGCGGCCGGTCCGGTGCCGATGTCGTCGTGGTCGTCGAAGTAGGCGTCCAGCGCGTCCTCCCAGCGCTCGGCGTCCCATCCGGCGGCGCCGTCCAGCTCGCCCAGGGCTGAGGCGTCCTCATCCGCGAACAGTTCCACGCGGCGGAACATCTCGTTGCGCACCATCACCCGGAACGCCCGGATGTTTGAGGTGAGCGACGGCGGCGGAGGCGGCGGCGCATCGTGCGGCGTGGGTGCCGCTCCGGACGCCAGTTCCTCCCACTCGTCCAGGAGGCTCGAATCCACCTGCCGTACCAATTCACCCAACCAGGCCGTGAGATCCTCCAGATCTTCGCGCAGCATGTCCTGGGGGACCGTCTGCCGGAGCGCCCGGAACGCATCCGCCAGGTACCGCAGCACGATGCCCTCGGAGCGCGCCAGTCCGTAGAACTGGACGAACTCGCCGAAGTTCATGGCGCGTTCGTACATGTCACGGACCACTGACTTGGGCGCCAGTTCGAAGTCGCCCACCCAGGGGGCGGCCTTCCGGTACACCTCGAACGCCTCGCCCAGCAGCTCCGCCAGGGGCTGCGGGTAGGTCACCTCGTCCAGCATGGCCATCCGCTGGTCGTACTCGATGCCGTCCGCCTTCATGGCCGCCACCGCCTCGCCGCGGGCCTTCTTCTGCTGGGCGGAGAGGATCTGGCGGGGTTTCTCCAGGGTCGCCTCGATCACGGA
This sequence comes from Pseudarthrobacter sp. NPDC092419, assembly GCF_044755045.1. Taxonomy (NCBI): domain Bacteria; kingdom Bacillati; phylum Actinomycetota; class Actinomycetes; order Micrococcales; family Micrococcaceae; genus Pseudarthrobacter; species Pseudarthrobacter sp. NPDC092419. The sequence goes on from NZ_JBIVQF010000003.1 coordinate 327,108, forward strand.
CACCACGTCCAGGGCGTACGACGGCGACTCCGGGTCCAGGAGCTCAAGCGCGGCCAGGGCAAACGGCGAGAGCGGCTGGTTCAGGGCGAAGTTCGGCTGCAGGTGGACGGTCAACCGGACGGTGCGCCCGTCCGGGCCCTGCTCATTCGCCGGGATCCGCTCCACCACCTCGGCGGCCAGCAGTTCGCGGTAGATGCCGAGGGCCTTCTTCATCAGGCGGAGCTGGGATGGCCGGTTTTCGTGGTTTTCGGTGAGGAGCCGCCGTGCGGCGGCGAAGGGGTCGCCCGGGCGTTCCATCAGGTTCATCAGCATGGCGTGGGTTACCGTGAAGCTGGACGCCAACGGGTCCGGAACCGACTCCACCAGCCGCTTGAACGTGGGCTCGCCCCAGGAAACGAATCCTTCCGGCGGTTTCTTTTTCACCACTTGGCGCAGCTTCTTCTGGTCGTCGCCGAACTTGGCCACTGCCTTGGCCATGGCCCGGACGTTCTCGGTGACGTGCTCCGGCGCCTGGACCACCACGGTCCCGGCGGTGTCGTAGCCCGCCCGGCCGGCCCGGCCCGCAATCTGGTGGAACTCACGGGAGTTGAGCAGCCGGGTGCGTACGCCGTCGTACTTGCTCAGTGCTGTGAGGAGGACGGTGCGGATGGGCACGTTAATCCCCACGCCCAGCGTGTCCGTGCCGCAGATGACCTTCAGCAGCCCTGCCTGCGCGAGCTGTTCCACCAGCCGGCGGTACTTGGGCAGCATCCCGGCATGGTGGACGCCGATACCGTGGCGGACCAGCCGGTTGAGCGTTTTGCCGAAACCTGCGGCGAACCGGAAGCCCGCGATCAGTTCAGCGATCCGGTCCTTTTCCTCCCGCGTGCACACGTTGATGCTCATCAGGTTTTGAGCGCGGTCGATCGCTTCGACCTGGCTGAAGTGCACCACATATACCGGAACCTGCCGGGTGGAGAGCAGTTCCTCGAGCGTCTCGTGGACGGGGGTCTCGTGGTAGTAGTAATGCAGCGGAATAGGGCGTTCGGCGGAGCTCACCGTGGTGGTGGCGCGGCCGGTCAGCGACGTGAGGCCCTCCTCGAATCGGCTCACATCGCCCAAGGTGGCGGACATCAGCAGAAACTGGGCCTGCGGCAGTTCCAGGAGCGGTACCTGCCACGCCCAGCCCCGCTGGGGGTCGGAGTAGAAGTGGAACTCGTCCATGATGACCGTGCCAAGGCTGGCGGCTGCGCCTTCCCTCAGGGCGGTATTGGCCAGGATTTCGGCCGTGCAGCAGATGATCGGCGCGTCCTGGTTGACGCCGGAATCGCCCGTGATCATGCCGACATTTTCTGCCCCGAAGGTCTCGCAGAGGGCGAAGAACTTCTCCGAGACCAGGGCCTTGATGGGCGCGGTATAGTAACTCCGCTCACCGCGCGCCATGGCCTGGAAGTGGGCCGCGGTGGCCACCAGCGACTTCCCCGATCCCGTGGGGGTTGCCAGGATGACGTTCGCCCCGGTCGCCAGCTCCATAATGGCTTCGTCCTGCGCCGGATAGAGCGTAATACCGCGGCTTTCAGTCCATTCAACGAACCCTGTATACAGCAGGTCGGGGTCGACGGCAGCCGTCGGGTTTGGGGCAGACGGTCGGGGCAGCTGGTCAACGAGTTTCATTGGTTTCCAGCTTAGTGCCCTGCCGCAGCCCCGGATCCTTTCGGGACCGCGCTAGGCTACGCGGTAGCCGACGCATCGACTCACCGTGGAGACAGCCGTGAAATGGGATCCAGCCAAGTATGTCCAGTTCGGCGGGCACCGTGACCGGCCGTTCTTCGACCTCACGGCCAGGATCGGGGCCGCGCGGCCAGGGCTGGTGGTCGACCTGGGCTGCGGGCCGGGCAACCTGACGTCCTCGCTGGCGGAACGCTGGCCGGAGGCGGACGTCGTCGGCGTGGACTCGTCGGCAGACATGCTGGACCGTGCAGCGCCGCTGTCCAGGCAGTTTCCATCAATGCGTTTCGAACTGCGGGACATTGCCGCTTGGGAGCCCGCGCCCGGAACGGACGTGGTGGTCAGCAACGCTGCGCTGCAGTGGGTGCCCGGTCACCAGGACCTGATGCGGCGCTGGCTGTCCCAATTGGCTCCCGGATCGTGGTTCGCACTCCAGGTGCCCGGCAATTTCGACGCCCCGTCCCACGTGCTGATGCGTGAACTGGCGGCGTCGGCCGGATGGGCTCCACGGCTTGACGGCGTGCTGAGGGGAGGGGATTCTGCGGGCAACGCCGCGGACTATCTTGGCATCCTCCTTGACGCGGGGTTCGAAGCCGAGGCCTGGGAGACCACCTACCAGCAGGTTCTGCCAGGACCGGATCCAGTGCTGCAGTGGGTGCGGGGAACTGCGCTTCGCCCTGTCCTCGCAGCACTGTCCGCCGAGGAATCGGCCCGGTTCGAGGACGAGTACTCAGCCGCCCTGAGGTCCGCGTATCCTGCGACCCGGCACGGCACGGTGTTTCCGTTCCGGCGCGTCTTTGCCGTCGGCCGGAAAATGGGTTCGATCCATTCGTTGGATGATCTTGACAGCCGCAGTAATGTGGTGTGACGGCTGGCAAGACGTGATCCGGCCAACAATAGCGGTCCGGCCGTGCCAGGGTGTCACCGCCCGACCTGGCCACCCCCGGGACCCCCGCACCCAAGTGGAGGCACCTTGCTGATCGGGTTGATGGGGCGGATGCTCGAGGGCCAGAAGCTCCCAGTGGCCTCCATCGTGCTGCTGCAGCTCGTGCAGGCGGCGGCGAACCTGATGCTGCCTACGGTCAATGCGGCGATCATCGATGACGGCATCGTTGCAGGAAATGCCGCTGTCATCTCCCGGCTTGGCCTGGTCATGGCCGCCGTTGCCGCGCTGCAGGCAGCAGCAGCCATAGGGGCAGGATACTTCGCTGCCGTGGTGGCCATGCGGATCGGGCACCGCCTGCGGGCGGAGACTTTCGCACGGATCCAGACACTTTCCAGCCAGGACATCGCTGCCTTCGGCACCCACAGCCTCACCACGCGGGCTACCAATGATGCGCAACAGCTCCAGGCGTTCGCTGTGCTCGCCTTCACCATGCTGGTGGCCGGTCCAGCCATGGGGGTGGGCGGAACCGTTCTGGCCCTGCAACAGGATGTGGCCCTGTCCGGAGTGGTCATCGTCATTGTTCCCGTCCTCATGCTGGTGATGTACGGGATCGTGCGCCGCCTCGTCCCGCTTTACCGCGAGGGGCAGGAGCTGCTGGACCGGGCGGGTGGGATCCTCCGGGAACAAATCATCGGGGCACAGGCCATTCGGGCCTTTGTCCGCCAGGACCATGAAATCCGCCGTTTCGGCCGGACCAACAGCAGCCTCACGGCGAACAACCTGCAGTCCGCGCTGCTTGTTGCCGGGATGCTGCCGCTCATCATGCTGGTGGTCAACCTGTCCTCCGTTGCCGTGGTGTGGTTCGGAGGCCACCTGATCCAGGCGGGCGACATGAACATCGGGGCCCTGACGGCCTTCATTTCCTACATCCTGCAGATCCTGCTGGCCATCATGATGTCTATGTACGTGCTCATGTCCGCGCCGCGGGCATCAGTCAGCGCCGAGCGTATAGAAGCGGTGCTGGCTGCAAAATCTTCAGTCCGCGACGTCCCGCTGCAGGCCAGGGACCGGCCGCACGGCGAGATGTCGCCGACAGCAGCCGAGGGTCTCCTGGAATTTCATGACGTGGGCTTTTCGTATCCCGGCGCGGAGGTACCCGTGCTGGCAGACATCAGTTTCGCTGCGGTACCGGGGACCACCACGGCAATCGTTGGTTCCACCGGCAGCGGCAAGTCCACACTGTTGAACCTGGTCCCGCGTTTCCTGGACTCCACCCACGGGCGGATCAAACTGGGCGGAACGGACATCAGGGAACTACCGCTGGATGCCCTGAGGGCGTCCATGTCGCTCGTTCCCCAGCACGCCCACCTCTTTACCGGCACCATTGCGGACAACCTGAGGATGGCGGCACCCAGAGCCACCGACAGCGAGCTGTGGCATGCCCTCGAAACAGCCCAGACGATGCGTTTCATGGCACACCTGCCGCTCGGGCTGGAGACGCCGGTGGGCCAGGGCGGAACCAATCTCTCCGGCGGTCAGCGGCAGCGCCTCTGCGTTGCCCGTGCGCTGCTGCGCCCTGCGCCCCTGTTCCTGTTCGATGACAGCTTTTCCGCGTTGGACTATGACACGGACACGAGGCTCCGGGATGCGCTCGGCGCGGCACTTGCTGCCGCGGCCGTGGTGGTGGTGGCCGAACGTATTTCGGCAGTGCGGAACGCCGACAGGATCCTGGTGCTCGACGACGGGCGCATCGTCGCCCAGGGTACCCACGCGGAGTTGCTGCAGATGTCGTCCACATACCGCGAGATCGCGGACTCGCAACTCGCGCTGGGCGGCCAGCAGTGAAGCGACGGCCACCCAGGGAAACTGCCACCCCGGACACGGACGCTGCCTTTTGGGCCACCGCCGGAAGGCTCCTGGGGCTGCTGGCGCCATACCGCCGCTACATGGTTGGGGCAGTGATTGCCACCTGTGTGTTCTCCGGCCTGAACGTCGCAGCACCGAAATACCTGGGCGACGCCACCGACGTCGTGGTGGCCGGTGTACTGCGGGTCGGCCTCGATGAGGGGCGGCTGGGGCTGCTGCTGGTCCTCGTGGCGTCGATGTATATCCTGGCGTCGCTGTTCAACTGGGTCCAGGGTGTCCTGACGGCCAGGTCCGTCCAGGGCCTCATGCACGGACTCCGCGGCGCCCTGGAAGAGAAGCTGCACCGCCTCCCGTCCACGTACTTCCAGGGAACGTCCCGGGGGGATGTGCTCAGCAGGGCCACCAACGACGTGGACAACATCGCCCAGGCGCTGAACCAGCTGCTGACCCAACTCATTATGTCCGTGCTCATGCTCAGCGGTTCGCTGGCGATGATGCTGTGGATTTCACCGCTCCTCGCGGTTATCGCCCTGGCTACGGTGCCTGTGTCCACCCTCATCACTGTCCTGGTGACGCGTAGGTCCCAGGCCAACTACGCGAGGCAGTGGAAGGAAACCGGAGAGCTCAACTCGCACGTTGAGGAATTCATCACCGGCCACGAGGTCATCAAGGCGTTTGGGCAGCAGGGGCGGGCAGCAGGGGTTTTCGCCCGCAGCAACGACCGGCTGGAATGGGCGGCCGCGCGGGCGCAGTTCTCCGCCGGAATGGTCCAGCCCCTCATGGCGCTGGTGTCCAACCTGAACTACATAGCCGTGGCCGTGGTGGGTGCTTTCCAGGTTATGGCAGGCGCCATGACCATCGGCGGCATCCAGGCTTTCATCCAGTTCAGCCGGCTCTTTACCCAGCCTGTGGGCCAGATTGGCGGCATGCTGAGCCTGATCCAGTCCTGCGTGGCATCCGCGGCGCGGGTGTTTGCCCTCCTCGACGCCGGCGAAGATCCGGGCGAGCGCCAAGGCGACGAAGCCGTTCCGGCAGACGGGCGCATCGTGTTCGAGGACGTAACATTTGCCTATGCGGGCGCAGGTCCCGCTGTAGCCAACCTCTCCTTCACGGCAGAGCCCGGACAGAGCGTAGCAATTGTGGGCCATACCGGTGCGGGCAAGTCCACGGTGGTGAACCTCCTGCTGCGCTTCTGTGAGCCGGACTCCGGCCGCATCACCCTCGGCGGGGTGGAGTTGGGCGCGATTGCGAGGGACAGGCTTCGGGCCAGGTTCGCCGTGGTCCTCCAGGACACGTGGCTGTTCGGCGGGACCATCCGCGACAATATCGCGTACGGGAATCCGGAGGCGCCGGAAGAGGCCATCATGGCGGCCGCCGAAGCCAGCCATGTGGACCGCTTCGTGCGCTCCCTGCCGGACGGCTATGCCACCGTGCTCGAGAACGGCGGCGACCCCCTGAGCGAGGGCCAGCGGCAGTTGATCAGCATTGCCCGGGCCCAGCTGGCCAGGCGCGACATCCTGGTCCTGGACGAGGCAACAAGCTCGGTCGACTCCCGCACCGAGCTCCTGATCAGGCAGGCGATGGAACGGCTGCTCCACGGCAGGACCAGCCTGGTCATCGCGCACCGTTTGTCCACGGTCCGCAACGCTGATCTAATTCTGGTCATGGACCACGGACGCATCGTTGAGCAGGGAACCCACCAGGGACTCCTCGCGGCCAACGGCTATTACACCAGGCTCTACAACGCGCAGTTCACATCTCGGAAGGACCGCGCGGTAGCGCTGGAGGCCGGATCGTGAACGCCGCCAGGACCGCCGCCCAGGATTTTCCGGGATCATGGCGGCCCAATCCCACCAGTACCGTGGCGCTGTTTGAGCAGCTGCGCCTGCAGCTCATCCAGCTGGTGGACAGGGGCACTCTGCCGCCCGGGACCCGGCTGCCGGCGGTGCGGGCGCTGGCGGAGGAACTGGAGGTCGCCCCGCATACCGTGGCCCGGGCCTACAAGGAACTGGAAGCAGCGGGGGTCGTGGCCACGCGCGGCCGGAACGGCACCGTCGTCTGCCCGCGGGACGAGCGGCTGGGTGGGCTGTCCGCGGCCGCCGCCGACTATGCAGCAGCTGCCAGGGCGCAGGGCGCCACCTTCGCGGAGGCAGTCCAGCTGCTGGCCGCGGCGTACGACGCCGGCCAGTAGGGACGTGAGGTTGTCCTGCGTGGAGGTTCGAAGAAATTTTCGATTAGCATAGTGGGGTGCCTAAAGCCCTAGCTGAAGAAACCGCCGCCCCTTCCGTTCTTTCCGCCGGATCGGATGTTGTACCGCACCGCCCGGACCTGTCCCGGCTGGTGGTCAAGGGAGCACGCGAACACAACCTCCGGAACGTGGACCTTGACCTGCCCCGCGACGCCATGATCGTCTTCACCGGGCTGTCCGGTTCCGGCAAGTCCTCCCTGGCTTTCGACACCATCTTCGCCGAGGGCCAGCGCCGCTACGTGGAATCACTCTCCGCTTATGCACGCCAGTTCCTGGGACAGGTGGACAAACCCGACGTTGACTTCATCGAGGGCCTGTCCCCGGCAGTCTCCATCGACCAGAAGTCCACCAGCAAAAACCCCCGGTCCACGGTGGGAACCATAACCGAAATTTACGACTACATGCGCCTGCTTTGGGCCCGCGTGGGGCGTCCGCACTGCCCCGAGTGCGGTGAGCCGGTCACCAAGCAGACTCCCCAGCAGATTGTGGACCAGCTCCTGGAGCTGGACGAAGGAACCCGCTTCCAGGTCCTCGCGCCCGTCGTCCGGGGCCGCAAGGGCGAGTTCGTGGACCTGTTCAAGGAACTGACGGCCAAGGGCTACTCGCGCGCCCGGGTGGACGGCGACCTCATCCAGCTCAGCGACCCGCCCAAGCTGGGCAAGCAGTTCAAGCACACCATCGAAGTAGTGGTTGACCGGCTCGTGGTGAAGGAAGGCATCAGGCAGCGCCTGACGGACTCGATTGAGACGGCTCTGGGACTGGCCGAAGGGCGCGTACTGGCGGACTTCGTCGACCTGGAAGCGGACGCCGCGGGCAAGATCAGGGCCTTCTCCGAAAACCTGGCATGTCCTAACGAGCATCCCCTCGCGATCGACGAGATCGAACCCCGGTCATTTTCGTTCAACAACCCCTTCGGTGCCTGCGCAGCCTGCAGCGGCATCGGAACGCGACTGGAAGTCGACGAGGAACTCATCGTTCCCAACCCCGAGCTGTCGCTGTCCGAAGGTGCCATCGCGCCCTGGTCGCTCGGCACTGCCACCACGGAATACTGGAACCGGCTCCTCGAAGGGCTGGCCTCCGAATTGGGCTTCTCCATGGACACCCCGTGGGAACAGCTGGGCAGGGACGTCCGCCAGACCGTCCTGCACGGCAAGGACCATAAAGTGGTGGTGCAGTACCGGAACCGCTTCGGCCGCGAACGCAAATACAGCACCGGGTTTGAAGGCGCCATCCAGTACGTGCACCGCAAGCACGGCGAAACGGACTCGGACTGGGCCCGTGACCGCTACGAGGAATTCATGCGGCAGGTTCCGTGCCCCGCATGCAACGGCGCCAGGCTGAACCCGGCGTCACTCTCGGTCCTGATCAACGGCAAGTCCATCGCCGAGGTGGCCGCGCTTCCCATGCGGGACTGCGCAGCCTTCCTGAACAATCTTGTACTGACGGGCCGCGAGGCCCAGATCGCGCACCAGGTCCTCAAGGAGATCCAGGCCCGTCTCACCTTCCTCCTGGACGTAGGACTCGAATACCTTAACCTGGAGCGGCCCTCGGCCACCCTGTCCGGCGGCGAAGCCCAGCGGATCCGGCTTGCCACCCAGATCGGATCCGGCCTGGTGGGCGTGCTCTATGTGCTGGACGAACCCTCCATCGGGCTCCACCAGCGGGACAACCGCCGCCTCATCGACACCCTCACCCGGCTGCGGGACATGGGCAACACCCTCATCGTCGTGGAGCATGACGAGGACACCATCCAGGTTGCCGACTGGATTGTGGACATCGGACCGGGCGCAGGGGAGCACGGCGGCCAAGTGGTCCACTCGGGTTCCTACCCGGCCCTGCTGGAAAACAAGGCTTCGCTGACGGGCGATTACCTTGCCGGACGCAAGAAAATCGACGTCCCGGCCAAGCGCCGCAAGTACGACAAGAAGCGCGAGATCAAGGTGGTCGGCGCCCGGGAAAACAATTTGCTGAACGTGGATGCCGCGTTCCCGCTGGGGCTGTTCACGGCCGTGACCGGCGTCAGCGGCTCCGGCAAGTCCACGCTGGTCAACGAAATCCTGTATAAGGTCCTGGCGAACAAGCTCAACGGCGCCAAGCAGGTTGCCGGCCGGCACAAGACGGTCCAGGGGCTGGAACACCTCGACAAGGTGGTCCACGTGGACCAGAGCCCCATCGGCCGTACGCCGCGCTCCAACCCGGCAACCTACACCGGGGTCTTCGACAACATCCGCAAGCTATTCGCGGAGACCACCGAGGCCAAAGTGCGGGGCTACCTTCCCGGCCGCTTTTCGTTCAATGTCAAGGGCGGCCGTTGCGAGGCCTGTTCCGGCGACGGAACACTGAAGATCGAGATGAACTTCCTGCCGGATGTCTACGTCCCGTGCGAGGTGTGCCACGGTGCGCGCTACAACCGCGAGACGCTTGAGGTGCACTACAAGGGCAAGACCATTGCCGATGTCCTCAACATGCCCATCGAGGAAGCAGCGGAGTTTTTCGCTGCGTTCACTCCGATCGCCCGGCATCTCCGGACGCTGGTAGACGTCGGACTCGGCTACGTGCGCCTGGGCCAGCCCGCCACCACGCTCTCCGGCGGTGAAGCGCAGCGCGTCAAGCTGGCCTCGGAGCTCCAAAAACGTTCCAACGGCCGCAGCATCTACGTGCTGGACGAGCCCACTACCGGCCTGCACTTCGAGGACATCCGCAAGCTCCTCCTGGTGCTCCAGGGCCTGGTGGACAAAGGCAACACGGTCATCACCATCGAGCACAACCTCGACGTCATCAAGAGCGCGGACTGGATTGTGGACCTTGGCCCGGACGGCGGGTCCGGCGGCGGCCAGATCGTGGCTTCCGGGACTCCGGAGCAGGTCGCCAAGTCCACCACCAGCCACACGGCCCGGTTCCTCGCCGAAATCCTGGGGTAGCCTGCAGGCCCGGTACTCGAATATTCCTTAACGGGAATGCGAGTTTCGGGCTTGTGTGCTCTCATGAGAAACTAACCCGGTGACTCAAACAACAGTGCCCGTGATCTTTGACCTGGACGGCACTCTTGTCGACCCGGCCGGTGGGATAACAGGGGGCATCTCCGCAGCCCTGGCAGAAGCCGGACTTCCCGTACCTGCGCCGGAACTGCTGGAGGCCATGATCGGCCCCAAGCTCAGTGACTCGCTGTTGAATGTCGCCAAAGTCCCGGCGGACAGGCTGGGGGACGTCGTGCGCCGCTACCGCAGCCACTACGCCGCCACCGGAATGGCGCAAAGCCGCCTTTACCCCGGCATCAGGGATGTGCTGGAGTCTTTTGCCGCAGCCGGACGGCCGCTGGCGGTCGCCACCCAGAAACCCCAGGGCCTGGCCCGCAAGCTGCTGGCCCTGCACGGGATTGACGGGTTCTTCCGTGGCATCCATGGGGCGCCCGACGACGAAACCGCCGTCGAAGGCGTTCCCGTCGGTAAGACGGCTATCATCGCTGCCGCGCTCCGGGGCCTGGACACCCAGCACGCCGTCATGGTGGGGGACCGTGCCCAGGACGTGGACGGCGCGGTCGCGAATGGACTCGACTGCATTGGCGTCGCCTGGGGATTTGCGCCCGAAGGTGAGCTGGAGGCGGCCGGCGCTGTCGCCGTCGTCGATACCCCCGCAGCCCTCCTGGAAGCCGTTGGCCGGCTTCACGCCATCCACACCGCGGCCATGAGCGAGGTGACCAACGATGGAAATGTTTGATGCCGTCCGCTGGAGCACTCGAAACCTGATTGCCGGCACCTGCCGGCCCACCGTTGTGGGACTTGAAAACGTCCCAACGCAAGGCCCCTTCATCGTTGCGCCGAACCACCTTTCCTTCTTCGACAGCGTGATAGTCCAGGCCCTGATGCCCCGGCCTGTTGCCTTCTTTGCCAAGGCCGAGTACTTCACCACCGGGGGACTCAAAGGCAGGGCCATGAAAGCGTTCTTTGAGTCCGTCGGTTCCATCCCGGTGGAGCGTGGGGAGCAGGCCGCCAGCGTGCAGGCCCTGAAGACACTCCTGGACATCCTGGAGGCGGGAAAGGGCATCGGAATCTATCCGGAAGGGACCCGCTCCCGGGACGGCATCCTCTACCGCGGCCGGACCGGCGTTGGCTGGCTGGCGCTGACCACCGGCGCCCCAGTGGTTCCGGTCGGACTGATCGGTACCGAAAAACTCCAGCGCGCGGGCGAGAAAGGCGTCCGCCCGCAGCACTTCACCATGAAGGTGGGAGAGCCGCTCTACTTCGACAAGACCGGCCCGGACCATTCGCTGCCGGCACGCCGCGAAGTAACGGACCGGATCATGGATGCCATCGCTGCCCTCAGCGGCCAGGAACGGTCCACCAGCTACAACCAGAGCAAGACCGCGGAGTAGGCCAACTGCGAACGCCGGCCGGGCGCCGCTGGCCGGCTCAGTAGAATGGATAAGTGGCAAATCCAGCAAGTTACCGTCCCCGGACCGGTGAAATTCCCACCAACCCGGGGGTGTATCGGTTCCGGGACCCGCACGGCCGCGTCATTTACGTGGGTAAGGCCAAGAGCCTCCGGTCGCGGCTGAACTCCTACTTCGCCAACCCCGCAGGCCTGATGCCCAAGACCCACGCCATGGTGCATGCCGCCAGCAGCGTGGAGTGGACCGTGGTGGGCAGCGAGCTCGAATCGCTGCAGCTGGAATACACCTGGATCAAGGAATTCAAGCCACGCTTCAATGTGGTGTTCCGGGACGACAAAACGTACCCCTATCTCGCCGTGACCATGGGCGAGAAGTACCCCCGCGTCCAGGTGATGCGCGGCGACCGCCGCAAGGGGACGCGGTACTTCGGTCCCTACACTGCCGGGGCGATCCGGGAAACCATGGACACGCTCCTACGGGTCTTCCCGGTCCGGAGCTGCAGCGCCGGTGTCTTCAAGCGGGCCGAGGCCAGTGGCCGCCCCTGTCTGCTGGGTTACATCGACAAGTGCTCGGCGCCGTGCGTGGGACGCATTTCGCCGGAGGACCACCGGGCCCTGGCCGACGACTTTTGCGCCTTCATGGGCGGCGAGGCAAAGAGGTTCATTGCCAAGCTGGAAAAACAGATGGGCGAGGCGGTGGCGAGGCTTGACTATGAAAGCGCCGCGCGGATCCGTGACGACATCACCGCCATGCGGAAGGTGTTCGAACGCAACGCCGTGGTGCTCGCCGAGGATACGGACGCGGACATCTTTGCCCTGCACGAGGACGAGCTTGAGGCTGCCGTGCAGGTGTTCCATGTCCGTGGCGGCCGGGTCCGCGGCCAGCGCGGCTGGGTGGTGGAAAAGGTTGAGGACTCCAGCACACCGGACCTGGTGGAGCACCTGCTCCAGCAGGTCTACGGCGAAGACGGCGGCACGGAGGGCCGGCTCCCCCGCGAGGTCCTGGTCCCCGTAGAACCAAGCAACGCCGAAGAACTGGCCCGCTGGCTCGGCGGGCTGCGCGGTGCGAAAGTGGACATCCGGGTGCCCCGCCGTGGCGACAAGGCAACGTTGATGGGGACTGTCCGGGAAAACGCCGAACATGCCCTGAAGCTGCACAAGACGCGCCGTGCGGGCGACCTCACGGTCAGGTCGCAGGCGCTGCAGGAGCTCCAGGAGGCCCTGGACCTGCCGGTGGCCCTCCTCCGGATCGAGTGCTTCGACGTCTCGCATGTGCAGGGAACCAACGTGGTGGCGTCCATGGTGGTGGTGGAGGACGGGCTCCCCAAAAAGGCGGACTACCGCAAATTCTCCATCTCAGGGGCTGCCGCCGCTGATGACACCGCCGCCATGCGGGACGTCCTGACGCGCCGGTTCCGGCACTACCTGCAGGACAAGACCGCCCAGGTGGACGGGTCGGCTGCTGAAGCCGGGGAGGCGTCACCCGGGGCGACCGGTGCCGCGCTGGACACCACCACTCCCGCCCCCAAGGCAAAGTTCGCCTACCCGCCCAACCTGGTGGTGGTGGATGGCGGCAAGCCGCAGGTGAACGCTGCCGCCCGGGCCCTGGCTGACCTGGGCATCGACGACGTCTACGTGGTGGGACTGGCCAAACGGCTGGAAGAAGTATGGCTGCCGGACAGCGACTTCCCGGTCATCCTGCCCCGGTCCTCCCAGGGGCTCTACCTCCTCCAGCGCATCCGCGACGAAGCCCACCGGTTCGCCATCTCGTTCCACCGGCAGAAGCGGGGCAAGGCCATGACCGTGTCCGCGCTGGACAGCGTGCCCGGGCTCGGCGCAGCCAAACGCAAGGCCCTCCTGGCGCACTTTGGATCCGTCAAGGGCGTCAAGGCTGCTTCGGCCGAGGAGCTCGCCATGGCCAAGGGGATCGGCCCGGCGCTGGCGGGAGCGATCGTCAGCCACTTCGCGGCCTCAGACATGGAGGCTCCGGCCGCGCCCGCCATCAACATGACCACCGGCGAAATCATCGAAACTTAGCTAGGGTAAAGGACGGGGACCGCCGGTGCGGCCCACCGCCAGTACAACGAACGGAATCGGGGACTTGATGGCAGGCACAACGGCGGAATCCGGCGCAGGGCGGGACGGGATGGAACCCGTCAAGCCGCTGGAGGCGGAGCTGCTGGTGGTCACCGGGATGTCCGGGGCAGGCCGGAGCACCGCAGCGGATGCCCTGGAGGACCACGGCTGGTACGTCGTGGAAAACCTGCCCCCGCAGATGCTCGGCACCCTCGCCGAACTCGTTTCCCACGCGCCCCAGTCAATCCCGCGGCTTGCGGTGGTGGTGGACGTGCGCAGCAAGGGCCTGTTCGCCGACATCCGGGCTGCCCTGGGCGCGCTGGAGGCCAGCGGCATCACGTTCCGCGTGCTCTTCCTGGATGCCAGCGACAATGTGCTGGTCCGCCGCTTCGAGCAGGGCCGCCGGCCGCACCCGCTGCAGGGCGGCGGCAGGATCCTGGACGGAATTGCCGCCGAACGCGAGCTGCTCCAGGAACTCCGCGACAGCTCCGACGTCGTCATTGACACCTCCAGCTACAACGTCCATGGCCTGGCGACCGCCATCACCGAACTGTTCAGCGAGTCCGGCCCCGTTGCGCTGCGCATCAACGTCATGAGCTTCGGTTTCAAGTACGGATTGCCCGTGGACGCCAACTACGTGGCGGACGTCCGCTTCATTCCCAACCCGCACTGGGTGCCGCAGCTGCGTCCCCACACCGGCCTGGACAAGGATGTCAGCGATTACGTCCTTGATGCTGAGGGCGTCAAGAGCTTCGTTGACCGCTATGTGATGGCGCTGGAGCCGGTGCTGGACGGCTACCGCAGGGAGAATAAGCATTACGCCACCATCGCGGTCGGCTGCACCGGCGGCAAACACCGCTCCGTGGCGGTAGCCATGGAGATTTCGAAGAAGCTGGCACAGTTTCCCCGGGTCACCGTGACCACCACGCACCGGGACCTGGGCCGGGAATAATGGGGCTGTTTACCGGAGCCCTGCCCCTGGTGCCGGCTCCGGCCGCCGGCGTCGCCAGCCAGCAGGACAAGGGGCCCAACGTTGTGGCGCTTGGCGGCGGCCATGGCCTGTCGGCCTCCCTTTCGGCGCTGCGCCTGCTCACCTCAGAGCTGACGGCCATCGTCACGGTAGCGGACGACGGCGGTTCTTCCGGGCGCCTGCGCGAGGAGTACGGTGTCCTCCCGCCGGGGGATCTCCGGATGGCGCTGTCCGCCCTGTGCGACGACACCGACTGGGGCCGCACCTGGCGCGACGTCATGCAGCACCGGTTCCAGCCGGGCAAGGGCCCGGGCGGATCGCTGGACGAGCACGCCATGGGAAACCTGCTGATCGTGACCTTGTGGGAACTGCTGGGCGATGCGGTGGGCGGGCTCAAGTGGGCCGGTGCGCTGCTCGGAGCCCGGGGCCAGGTCCTGCCGATGTCCACTGTTCCCCTGACCATCGAGGGAGAGGCGCGCGTCACCGCCCCGGACGGCACCACTGCCCTGGAGACGGTCCGTGGCCAGGCCAAGTGCGCGGTGGCCGGATCGCTGGAGCACGTCAGGCTGCTTCCCGAGAATGCGCCCGCCTGCGTCGAGGCCCTGAGCGCCATTGAACTTGCGGACTGGGTCATCCTGGGCCCGGGGTCCTGGTACACCTCGGTCCTCCCGCACCTGCTGCTGCCCGAGATGCGCGAGGCGCTCTGCAGCACGGCGGCCAAACGCTGCCTGACGATGAACCTGGCCACGGACACCAGGGAAACCATGGGGATGTCCGCGGCGGACCACCTGCACGCGCTCCGCCGGTACGCTCCCGGCTTCAGCGTGGACGTGGTGCTGGCCGACCCCGCCTCGGTGCCGGACCGGGTGGAGTTCGAACGGGCGGCGGAGATGATCGGCGCAGAGGTTGTCTTGGGTAAAGTAGGGGCGTCGGGTCGCCGGCCCGTCCATGACCCCCTGCGTCTGGCCACGGCGTACCAGGACATATTCGGGAACAGTTAGGAAGGTGCCATGGCACTGACAGCATCAGTCAAGGAAGAACTGTCCCGGCTGGACATCAAGAAATCCTCCGTCCGCAAGGCCGAGGTCTCCGCCATGCTCCGGTTCGCCGGCGGCCTCCACATCATCTCCGGCCGGATCGTCATCGAGGCGGAAGTGGACCTGGCATCCACAGCCCGCCGGCTCCGCGCCGCCATCGCCGAGGTCTACGGGCATCAGAGCGAAATCATCGTGGTGTCAGCCGGCGGCCTGCGCCGCGCCAGCCGCTACGTGGTCCGCGTGGTGCGCGACGGCGAGGCGCTGGCCCGGCAGACCGGCCTGCTCGACGGCAGGGGACGCCCCGTGCGGGGGCTGCCGTCCGCCGTCGTCAACGGATCAGCTGCGGACGCCGAAGCGGTGTGGCGAGGCGCCTTCCTGGCGCACGGCTCCCTCACGGAGCCCGGCCGCTCATCCTCTTTGGAAGTCACCTGCCCTGGCCCGGAGTCTGCACTTGCACTCGTGGGCGCCGCCCGCCGACTGGACATCCAGGCCAAGGCCCGGGAGGTCAGGGGCGTGGACCGCGTGGTCATCCGTGACGGGGACACGATTGCCGCCCTGCTGACCCGGATGGGCGCCCATGACGCGCTGATGGTGTGGGAGGAACGCCGCATGCGCAAGGAGGTCCGCGCGACAGCCAACCGCCTGGCGAACTTCGACGACGCCAACCTCCGCCGCTCCGCCCAGGCAGCCGTTGCGGCCGGAGCACGGGTGGAGCGTGCGTTGGAAATCCTTGGCGACGACGTCCCGGACCACCTGAAGTACGCTGGCGAGCTGCGCGTGGCGCATAAACAGGCCAGCCTGGACGAACTGGGCCGCCTCGCGGATCCGGTGATGACCAAGGACGCCATCGCCGGACGGATCCGCCGGCTGCTGGCCATGGCGGACAAACGCGCCATCGACCTGGGAATTCCCGGCACGGACGCCAATGTGACGCCGGAAATGCTGGACGAGTAGCAGGCCCATAGAATCGAAATAATTCCGGGCGCCTGACGTCCGGATGCACAATCCGAGAGACACCAGAAGGACCGGGAGGTCCACGATATTGGAGGATTTTGTGACCGAGTACGTTTTGCCCGAACTCAGCTACGACTACGCCGCCCTCGAACCGCACATCTCCGCGCGGATCATGGAGCTGCACCACAGCAAGCACCACGCCGCTTACGTCACGGGCGCCAACAACGCCTTGGCCCAGCTGGCAGAAGCGCGCGAGAAGGGCGACTTCGCTAACATCAACCGCCTCTCAAAGGACCTGGCCTTCCACACCGGCGGCCACGTGAACCACTCCGTGTTCTGGAACAACCTCTCCCCGGACGGCGGCGACAAGCCCGAAGGTGAACTTGCCGCAGCCATCGATGACGCCTTCGGTTCCTTCGACGCCTTCCGCGCCCAGTTCTCCGCCGCGGCCCTCGGCCTGCAGGGTTCCGGCTGGGGCTTCCTGGCCTACGAGCCCATCGGCGGCAACCTCGTCATCGAGCAGCTTTATGATCAGCAGGGCAACGTCGCGCTGGGCACCACCCCGCTGCTCATGCTGGACATGTGGGAGCACGCCTTCTACCTGGATTACGTGAACGTCAAAGCTGACTACGTCAAGGCCTTCTGGAACATCGTCAACTGGGCAGATGTCGCCAAGCGCTTCGATGCAGCACGCGCCAACGCCACGGGGCTCATTACCCTCCCGTAGTGACCCCGGCTACACATTCGTGTAACAAACTTCACATTCGGACTTAAAAGGGCCGCGATGTGGACCGTCCGCCCCCGCAGTTGCGGGGGCGGACCCGGTTAAACGTAAGATGGGTCACGGAAGGCGGTCAGCCTTCAGCAATGAGGCTGGTCGTCCTCCGGTATGTAAATCATCTCTGCCCAATGACGTGCGGGATCTGTTAGTAGGCTTTCTGGCCCGCTCAACTAGTAGTGCTTCCCGAAAGCACCAAGGAGACTGAAAAAGTGACGACCCGTATTGGTATCAACGGCTTTGGCCGCATTGGCCGCAACTACTTCCGCGCAGCACTCGCACAGGGCGCAGACCTGGAGATCGTTGCCGTCAACGACCTCACCAGCCCCGAAGCCCTCGCGCACCTCTTCAAGTACGACTCCGTGGGCGGCCGCCTGAAGGAAACCATCGAGGTCAAGGACGGCAACATCGTCGTCAATGGCAATGTCATCAAGGTCCTCGCCGAGCGCGATCCCGCCAACCTGCCCTGGGGCGAGTTGGGTGTCGACATCGTCATTGAGTCAACCGGCTTCTTCACCAAGGCCGCCGCTGCGCAGAAGCACATCGACGCCGGCGCCAAGAAGGTCCTCATCTCTGCCCCGGCCTCGGATGAAGACATCACCATCGTCATGGGCGTGAACCACAACCTGTACGACAACGCCACCCACCACATCATCTCCAACGCCTCCTGCACCACCAACTGCCTGGGCCCCCTGGCCAAGGTAGTGAATGATGAGTTCGGCATCGAGCGTGGCCTGATGACCACTGTGCACGCCTACACTGCGGACCAGAACCTCCAGGACGGCCCGCACAACGACCTCCGCCGCGCACGGGCCGCAGCCATCAACATGGTCCCCACCTCCACGGGTGCAGCCAAGGCCATCGGGCTGGTCCTGCCGGAGCTGAAGGGCAAGCTGGACGGCTACGCCATCCGCGTTCCCGTACCCACCGGCTCCGCCACGGACCTCACCGTCACCGTGTCCCGCGAGACCACCGTCGAGGAAGTCAACGCCGCGCTCAAGCGCGCCGCTGAGTCTGAGGAACTGCAGGGTTTCCTGACCTACACCGACGAGCCGATCGTCTCGTCGGACATCGTGGGCGACCCCGCGTCCTCGATTTTCGACTCCGGCCTGACCAAGGTGATCGGCAACCAGGTCAAGGTTGTTTCCTGGTATGACAACGAATGGGGCTACTCCAACCGCCTCGTTGACCTCACGGAGCTCGTCGCATCCAAGCTGGGCTAGGGTTAGACACATGACATCTCACACCCTCAACGAACTACTCGCTGAAGGTGTCCGCGGGCGGTACATTCTGGTTCGAAGTGACCTGAATGTGCCGCTCGACGGCTCTACAGTCACTGACGACGGCCGTATCAAGGCCTCCCTTCCAGTGCTGTCAAAGCTCACGGACGCCGGTGCCCGCGTGCTGGTAACAGCTCACCTCGGCCGCCCCAAGGGCGAGCCTGATGAAAAGTACTCCCTCAAGCCGGCCGTGGCGCGCCTGGCGGAGCTGGCCGGCTTCAAGGCCACCCTCGCCGGTGACACGGTGGGCAGCTCGGCCCGGGAAGCTGCGGCAGCGCTGCAGGACGGCGAAGCCCTCGTGCTGGAAAACGTGCGCTTCGACGCCCGCGAAACCAGCAAGGATGACGCCGAGCGCGGCGCCTTCGCCGATGAGCTCGTTGCACTCACCGGTGACAACGGCGCGTTCGTGGACGATGCCTTCGGTGCGGTGCACCGCAAGCACGCATCCGTGTACGACGTCGCCACCCGGCTTCCGTCGTACCTGGGCGACCTGGTCCACACCGAGGTCGAGGTGCTGCGCAAGCTCACCGCCGACACCCAGCGCCCCTACGTGGTACTTCTGGGAGGTTCGAAGGTTTCAGACAAGCTGGCTGTCATTGACAACCTGATCGGCAAGGCCGACACCATCCTGGTGGGCGGGGGCATGTTGTTCACGTTCCTCGCGGCCGCCGGGCACAAGGTTGCCTCGAGCCTGCTCGAGGAAGACCAGATCCCCGTGGTTCAGGACTACCTCAAGCGCGCAGCGGACGCCGGCACTGAGTTCGTGGTGCCCACGGACGTTGTGGTGGCGGAGAAATTCGCAGCCGACGCCGCCCACGAGACCGTAGCCGCTGACGCCATCGAATCCAGCAGCTTCGGAGCAAGCGGCATTGGCCTCGACATCGGTCCGGATTCCGCTGCCGCCTTCGCAGAGCGGATCAAGGGCGCCAAGACTGTGTTCTGGAACGGACCGATGGGCGTCTTCGAATTCGAAGCCTTCGCCCACGGGACCCGGGCCATCGCCCAGGCCCTGACCGAAACCGGTGCGTTCACGGTTGTCGGCGGCGGTGACTCTGCTGCGGCCGTGCGCACCCTCGGTTTCGCCGATGACCAGTTCGGCCACATCTCCACCGGAGGCGGGGCCAGCCTGGAATACCTTGAGGGCAAGGAACTGCCGGGACTGAGCGTCCTGGACCGCTAACGACTGTCCGGCAGCCGTCCGCCCGGCACAACATGCCGGGACTGTAATACCCTTTCGGCCGGCAGGTTGCCCCGCAGCCTGCCGGCCGGTCCCATACCCAAGACCTTTATGGAGCAAACGTGACTACGTCAACCAACGGCGCCTTCGACCGCAAGCCCTTCATCGCAGGCAACTGGAAAATGAACATGGACCACGTCCAGGGCATCACGCTGCTGCAGAAACTCGCCTGGACACTGTCTGACGCCAAGCACGACTACAGCCGGGTCGAGGTGGCGGTGTTCCCGCCGTTCACCGACCTCCGCGGCGTACAGACCCTGGTGCAGGGCGACGACCTGGACATCGCCTATGGCGGCCAGGACCTGTCCCAGTTCGATTCCGGCGCTTATACCGGCGACATCTCCGGCCAGTTCCTTGCAAAGCTCGGCTGCAGCTATGTGCTGGTGGGCCACAGCGAACGCCGCACCATCCACCAGGAAACGGACGAGGTCCTCAACGCCAAAGTGAAGGCTGCTTTCCGCCACGGTGTCACGCCCGTGCTCTGCGTCGGCGAAGGCCTGGAAATCCGCCAGGCAGGCACCCACGTCGAGCACACCCTGGACCAGCTCCGCGCCGGCGTTGCGGGCCTCAGCAATGACCAGGCGGCCGAACTCGTGGTCGCCTACGAACCTGTCTGGGCCATTGGCACCGGTGAGGTCGCCGGGCCGGAAGACGCCCAGGAAATGTGCGCAGCCATCCGCGCCGAACTGGAATCCGCTTTCGGCGCCGACGTCGCTGCCAGGACCCGCCTGCTGTACGGCGGCTCGGTCAAGGCGGCCAACGCCGCCGCCATCCTCCGGGAGCGCGACGTGGACGGACTGCTCGTGGGCGGTGCCAGCCTTGACCCTGCCGAGTTTGCTAATATTGTCAGGTTCGAGAGCCACCTGGTCACGGACTAGTCCGGACCCTGTACGCGCTCCCGCATTCCAACTCCTGAAAGGCCGTCGTGGACGTTCTTCAAGTTATCCTCCAGATCCTCCTGGGCATCACCAGCCTGCTGCTGACGCTGCTCATCCTCCTGCACAAGGGACGGGGCGGGGGACTCTCGGACATGTTCGGCGGCGGCATGAGCTCCGGACTGAGCTCCTCCGGAGTAGCCGAGCGGAACCTGAACAGGTTCACGGTCATCTTAGGCGTCACCTGGGGCCTGGTCATCATCGCGCTTGGCCTGATGATGCGCTTCGCGGGTGCCGGCGATTCATAATCGCCGGGTGCACCGGAGAGTGACCGTGCTGCCCCTGCCGCCGCACGGCGAAGCCAACTAAACTGTGGCTGTCGGATACCGACAGCCACAGTTTTGTTTAACGAGGCAGGAGAACCCGATGCTACATCCGTCTTCCGGTTTCCGTGGTACCAGGGCCGGCGTCACCGAAGGTACGGGTTCAAGCCTGGAGAACGGGGATCCCGGCAAGTCCGTCCCGAGGATGCGGGTGACCTATACATGCGCCAGCGGCCACCTCACCCAGCCCGTTTTCTGCGAACTGCCGGAGGACCAGATTCCTGCGGAGTGGGAGTGCCGGCGCTGCGGGGGAGCGGCCACCAGGGACGGCCTGCCGCCGGAAGCGCACAGTACCACCGAAGAGGGATACAAGACGCACCTGGAATACGTTAAAGAGCGGCGCTCCGGCGAGGACGCCGAGGCTGTCCTGGCCGGAGCGCTGGAGCGCTTACGCGCCCGCGGCGTCCTTCCGGACGAGCTGCTCGGGGACACGTGAAGCAGCATTCTCGTCGATGAGCCACAGTGTCCTCGAGGTTCCGCGCGGACCAGCCGCCGGCACCTGAACAGGATTGGCACCCGCCAGGGCGAGGCCCACGGCACCGGCCTTGTCCTCGCCGGCCACCACCATCCAGACTTCGGCAGCCGTATTGATCGTGGGCAGCGTCAGCGATACGCGCAGGGGCGGCGGCTTCGGGGAGTTGCGCACACCCACCACCGTGAGTTCCTTCTCGCGGATGCCGCCCTGCTCCGGGAAGAGCGAGGCGATGTGCGCATCAGGACCCACGCCCAGCAGGACCACATCGAGTCTGGGCAGTGCGCCCGGGTTCTCAGGCCTGTCGTCCGACATGTCTGCTGCGTGCTCGGCGGCGGCCGCGTCGCGCAGCTGGCGGGCGTAGTCCGCCGCAGCTTCCTCGGGCGTGGCAAAGTCATCGGATGATCCCGGCTGGTGCACGCGCTCCGGGTCCACCGGAATGTGCGACAACAGGGCATCAAACGCCTGCTTGGTGTTGCGGTCGGGGTCGCCGGCAGCGACGAACCGCTCGTCGCCCCACCAGAAATTGACCTTCGACCAGTCCACGGCCGGCGCCGCCGGGGAATCGGCAACAGCCTTCAGCGTGCCGATGCCGACAGTACCTCCAGTCAGGACCACGGTGGCCTCGCCATGTTTGTCCTGAACATCGACAAGCTTTGTGATCAGGCGGGCCGCAATGGCCGCCATCAGGACGGACGAATCAGGATGGATGCTTACTCGTGGCTCAACGCTCACTGGGTCGGACGCTCCTTAGATTGGTACGTGGCAGTCCAATAGTAATCACTTCGCCGAACACTTCGTCCGGGTCGAGACGGCGGAGTTCCTCCGCAAGGCAGTCGCGGAGGCTGCGCCGTGGCAGCGAAATCCGCTGCGCGGGCTGGCCCGGCTGGGTCAGTTCCGCCACGGAAAGACCCGGACGGAAAAGCTGCACGTCACCGCCGGGGCGTGTGAGCCGCACCCGGCGGATGCCCGTCCCTGCCGGGTCCGCCACGATGGTGACGGGGGCGTCCAGGGTTAGCGTGAGCCATGCAGCCAGCAGGATGGTGCTCGGCGAATCTGAGGCACCCTCCACTGCGACGGCGGTCACGGGGGAGGAGTCCACCTGGTCCAGGACTGCTGCCAGCTGGATCCGCCAGTTGGTCAGGCGGGTCCACGCCAGGTCGGTGTCGCCGGCCTTGTAGGTGCTCCGGATGTTCTCCAGTGCCGCGTGCGGGTCCGCTTCATTGGCGGAATCGGTGATGCGGCGGTGCGCGATCCGCCCGATCGAGGTTTCGCACGCGTTTTCCGGAGCGCCGTGCGGCCACCAGGCGACGATGGGCGCATCCGGCAGGAGCAGCGCTGCGACCAGCGACTCGCTCTCGTGCGCGAGCTCGCCATAGCCGCGCAGGACAATGACCTCGGAGGCTCCCGCGTCGCCGCCCACCCGGATTTGCGCGTCGAGGCGGTCCGGGTGCTCCTTGCCTGCGTCGGCGAGGACGATGATCCGGCAGGGGTGTTCCCGGCTGGCCTCATTGGCGGCCTCGATGGCGTCTTCTTCCTGGCCCGATTTGGTGACCACCACCAGCGTCAGGACACGGCCCAGAGCGATCACACCGCCCTGCTCGCGCAGGGCCATGATCTTCTTGGAAACCTTCGAGGTAGTGGTGTCCGGCAGGTCTACAATCATGGCCTTCTCCAGGTTCGTCCGTCGCGTGCCAGCAGTTCGTCAGCGGAGGCCGGCCCCCAGGAACCGGGCGCGTACGGCTCGGGCTGTTCGTTCAGCTGTGCCCAGTACTCCTCGAACGGGTCGAGGATCTTCCAGGACAGCTCCACCTCTTCATGCCGCGGGAACAGCGGCGGCTCGCCCAGCAGCACATCCAGGATGAGCCGCTCGTACGCTTCGGGGCTGGACTCCGTGAACGAGTGGCCGTACCCGAAGTCCATGGTCACGTCGCGGACTTCCATCTGCGTGCCGGGGACCTTGGAACCGAAACGGATGGTGACGCCCTCATCCGGCTGGACCCGGATCACCACGGCGTTCTGGCCGAAATCATCCTCGCTGTGGTCCCGGAACAGCAGGTTGGGGGCGCGCTTGAACACCACCGCGATCTCGGTGACGCGGCGGCCCAGGCGCTTGCCCGCGCGCAGGTAGAACGGCACGCCGGCCCAGCGCCGGGTGTGGATATCCACGCGGATGGCCGCGAAGGTTTCCGTGGTGGAGTTGGCCGGGATGCCGTCTTCCTCAAGGTAGCCCTGCACCTGTTCGCCACCCTGCCAACCGCCGGTGAACTGGCCCCGGGCGGAGTGGGCGGAGAGGTCTTCAGGCAGCTTGACCGCGGCCAGCACCTTTTCCTTCTCGGCGCGGAGGTCGTCCGCGTTGAAGGAAATTGGCTCCTCCATCGCGGTCAGCGCAAGCAGCTGCAGCAGATGGTTTTGGATGACATCGCGGGCCGCACCCACGCCGTCGTAATATCCGGCGCGGCCGCCCGTGCCGATGTCCTCCGCCATCGTGATCTGGACGTGGTCCACGTAATTTGCGTTCCACAGCGGCTCGAACAGCTGGTTCGCAAAACGCAGCGCCAGGATGTTCTGGACCGTTTCCTTGCCCAGGTAATGGTCGATCCGGAACACCGCATCCGCGGGGAAAACGGACTCCACGATGTCGTTGAGCTTCCGCGCGGACTCAAGGTCGTGTCCGAACGGCTTCTCGATCACCACACGGCGCCACTTGTCGCCGTCGCCCTGCGCCAGGCCGTGCTTGGACAGCTGGCGGCAGACCTGCTCGAACGCCTTGGGCGGGATCGACAGGTAGAAAGCGTGATTCCCACGGGTACCGCGGACCGCGTCAAGCTCATCGATGACTTTCCCCAGGCGCTCAAAGGAACCGTCGTCGTCGAACTCGCCCTGCACAAAACGGACGCCCTCGGACAGCTGGTTCCAGACCGCCTCATCGAAGGGGGTCCGGGCATAGGCCTCCACGGAGTCCTTCACCTGGGCCGCGAAGTCGGCATCGCTCCAGTCACGGCGCCCAAAACCGACCAGCGCGAAGCTCGGCGGCAGCAGGCCCCGGTTAGCCAGGTCATACACCGCGGGCATGAGCTTCTTGCGGGCAAGGTCGCCGGTAACGCCGAAGAGCACCAGCGATGACGGCCCGGCAATCCGGTTCAGACGGCGGTCCCGCGGATCCCGTAGCGGATTCCGCAGGGGTTTGCCGGGACGAGCCCCGGTTGTTCTGCCGTATTCAGTTTCTGGCATGGTTCCTTCGGTGCCTTAGCTTTCGGTAGCGGATGCCCGTGCGGTGAGGGCGAAGATAATGTCCTGCAACTGTGCCACACCCGCGGCGCGGTCCGTGAGGTGCAGGCGCAGGACAGGCCTGCCGTGCTGCTCCAGGACCTGGGCGTCACCGGCCGCCTGGGCTGCGATCAGTTCACCGAAGGTGAACGGCCGGTCCGGAATTGCGAGGTCCTCAGCGGCCTGGGCCGTCACCTGGAGGAACACACCCACGGCCGGCCCGCCCTTGTGGAACTGCCCGGTGGAGTGCAGGAACCGCGGACCCCAGCCGAACGTCACGGGACGTCCAGTCACGGCGGCCAGGCCGTCGCGGATGCCCTCCAGCGGAGCGAAGGCCAAACGGTCGAAGTAGGCCTGGACGCTGAGGTAGCTGTCGCTGCCCAGCGTACCGAGGAGTGCAGCAACGGCACTTTCCGCCGTGGCGGCGTCGCCCAGCCACTCTCCGCCGCGCACCTCGATGGCGCCGTCCACGAACGCGGCCGCCGAAGGCTCAGGCTGTGCGTCCAACAGGCCGCGCGCGGCAACCTTGGCCGCTTCGACATCGGGCTGGTCGAAGGGGTTGATCCCCAGCAGCCGGCCCGCCACGGCGGTGGCGAACTCCCAGACCAGCATCTGCGTGGGGAGTCCGCCGGCGATGGCTACCTCGTTCTCGCCGAGTTCGACGTCGGCATCCGCGGCTACCAGCCGCACCACCAGCACGTCGGGGGCGCCTGCGCCCACCTCGGGCGAGGCAGGCCCGGCAACGACCGGCAGGACTCCGGTCCCCAGCTTGCCTGTGGATTCCGCGATGAGCTGTTCTGCCCAGTCGGCGAAGCCCACAATGCCCGAGCCCTCCTCGGCAATGACGATCTTGTCCCGCAGCGGGCTGGTGCCGCCCAGGGCTGCACCCAGGGCGAGGCCGATGTTCTCCGGGGCGTCCTCGTTAAGGATTTCCGCAGCTTCCTCAGCCTCGTCCAGGAAAGTCTGGACGTCCACGCCGGCCAGGCCGGACGGAACCAGTCCGAAGGCGGTCAGGGCCGAGTAGCGTCCGCCGACATTCGGATCCGCGTTGAAGACGGCACGGTAGCCTGCCTCGCGCGATGCCTTGTCCAGGGGTGAGCCGGGATCGGTGACGATGATGATGCGGCTCTTTGCGTCGAGTCCGGCTTCGTTGAAGGCGTGTTCGAAGATCCGGCGCTGCGAGTCGGTTTCCAGGGTGGAACCGGACTTGGACGAGACCACGATGGCGGTCTGCTCCAGCCGGTCAGCCAGGGCAGCACGGACCTGATCCGGGTCCGTGCTGTCCAGCACCGTCAGCTCGACGCCTGCCGTTCCGGCCATCACCTCCGGGGCGAGCGAGGACCCGCCCATGCCACAGAGGACAATGCGCGTGATCCCTTCGGCCCGCAGGGCGTCGCGGAGTTCCAGGATCTGCGGCACCAAAGGCTGCGAGACGGTGGCCGCCTCCACCCAGCCGAGCCGGACCGCGGACTCCGCCTCGGCGTCGGGACCCCACAGGGTGTGGTCCTTGGCGAAGATCCTTGTCGCGATCCGGTCCTCGACCAGGGCGGGCAGGTGCTGTTCAGCGGCTTTCCGGGCAGCGCCGGTGGCGTCGTAGCTGAGAGTGCTCATGGGGGACTAGGAAGCCTTCCGTGCAGCGGCGAGGGCGCCTTCGACGTCGGCCAGGAGTTCCTTCCAGCTGGCCACGAACTTGTCGAGCCCTTCGGACTCTAGGAGCGCGACGACGTCGTTGTAGGAGACGCCGAGCTTCTCAAGGGCATCCAGGGTGGCGTTGGCTTCCGCGTACGTGCCGGTGATGGTGTCGCCGGTAACCACGCCGTGGTCGAAGGTAGCGTCCAGGGTCTTCTCCGGCATGGTGTTGACCACGCCTGCGGCAACCAGTTCGGTCACATAGAGGGTGTCCGGGTAGGCCGGGTCCTTGACACCGGTGGAGGCCCACAGCGGGCGCTGGGGGCGTGCGCCGGCTTCAGCGAGAAGGGCCCAGCGTTCGGTGGCGAAGAGCTCTTCGTAGACCTGGTAGGCGAGGCGGGCGTTCGCGACTCCGGCCTTGCCCTTGAGTGCCTTGGCTTCCTCGGTGCCGAGAGCGTCGAGGCGCTTGTCGATTTCGGTGTCCACGCGGGAGACGAAGAAGGACGCCACGGAGTGAATCTTCGAGAGGTCGTGGCCGTTCTCCTTCGCCTGCTCCAGGCCTGACTGGAAAGCGTTGATGACGGCGCGGTAGCGCTCGAGGGAGAAGATCAGGGTCACGTTGACGCTGATGCCTTCGGCGAGCGTGGCCGTGATGGCTTCCAGGCCCTCGAGCGTGGCGGGGATCTTGATCAGGACGTTGTCCTTGTTGACCTTCTTGTAGAGGTGCTTGGCTTCGGCGATGGTGCCGGCGGTGTCCCAGGCGAGGCGCGGGTCCACCTCAATGGAGACGCGACCGTCCACGCCGTTGGTGGCCGCGGCGACCGGGGCGAACAGATCGCAGGCATCGGCCACGTCCGTGGTGGTGATTTCGAAGATGGTGTCCTCGATGGATGCGCCGGCTGCAGCCTGGGCGGCGATGGTGGCGTCGTAGTCGGTGCCGGCTGTGATGGCAGCGTGGAAGATGGACGGGTTAGTGGTCACGCCGACCACGTTCTTCTCTTCGATGAGCTTGCGGAGGGTGCCCGTTTCGAGGCGGCCGCGGGAGAGGTCATCGAGCCAGATCGAAACGCCGGCGTCGGACAGCTGCTGGGTGGGAGTAGTCATGTTCTTGTCTCCTGGAAATCGGGTTAGGCCTGGAGGCCTGCGAGGGAGTCCTTGGCGGCGGCGGCCACGGCCTCGGCCGTGATGCCGAACTCCTGGAAGAGCCGCTTGTAGTCGGCGGAGGCGCCGTAGTGTTCGAGGCTGATGGAACGGCCGGCGTCGCCGACGAATTCCTTCCAGCCCAGGGCCAGGCCGGCCTCGACGGACACGCGTGCCTTCACGGCGGCCGGGAGAACGGATTCGCGGTAGCCGGCGTCCTGCTTGTTGAACCACTCCACGCAGGGCATGGAGACCACGCGGGTGGCGACGCCTTCGGCCTGGAGCGCTTCGCGGGCCTGGACGGCCAGCTGGACCTCGGAACCGGTGGCGATCAGGATGGCATCGGCCGGCACGGTGGCGCCCTCCTTCGAGGCCTCGGCCAGGACGTAGCCGCCCTTCGCGACACCTGCGGTGGAAGCGAAGGTGTCGCCGTCGGCGTCACCCGTTCCGCGTTCCCAAGTGGGGATGTTCTGCCGGGTGAGCACGATGCCGGCCGGGTTGCTGTGGTTCTCCAACATGGTCTTCCAGGCTGCTGCGACCTCGTTGGCGTCGCCGGGGCGGACGACGTCCAAGCCGACGATGGCACGCAGCGAGGCGAGCTGCTCCACCGGCTGGTGGGTGGGGCCGTCTTCGCCGAGGCCGATGGAGTCGTGCGTCCACACGTAGAGGGACGGGACGCCCATCAGTGCACCGAGGCGGATGGCCGGGCGCTGGTAGTCGGAGAAGATCAGGAACGTGCCGGAGAACGCGCGGGTCCGGCCGTGCAGGCTGATGCCGTTCACGATCGAGGCGGCGGCGTGCTCGCGGATACCGAAGTGCAGGACGCGACCGTACGGGTTTCCGGACCACGCGTCAGTCTGCTTGGAGGCCGGCACGAACGACGGCGAGCCTTCGATAGTGGTGTTGTTCGACTCGGCGAGGTCGGCGGAGCCACCCCACAGTTCCGGCATGACCGGGCCGAGAGCGTTCAGGACCTTGCCGGAGGCCGCGCGGGTGGAGACGTCCTTGCCGGCGGGGAACACGGGCAGCGCTTCGTCGATGCCTGCGGGAAGTTCCTTGGCTTCGATCCGCTGCAGCAGCTCGGCGCCTTCCGGGTTTGCCGCCTGCCAGGCGTTGAAGGACTCTTCCCATTCCTTGCGGGCAGCGGCGCCGCGCTCCACGACAGAGCGGGCGTGGGCCAGGACTTCCTGGTCCACCTCGAAGGATTTGGCCGGGTCGAAACCCAGCACTTCCTTCAACGCGGCCACTTCCTCGGCGCCCAGGGCGGAACCGTGGATCTTGCCGGTGTTCTGCTTCTTCGGGGCCGGGTAGCCGATGATGGTGCGCAGCGAAACGATGGACGGCTTGGACGTCTCGGCCTTGGCCGCGAGGAGTGCGGAGTGCAGCTCCTGCACGTCCTCCTTGTATTCGCCGGTCTTGGTCCAGTCCACGCGCTGGACATGCCACCCGTAGGCCTCATAGCGCTTCAGGACATCCTCGGTGAACGCGATGTCGGTGTCGTCCTCGATGGAAATGTGGTTCTCGTCGTAAACGACAACAAGGTTGCCCAGTTCCTGGTGCCCGGCCAGCGACGAAGCCTCAGCCGTCACGCCTTCCTGGAGGTCGCCGTCGGACGCAATGACCCAGATCGTGTGGTCGAACGGGCTGGTGCCCGGGGCGGCATCGGCGTCGAACAAACCGCGCTGGCGGCGCTGGGAATACGCAAAGCCAACCGAGGAAGCCAGGCCCTGGCCCAGCGGTCCAGTGGTGATCTCCACGCCTGCCGTGTGCTTGTACTCGGGGTGGCCCGGGGTGAGCGAACCCCAGGTGCGCAGCGACTCAAGGTCCTTCAGCTCCAGACCATAGCCGGACAGGAACAGCTGGATGTACAGCGTGAGCGACGTGTGGCCGGGGGAGAGGATGAACCGGTCACGGCCAATCCACTCAGGGTTCCGCGGGTCGTGGCGCATCAGCTTCTGGAAGAGAAGATACGCGGCCGGAGCCAGGCTCATTGCCGTGCCGGGGTGGCCGTTGCCCACCTTCTCCACGGCATCCGCAGCGAGGACGCGGACGGTGTCCACGGCGCGCTGGTCCAACTCGGTCCATGACAGTTCTTGCTCTTCCAAATGTGGCACGAAAACCGGGCCCCTCTCTGTGCTGATGGCAGGCGGCACACCGGATCCGTGTGAAGGCACGTTGCATGGCGCCTGCTGCGGTGTGTACCAGCCGTTCACCATCGAAACGTTGATCTATCACTCAGCCACCGGCCAGCCCGGGACGGCCCTTTTAAGCTGTTCCCGGCTGCGTGCTGATCTGGTGACAGCTTAGCTCTATTCCACCTTGTGGGCAGCGCAAATCTCACGTTCTGGACGCAATTTCCCCTTATGTGAATGCGGTTTAAGTGCGCCTGACTTAATCTGCTCGAAACGTTGCGCGCGCAATCACCAGCACCTATGGGCGGGCCGCCGGGAGGGTGCCGGCGCGGTATGATATTCGGAGGCCTCCGCCGGAACGCGCGCCTCGATCAGGCGCCACGGCATTCTCCATGCCGCACAAAACTGCCACACAGAACGGGTGACTGCCACCGTGAGCACTACAGATACGCCGCTGAACGCTTCCCGGGCACCACGTGCCGGGTTTGCACGTAAGGCTAAGGCGTATCTCGCCCTCACCAAGCCGCGGGTCATCGAACTCCTGCTGGTCAGCACGCTCCCCACGATGATCTATGCGGAGCGGGGCTTCCCGTCCATCGGCCTGATCCTCGCCACCCTGGTTGGCGGCGCCTTCGCCGCTGGCAGTGCCGGTGCGTTCAACTGCTACATCGACCGGGACATCGACAAGCTCATGCAGCGCACCGAGAACCGCCCGCTGGTCACTGGCGAGGTGACTCCCCGCGAGGCGCTGGTGTTCTCGTGGCTCCTGGGAGCGGCTGCCATCGTCATCCTGTGGTTCGGGGCCAATCCGCTGTCAGCATGGCTGGGCCTCGGCGCGATCTTCTTCTACGTGGTGATTTACACGATCATCCTCAAGCGCCGCACCGCGCAGAACATCGTGTGGGGCGGTGCAGCAGGCTGCTTCCCGGTACTCATCGCCTGGGCGGCCGTCACCAACTCCGTGGAATGGCCGGCCATCATCCTGTTCATGGTGATCTTCCTGTGGACACCGCCGCATTACTGGCCGCTGTCCATGCGGTACGGCGAGGACTACCGCAATGCCAAGGTGCCCATGCTTGGGGCCATTGCCGGTGCCAAGGTGGTTTCCGTCCAGGTGGTGCTCTACGCCTGGGCCATGGTGGCGTGCTCGCTGCTGATGATTCCTGCCGGCGGGGCAGGCTGGGTCTACACCATCACCGCCGTACTGGCTGGTGCCTGGTTCCTCTACGAATCCCATGCCCTCTACAACCGCGCGCAGCGCGAGGACATCCCGGACAAGCGGGCCATGAAGGTCTTCCACGGTTCCATCAGCTATCTGACGCTGCTGTTCCTGGCGCTGGCCGTGGACCCGTTCATCGGCCCCGCAGTGATGGCCGGCTGACCCTCTCTCACTTAGCGTCGGGCTTCGCCGGACGCTCTCTCGCTTAGCGTCGGGCTTCGCCGGACGCTCTCTCACCAAGCGTCACAAACAGCCCGTTTCAGAACGTCGGTTGAGTGGGGAGTGCGAGAGCGTTGCCCGGGAGGCGGCGTTAAGTGCGAGAGCGTTGCCCGGAAACCTGCAGTATCTGAGAGAGCGTCGCTACTTCACCTGGCTCCAGCGGGCCAGGTCCCAGGTGTTGGTGGCCGCTGCCATCAACAGTGCGGCGCCAAGCATGTGGGTCCCCACGAGCAGAGCCGGGATGCCGTTGTAGTACTGCGTGAACCCGATGACGGCCTGCAGCACCGTGACGGCAAGGAGTCCCAGGACGGCGGCACGGAAGGGCCCGCGGATGCGGCGCATCAGGACCACGGCCAGCGCCACGGCTGTTCCCGCGGTCACCAAATAGGCCGGTACTGCGTGGATGTGGGAGAACAGGTCCCAGTCGAGGCCATTGCGCGGCGCCTCAGCGTCACCGGCATGCGGCCCCGCGCCCGTCACGGCGACGCCCAGCACGACGGCAAGGGAAGCAAAAAGCGCGACGGCGGCAGTCACCGGCCGCATCATTCCGGGCAGTGCGGGCAGCGCCAGGGTCTGGAACCTGCCGGTCCGGCCGAAGGCGCGGTTCACCAACAGCGTGGCGAAGACCACCAGGGCCATGGACACCAGGAAGTGCAGCCCGACCACCCAGGGGTTGAGCCCGGTCAGAACGGTGATGCCGCCGATGACCGCCTGTGCCGGGATGCTGGCCAGCAGTCCGAGGGCCAGGAGGAACAGGTCGCGGCGTTCCCTGCGAAGATTCCACAGGTAGACCAGCATGAGGGCCGCTACGGCCGCCAGCGCGAATGTCAGGAGCCGGTTCCCGAACTCGATGAAGCCGTGAATGCCCATCTCGGGCGTGTTCACCAGCGAGGTCTCGGTGCAGCGCGGCCAGGTGGGGCAGCCCAGCCCCGAGGAGGTCAGACGGACGGCACCCCCGGTCACCACGAGTACTGTCTGGCCCACCAGGGAGGCGACGGCGAGTCCGCGGATCCGCTTGTCGACGGCGCGGGGCAGCCGCGACACGAATCGGCCGGCGAACTGGGGGAGGCGTGAAGCCGTACTCACGGGTTATCTCAATTCCACTTGAACCAACGGATGGCTGCCGCCCCGGCCAGAACGGTCCAGAGCACCAGTATGAGGGCGGCCCCGATATTAAGGGAGCCGCTGAGGAAAGCTTCGCGGAGGGCTTCTCCCAAGGCGCCGGACGGCAGCAGCGTAACGATGCCGGCCGCCGCCCCCGGCAGTCGCTCCGCGGGCATCATGATCCCGCCGAGCGCGGCAAGGAGGATCCAGAGCAAATTGGTGATGGCCAGGGTGGCTTCGGGGCGGACGGTGCCCGCGACCAGCAGGCCGAGCGCGGTGAACGCTGCCGCGCCCAGGACCAGCAGGGCCAGCCCGGGCAGCCACCCGGCACCCAGGGGCCGCCAGCCCAGTGGCAGCGCCACCGCAGCCACCGCAGCAGTCTGCAGGGCGAGCACGGCCAGGACGGAGAGCGCTTTGCCGGCAAGGAGCCCGCCGCGGCCCAGG
This sequence comes from Pseudarthrobacter sp. NPDC092419, assembly GCF_044755045.1. Classification (NCBI taxonomy): domain Bacteria; kingdom Bacillati; phylum Actinomycetota; class Actinomycetes; order Micrococcales; family Micrococcaceae; genus Pseudarthrobacter; species Pseudarthrobacter sp. NPDC092419. The sequence goes on from NZ_JBIVQF010000003.1 coordinate 359,423, forward strand.
GGAGTGGTGGACAGGAATCGCAGCACGCCGTACCGCCGGTCGAAACCGGTGGCGATGCCCTGTCCGGTGAACGCCGTGGACATGGCACACAGTGCCAGGATACCGGGTACGGCCACGTCGATCCGGCTTGCGCCGAACCCGTCCAGGAACGGAGTGACAGTTAGACCAACGAGAGCCAGGAGGGGCAGGACAATGGCCAGGATGAGCTGCTCGCCGTTCCGGAGCATGGACAGCGCTTCATAGCGGCCCTGCAGCAGGATCCTGCGGCCCAGGGAGGCAGGCGCGGCGGCACGAGTGGCAATCATCGGATGTCCTTTCCGGAGATGTCCAGGAAGACGTCCTCCAGGCTGCGGGCCTGCAGGCTCATGGCGGCGGGCATGATGCCGTGCGCTTCCCACCAGGCGGCCAGGGCGGCCAGGTGGCCCGGCGTCAGGGCGCCGGTCACGGTGTAGCTGCCGGCCCTCGGCTCGGAGACTTCGACGCCGGCGGGCAGTACGCCGCCCAGGTCCAGTCCGGGGGCCGCGTCGAACACCAGGGTCCGCACATGCTCGGCGCCTTCCTCCACCTCAGGGCTCCGCTGCAGCAACTGCTGGACGGTTCCCTCGGCGACGTTCCGTCCGCCGTCGATGATGTACACGTAATCCGCGAGCCGCTGCGCGTCGTCCATCAGATGCGTGGTGAGGACGATGCCGATGCCGCCGTCGCGCAGCTCAGCGATGAGGTCAAAGACCAGCTGGCGGGACTGCGGATCCAGGCCGGCGCTGGGTTCGTCGAGGAAGAGGACTTCCGGGCGGCCCACCAGGGCCGCGGCCAGCGCCAGGCGCTGCCGCTGCCCGCCGGACAGGCGCCGCACCGTGGTTCGTGCGAACCCGCCGATGCCCAGCCGGTCTGCCAGCTCGTCCACGGGCCAGGGGTTGGCGTAAAGGCCGGCAATGTGCCGGAGGAGCGAAAGGGGACGGGCCGACGGCGGGAGGCCGCCATCCTGGAGCATCACACCCACGCGGGCCCGCAGCGCAGCGCCAGCCGAGGCGGGGTCCTGTCCCAGCAGCGAGATGGTACCGCCGCTCCGCTTCTGCAGGCCCTGGGCACATTCGAGGGTGGTGGTCTTGCCGGCGCCGTTCGCCCCCAGCAGGGCTGTGACCTGGCCGGGCTCGGCGTGGAGGGAGACTCCGCCTACCACGCGCAGCATTTTGCCGTCCAGGGCGGCCAGCGGGCCGACGTCCTTAATCAGCCCACGTATGGACAGGACGGGAGAGATGGGGGATCGCACCCGAGTATTCTACGGGACGTAGTATTCTCTCCCATATCAACGGCGGACAGCCGGCCAAGGTCAGGCCAGCCTCCCCTTACTGGAGACGTGGACTAAATTACGACATGATTGTGTTGTGTATTCCATGACTACTGCTTCCGCCGTGCCCTTGGCCGGGCCGGTGGCCGACGCCGACGAGCGGACCCGGGACCGGGTCCTCGCCGCCGTCCTGGAACACGGCCCTGTCAGCGCCGCTGAACTGGGCGAGCTCCTGGGCTTTACCCCCGCTGCGGTGCGCCGCCACCTGGACCATCTGTCCCGCGCCGGCGTCATTGAGGTCAAGCGCGTTGCCCGCGCGGGCGGCGGTGCCGGCCGTCCGGCGCGCCGGTATGTGCTCAGTTCACAGGGACAGTCCACCCTTGGCAACGACTATCTGGACATCGCCGCCCTTGCGCTCAAGGAACTGCAGGCGATCGGCGGCCCGGACGCGGTGCGGGCGTTCGCCGTCGAGCGTTTCGCCGAAATGGAGGCGCGCTACGCCCCCGAGGTCGAGCAGGCCGGCCCGGAGATTGCCGATCGCGCCAAAGCGCTGGCAGCAGCCTTGAGCCGCGACAACTTCGTGGCGTCTGCCGCCTCCATCGAGGCCAAGGCGCCCCTCCCGGCGGCCCTCTCCAGCGTGCAGCTGTGCCAGGGGCATTGCCCCATCCAGCAGCTCGCGGCGAAATTCCCGGTGTTCTGCGACGTGGAGACGGAAGTCTTCTCCCGGCTGGTGGGCGTGGACGTCCGCCGGCTCTCAACCCTGGCCCGTGGCGGCCACGTCTGCACCACCCATATACCTACAGGCAGGCTGCCTGTGCGGGAGCCGGCCGGTTCCTCCGCAGTCCCCGCCCGTCTGGACGACGAATCCAACCATCAGCAAGAAAGGCCGTGATGACGGACCAACTATCAGAGAAAGCAGCCGAAAACACTGTGATCTCCGAGATTCTGGAAAAGAATCCCGAGCTGCACGGCATCGGCACCTACGAGTACGGCTGGGCTGACAAGAACGACGTCGGTGCCAACGCCCGCCGTGGGCTCGACGAAGAGGTTGTCCGCGACATCTCGGCCAAGAAGAGCGAGCCGGAGTGGATGCTGGACCTGCGCCTCAAGGGCCTGAAGTACTTTGACCGCAAGCCCATGCCCACCTGGGGTGCGGACCTGTCAGGCATTGACTTCGACAACATTAAGTACTTCGTGCGCTCCACCGAGAAGCAGGCCGCTTCCTGGGAAGACCTGCCCGAGGACATCCGGAACACGTACGAGAAGCTGGGCATCCCGGAAGCCGAGCGCAGCCGCCTGGTTTCCGGCGTTGCCGCGCAGTACGAGTCCGAGGTGGTCTACCACCAGATCCGCGAGGACCTCGAGGCCCAGGGCGTCATCTTCCTGGACACGGATACCGCGCTTAAGGAACACCCGGAGATTTTCCAGGAATACTTCGGCACCGTCATCCCGGTGGGCGACAACAAGTTTGCTTCGCTCAACACGGCGGTATGGTCCGGCGGCTCCTTCGTGTACGTCCCCAAGGGCGTCCACGTCGACATCCCGCTGCAGGCATACTTCCGCATCAACACCGAGAACATGGGCCAGTTTGAGCGGACCCTGATCATCGCGGACGAAGACTCCTACGTGCACTATATCGAGGGCTGCACCGCCCCGATCTACACGTCCGACTCCCTGCACTCGGCCGTCGTGGAGATCATCGTCAAGAAGGGCGCCCGCGTCCGGTACACGACCATCCAGAACTGGTCCAACAACGTGTACAACCTGGTGACCAAGCGTGCCGTCTGCGAAGAGGGCGCCACCATGGAATGGGTCGACGGCAACATCGGCTCCAAGGTGACCATGAAGTACCCGGCCGTCTACCTTGTAGGCGAGCACGCCAAGGGTGAAACCCTGTCCATCGCGTTCGCCGGCGAAGGCCAGCACCAGGACACCGGGTCCAAGATGGTGCACATCGCGCCGAACACCAAGAGTTCCATCATCTCCAAGTCGGTGGCCCGCGGCGGCGGCCGTGCGGCTTACCGTGGCCTGGTCCAGGTCCGCGAAGGAGCCAAGCACTCGGCCAACACCGTGCGCTGTGACGCGCTGCTGGTGGACACCATCAGCCGCTCGGACACCTACCCGTACATCGACATCCGCGAGGATGACGTCGTGATGGGCCACGAGGCAACGGTTTCCCGGGTCAGCGAGGAGCAGCTCTTCTACCTGATGTCCCGCGGCATGCGCGAAGACGAAGCGATGGCGATGATCGTCCGCGGCTTCATCGAGCCCATTGCCCGCGAGCTCCCCATGGAGTACGCACTCGAGCTGAACCGCCTCATTGAACTGCAGATGGAAGGGTCCGTCGGATAACGATGACTGAAATCACTACTGAAAAGGCGCGCATCGGCGCGCCTTCAGCCCAGCCGTTCATCAACGGCTTCACGGAGGAAGGCGAGAGCCTCTCGCCGATCAACGCCGCGGGTGCCAAGGCACCCCTGGCCGGCGCCTCCACCAAGAGCCACTCCCACGGAGGCGGAGAAGGCGTCCCGGACAGCTCCCGTGCCGGCCGCCTCACCTCCTACAACCTGGCCGACTTCAAGCCGCTGACCGGCATGGAAGAAGACTGGCGCTTCACCCCGCTGAAGCGGCTCCGTGGCCTGCACAGTGAGGTCCTGTCGGGTTCGGGACCCGCCGTCACCGTCAGCGGCCCGGAGCAGGTCCGGGTTGAAACCGTGGGCCGCGGCGACAGCCGCATCGGCACCGCCGGCATCCCGGAAGACCGCGTGTCCGCCAACGCCTGGGAGAACTTTGCAGAGGCCACCGTGCTCACGGTCCCCTCGGAGTTCGAAGCCGCCACGGAAATCACCGTGGACATCGAGGGCTCCGCTGCGGACGCCGCCGCGCAGCACCTGGTGATCGTCGCGGAGAAATTCTCCAAGTCCGTCGTCGTCCTGAACCACCGCGGATCCGCTGTGCTGTCGCAGAACGTGGAAATCGTCGTCGAAGACGGCGCCACCCTGACCGTCGTCACCCTGCAGGAATGGAACGACGACGCCGTGCACGCGTCCTCCCAGCAGGCGAAGATCGGCCGGGACGCCAAGTTCAAGCACATCATGGTCAGCCTTGGCGGCGACCTGGTCCGTGTCACCCCGTCCGCCCGCTTCACCGCACCGGGCGGCGAGGCCGAAATGTTCGGCCTGTACTTCGCAGACGCCGGCCAGCACCTGGAGCAGCGGCTGTTCGTGGATCACGCACAGCCCAACTGCAAGTCCAACGTGCTCTACAAGGGCGCCCTCCAAGGCCGCAACGCCCACGCCGTCTGGGTTGGCGACGTCCTGATCCGCAAGGAAGCCGAAGGCACAGACACCTACGAGGCCAACCGCAACCTCCTGCTGACCGACGGTGCCCGCGCCGACTCCGTGCCGAACCTCGAAATCGAGACCGGCCTGATCGAGGGTGCAGGCCACGCCAGCGCCACCGGCCGCATGGATGACGAGCACCTGTTCTACCTGATGGCACGCGGCATCCCGGAGGATGTTGCCCGCCGCCTGGTGGTCCGGGGCTTCCTGAACGAGATCATCCAGCAGATCAAGGTTCCCTCCCTCGAGGAACGGCTCACCGAGGCTGTGGAGCACGAACTCGCGCTGACGGACAACTGAGGGACGGGTCATGAGCAACCAGCCGAAGGGTGAGCTTGTCTGCAAGGCGGACGAGATCAAGCCCAAGCAGGCCCTGCGCATCCTGATCGACGACTATCCGGTCGCCGTGGTCAAGGATTCCATGGGCGAAATCCATGCGATCGGGGACACCTGCTCGCATGCCGATATTTCGCTCTCCGAAGGCGACGTTGAAGGCTGCACCATCGAGTGCTGGGGCCATGGTTCCCAGTTCGACCTGCGCAGCGGCCAGCCGCTGCAGCTGCCTGCTTATGACCCCGTTCCGGTTTTCGCCGTTGAGATCCATGGCGGCGAGGTGTACGTGGACGTCACCAACGTCCTCAATGGCGCCTCCGTCACCGGCTAGCACCACAGATTTACGAAACTACTTCCAGACAAAAGACCGCACCGCGCCGGGAGGCACGGTGCAGAGGAGAACACGGACACATGTCTACTCTTGAGATCAAGGACCTGCACGTCAGCATTGGGACGGAGCAGGGCACCAAGGAAATCCTGAAGGGCGTCAGCCTGACCATCCGCACGGGCGAAACGCACGCGATCATGGGCCCCAACGGTTCGGGGAAGTCCACCCTTGCTTCCACCATCGCCGGCCACCCCCGCTACAACGTCACCAGCGGTTCCATCACGCTGGACGGCGAAGACGTGCTGGAAATGAGCGTGGACGAGCGCGCCCGCGCCGGTGTCTTCCTGGCCATGCAGTACCCGGTCGAGGTGCCCGGGGTGAGCATGACCAACTTCCTGCGCACCGCCAAGACCGCTATCGACGGCGAAGCCCCCAAGCTGCGCACCTGGACCAAGGACGTCAAGGCTGCTATGGAGCAGTTGCGCATTGACGCCGACTTCGCCCAGCGCAACGTCAACGAAGGCTTCTCCGGCGGCGAAAAGAAGCGCGTGGAAATCCTCCAGCTCGAGCTGTTCAAGCCCAAGTTCGCCGTCCTGGATGAGACCGACTCCGGCCTGGACGTTGACGCGCTGAAGGTCGTCTCCGAAGGCGTCAACCGGGCACACGCTGAAGGCAACATGGGCACGCTGCTCATCACGCATTACACCCGCATCCTGCGCTACATCAAGCCGGACTTCGTGCACGTGTTCGTTGATGGCCAGGTCGTTGAGGAAGGCGGCCCCGAGCTGGCCGACCGCCTGGAAGAAGAAGGCTACGACCGCTACGCCAAGGGTGCCGGCGCTGCCGCTGCACCCGCCGTGGCGCAGGCCCAGTAAGGACTGGCCATGACCGAAATCACGCCGGGCCAGACGGCCCTGGAGGATGTCGAAGAGGCGCTCAAGGATGTGATCGACCCGGAACTGGGCGTGAACATCGTGGACCTCGGGTTGCTCTACGGCCTGAAGTACTCGGACGACGACGGCGCGCTGCTGATCGACATGACGCTGACCACGGCAGCGTGCCCGCTCACCGATGTGCTCGAAGAGCAGGTGGGCAAGGCCCTGGACGGTGTCGTGGACGACTGGCGCCTGAACTGGGTATGGATGCCGCCATGGGGTCCCGAACGGATTACCGACGATGGCAAGGACCAGATGCGGGCCCTCGGCTTCAACATCTAAATAGAGTACGACGGCGGCCGGTTACCTTTCCCGGGAAAGGTAACCGGCCGCCGTCGTAAGCAATCGATGGGGCTACAAGGTGCGGGCCGCGAATGTGTCGCACTGCCTGATGTCGCCGGACTCGTAGCCGCGGCTAAACCAGCGCTGGCGCTGCTCGCTGGAACCGTGCGTCCAGGCTTCCGGGTTCACCTGCCCGGTGGTGGATTCCTGGATCCGGTCGTCACCTACGGCGGAGGCGGCGGACAGGGCATCGTTCAGGTCCTGCTGCGTGAGGGGTTCCAGGAAGGGCTGGCCTGTGGACGGGTCCGGCACGGTGGTGGCGTGCTTGGCCCACAGTCCTGCATAACAGTCAGCCTGGAGCTCGACCCGGACGGCGCCGGACTCCGGCCCCTGGGGATCCTGCTGCGCGCGGTTGATGTCGCCCAGGACGTTCTGCACGTGGTGTCCGAATTCGTGCGCCACCACGTATTCCTGCGCAAGGGGACCGCCGGATGAACCAAAGCGGTCCACGAGCTCCTGGAAAAAGTCCGGATCGAAGTAGGCCGTGGTGTCCGCCGGGCAGTAGAACGGTCCCACTGCGCTGGTGGCGGATCCGCAACCGGTGTTGGTGCCGCCGGTGAAAATGACGGTCTCGGGCTGGGGGTATTTCACCTTGTACTGCGCAAGGTATTCCGGCCAGAACGCGTTCAGGCTGTTGACCGTGCCGGTGATCCGGCAGTCGATCCGCTGGTCGGCGTCCGCTCCGGTGCTGCAGGCCGGGGCCGTCCCCTGTTCCTGGCCCGGGGGAGCCTGACCAGCACCGACCAGGCCTTCCAACAGCTGCGGGTTGACGCCCAGTAGGGCTGCGATGAGGAGGATGAGCCCGCCGCCGATGCCGCCGCCCACCTTCACCCCGCGGCCCATGCCGCGCCGGTCCTGGACCTGCGATGGGTCCAGCTGCACATTGTCATTGAAACTCATATGGTCACAATAGCCCGTGGCCCTCGATGGGGGAGGAGCCCGGCCGGTAAAGTTGATCCGATGCCTTTTCTCAACAGAATCCAGCGATGGGCCGCGGAACGGCCCCACGACACTGCCGTCGTGGTCGCCGGCCGGCGCCTGGACTGGGAGCAGCTCCGGGACCAGGCCGCTTCAGTGGTCGCGGACACCAAGTCCGTCAGCGCCCTCTGCGAGCCGAATTCAACCGACTTTGCCGTGAAGTTCGCCGCAGCTGTTGCGGGGGGACGGCAGTGCGCTGTGCTCGATCCGGCGTGGCCCGCAGCGCTCCAGGACGACATCGTGCACCGGGTCCACGCTTCTGCGCGGGCTGCGGCCGTCGCCACCGATGATGCGCTGGAGGACGGGCCGGCAGACTCCCCCTTCCTGATTGGACTTACCTCCGGCACCACCTCGGTTCCCAAGGCGTTCACCAGGTCGCGCCGGTCCTGGCAGGAATCCTTCGAAGCCTCGATTGAGTTCTTCGGGCTCCGCCGGGACGACGTCACGCTGGCTCCCGGTCCGTTGGCGGCCAGCCTGAACCTCTACGCCCTGGCGGAGTGCCTCTACGCGGGATCCGAATTCCAGACCCTCAAGGCGTTCGACGTCGGCGACGTGCACGCGGCCATCACCCATGACCGCGTCACGCGCCTGGTACTGGTACCGACCATGCTCCGGATGCTCAGCGAACGCGGTCTCACCGGTTGCGTAGACGCCTCGGGTGTGCGAACCATCATCTGTGCCGGCTCCAAGCTCGACGCGCGCACCCTGGAGGCGGCCCGCCGCTGGGCACCGAACGCCACCATCTTCGAGTATTACGGTGCCTCCGAACTGAGCTTTGTATCCGGGGCTGGCCTGCCGGCCAGCCGGACGCCCTCGCGGGGCGGCACCGGGATCGGCAGGCCTTTCCCGGGCGTCGAAGTGCGCATTATTGACGACGCCGGATCCCCCCTCGAGGACGGAGAGCCCGGCAACATCTGCGTCCGGAGCGCCATGGTGAGCGACGGCTACCTCTGGGGAGACGACGGCCAGGCGCTGCGTGCCTTTGATAACGACTGGTTCACCGTAGGAGACCAGGGCTACCTGGAGGCCGGAGAGCTCCACATCCTTGGGCGCCGCTCGGACATGATCCTGACGGCCGGCAAAAACGTCTACCCGCATGAAGTGGAACTGGCGCTCTCGGCCGTGCCCGGTGTTGCTGCGGCCGTGGCCGCGGGCATGCCCGATGACCTCCGCGGCCAGCGCGTAGTGGCCGGCGTGGTGCCGTCCCATGGGGGAGTCACCGCCACGCAGCTGCGTGCCGGGCTGGAGGACATTTTGGCCAGGGATAAGCGGCCCCTGCAGTTTTACGCCCTGGCAGAGCTTCCGGTCACCGACCGGGGCAAGGTCAGCCGCAGCCTCTTCCTTGAATGGATCAGCACGCGGGACACGCGGGTGCGCAGCCTTGGCTCCTGATGTGCTCCCGCCGGACCGCCAGCCGGTGATCGTTGCTGCCCGGCGCACCCCCGTGTGCCGCACAAACGGCGCTTTGCGGGGCCTGCGCGCCCACGACTTGCTGGCGCCGGTCCTGAGCCGGCTGGTGTCGGATTCGGGGGTCGGCCCGTCAAGCGTGACGGACGTCGTCATCGGCAACGCCGTCGGCGGCGGCGGCAACGTGGCCAGGTTCGCACTGCTCGAAGCCGGTTTGCCGGTGGAGGTTCCAGGGCTCACCGTTGACCGTCAGTGCGGTTCGGGTCTGGACGCCATCGTCCTGGCCGGCGGCCTGGTGGCCGCCGGGGGCAATCCCCTCTATCTGGCCGGCGGGGTGGAAAGCACCAGCACGGCGCCCCTCCGCGCTTACCCGGACGACGACGGCGTCCCCGAGTTTTTCGCGCGCGCCCGCTTTGTGCCGGCGCGCTATGGCGACCCGGACATGGGGGTGGCGGCCGAGAACGTGGCACGGGAGTTCGGCGTCGGACGGGAGCGGCAGGATGCGTTCGCCTTGCGGAGCCATCGGCGGGCCCTCGCCGCCGCTGCAGCGGGCCGGTTCGCGGCTGAAACGGTACCTTTGGCTGGACTGTCCGGAACGGTGTCGGCCGACGACGGTCCACGCCGCGGGCTCAGCCCGGCCGTGATGGCGAGATTCCCCGCTGCTTTCGTGGAAGGGGGAACTGTTACGGCCGGCAACTCGTGCTTTGACGCTGACGCAGCCTCCGCCGTCGTGATCACTTCAGTGCAGCGCGCGCGGGAACTGGGCGCTGCGGACGGCTTGCTTGTGCTGGGGACGGACACGTCCGGCGTAGAACCGCAACTCCTGGGCGTGGGTGCGGCCACGGCAGCGCGCAAGGTCCTGGCGGCGGCTGGGGTGACTGCTTCCCAGCTGGACCTGGTGGAGTTTAATGAGGCGTTCGCTGCGCAGACGCTGGCCAGTCTGGACCTGCTGGGGATTGACCCTGAAGCGGCCAACCTTGACGGCGGCGCCCTGGCGCTGGGGCATGCCTATGGGGCGTCGGGCGCCGTGCTGGTCACCCGCCTGCTGGCCCAGGCCCGGGCGGTGGACCGGCCGGGATTACTGGGGCTGGCCATGATCAGTATTGCCGGCGGAATGGGCACGGCTGCGCTGCTGCAGTACGCCCGGCTGGCGGACTGACGCACCGGCCCTTAGTCCTCAGGCTCGCCGAGGCCGCGCGCTGCCAGTGCTTCGCCGGTCTGGCGGGCGAATGTCACCGAGGTGATGAAGACAGGCAGGACAAGCGCGCGCGGGTTACGTTCCAGGCCCCTGGCCCGGGCGGAGTCGCGGACGTCCGCAAAAGTTCCGGCAATGTAGGGGATGCTGCGCAGCATCACGCCGATGGTGAGGGCAAAACGTTCGGGGTCGGCGCCGAGGCGTCTGAAGGGCCGGGCCGCCCCCACCACTGCGTCGAGGATTTGCTGGACCGGTGTGGTGGCCGTCAACAGTGACGCAGCAACCACGCAGATCAGGATGTTCAGCACGATCCGTGCTGCTGCCGGGCCGCCCAGCTGCCACCACTGGAAGGCGGCGATGACCGCCAGGACGGGAAGCAGGGGACTGACCGCGGCCCAGAGACGCTGTGGTCCGGCCCCCGTGCTGAGGAACAGCACGCAGAAGCCCGCCAACGCCGCCGCCGAAACCCGCCAGTCCAGCACCACAAAAGAGGCCAGCCCGGTGGCGAACACCAGCACGAACTTCAGGCCCGTGGGGGTCCGGTGCAGCAGGGAGGTACCCGGCACGTAATTGGCAAGGAGGAAGCCGTGTCCCCTCACGGCGCACCGGCCCCGGCCTGCTCGGCGCACAGGCTGCGGTAGGCGGCAACGGCCTCCGCGGGGGAGCCATCGTAGGCGACCTTGCCCGTCTCAATGACCAGCACGCGGTCCATCGCCAGGGCGAGGTCCAGGTCATGCGTGGACATGATGATCTGTTGGTCCAGGCCGGCCAGGGTGCGCCGCAGTAGTTCCCGGTTGCGCAGGTCAAGCAGGGTGGACGGCTCGTCAAGGACCAGGATGGCCGGATCGACGGCGAGGACTGCGGTCAAGGCCATGAGCTGGCGTTCGCCGCCGGAGAGTTCGTAGATGCTTTGGTCTGCGAGGTGCAGGAGCCCCAGCCGGTCCAGTGAGGCTTCCGCCCTGGCGCGCCGCTCCTTGCCGTTCCGGACGGAGCGGCGCAGTGAGAGTTCCACGTCCTCCCGGCCGGTGGGCATCACCAGCTGGGAAAGCGGATCGGTGAAAACAAAGCCTACGGCGCGACGGACCGCCCGGACGGCGCGCACAGTGTCCGCGCCGTCCACGGCCACCGCCCCGGACGTTGGCTGGACCAGGCCGTTAACCAGGCGGAGCAGGGTGGACTTGCCGGAACCGTTGGCCCCGATAACTCCGATCCGTTCCTCGGTGAGCCGCAGGCTGATTGCTTCCAGCAGCACCTTGGGCACCGGGGAATGGTCCACGGGAACGGAGACTGTTACCTGGTCGAACGTCACTGTGGGCATGGTGGAGAACCCTAGTCCTGGACCTGTGCGGGTACGGTCCGCAGGGAACGGCGCACCAGGATGTCCGGGAAGGCCCGGTGCAGGGCCACGGCAATAAGGCCGGCGAGGACGTTCTTAACCAGGTCTCCCGGGTAGAAGACGAGGTCGCTGAGGAACGCCTGGCCGATCGTCGCCTTGGTGTTCATGGCAATACCCAGGATGCCCAGGGAGTGGACCACCACCACGCTGGTTACGGTGGCAGCGAGGAAGAACCAGAGGGCGCGGGCGTTGGCGGTGCGGCGGATGACCACAGTGGCCAGCCAGCCAACGACGCCTGCGGCGATGGGGAACGCGATGATGTAGCCCACTGACGGGCCGGCCAGGATGCCCAGACCGCTGCGGCCCTGGCTGAAGATAGGCAGTCCGGCGAGGCCCAGCAAGACGTAGAGGCCGACGGCGGCGAAGCCGCGGCCCGGGCCGAGCACCAGGCCGGTCAGCATGACGGCGAGGGTCTGGAAGGTGATGGGAACGCCGAAGCCGTTGACGGCCAGCCCGGGAACGAGTGCAGAACCGGCCACGAGGGCGGCGAAGACGGCGATCAGGCCAAGGTCGGTGGCGTTCCAGTTGGATCGAAGCGCTGCGGTTTTGGGGGCGGGGGTGCGAGTGTTGCTCATGGTGGTCCTGTCGGGGTTGAACAAGGAAAAGCGGATGTACCGCCGACGTTACCCGGGCCAGACAGGCCCCATCTTGTAGGGCCCCTACTAAAGCGGCCGTCCGCCCCTGACGGCCGGGTACAAACAGGCCGGGTGCCCGGGCGCCTCCGGCGTTCCTCCAAGCCTCCGCGGTAAGGAGGGATGAAGATAAAGCGCGGTAGACTTTCATGGGCCGTTCTCCGGCCACTCTCCCCGGCCGCCCCGCAGGAACTGTGCGCGGTTGTGGCGTTCCCTGTTGTGAAAGGCCTTACCTGCTGTGATTACCGTCCAGGATCTTGAACTGCGCGCCGGCGCCCGGCTCCTCATGGACCAGGTGAGCTTCCGCATCGACAAGGGGGACAAGATCGGGCTGGTGGGCCGCAACGGTGCAGGCAAAACCACCCTCACCCGCGTCCTCGCCGGCGAAGGCCTTCCCGCCGCCGGGAAAGTGACCCGCAGCGGCGAAATCGGTTACCTGCCGCAGGATCCCCGGACCCCGGACATGGAGCAGCTGGCCCGGGACCGGATCCTGTCGGCACGTGGCCTGGACATCGTGGTGGGCAAGCTGCGTTCGGCGCAGGACGAGATGGCAAGCGACGACGCACAAGTCCAGCGGAAGGCGATGAACCGCTACGACCGGCTCGAGGCAGAGTTCCTCGCCGCCGGCGGATACGCAGCCGAGGCGGAGGCCGCCTCGATCTGCTCCAACCTCGCCCTGCCGGACCGGCTGCTGAACCAGCCGCTCAAGACTCTCTCCGGCGGCCAGCGGCGCCGCGTGGAACTGGCGCGCATCCTGTACTCGGATGCCGAGACCATGCTCCTGGACGAGCCCACCAACCACCTCGACGCCGACTCCATTGCCTGGCTGCGCGACTTCCTCAAGAACCACCAGGGCGGCCTGATCGTCATCAGCCACGACACCGAACTCCTCGAGGCTACGGTCAACAAGGTGTTCCTGCTGGACGCCAACCGGGCGCAGATCGACTTCTACAACATGGACTGGAAGCGGTACCTGCAGCAGCGCGAAACGGACGAGCGGGCCCGCAAACGTGAACGTGCCAACGCCGAGAAAAAGGCCCAGGTCCTCATGGACCAGGCCAACAAGATGCGGGCCAAGGCCACTAAGGCCGTTGCGGCGCAGAACATGGCCAAGCGTGCCGAACGGCTGCTCAGCGGCCTGGAGGCCGTTCGCGAGCAGGACCGCGTCGCAGCCCTGCGCTTCCCGGACCCGGCGCCCTGCGGCAAGACCCCGCTCACCGCAGACGGACTCAGCAAGTCCTACGGCTCGCTGGAGATCTTCACGGACGTGGACCTCGCCATCGACCGCGGGTCCAAGGTGGTCATCCTGGGCCTCAACGGCGCCGGCAAGACCACCCTGCTGCGCATGCTGGCGGGGGTTGACCAGCCGGACACCGGCGAGGTCATTCCGGGCCACGGCGTTAAGGTGGGTTACTACGCCCAGGAGCACGAAACCCTGGACGTCAACCGGACAGTCCTGGAAAACATGCGCTCGGCCGCCCCGGACATGAAGGACGCGGAAGTGCGCGGCATCCTGGGTTCGTTCCTCTTCTCCGGAGACGATGTCGACAAGCCCGCCGGGGTCCTCTCCGGCGGTGAAAAGACCCGCCTCGCCCTCGCCACCATCGTGGCCTCCAGCGCCAATGTCCTCCTTCTGGATGAACCCACCAACAACCTCGACCCCGCCAGCCGCGCCGAAATCCTGGGCGCACTGCGCAACTACACCGGCGCCGTCGTCCTCGTCAGCCACGACGAAGGTGCGGTAGAGGCCCTCAACCCGGAGCGCGTCGTGCTGCTGCCGGACGGGGTCGAAGATCTGTGGAACGAGGACTACCTGGACCTGATCACGCTCGCTTGAGCCGCCGGGTCAACGGACCGGCATTTCTTCGGCTCCAGTAATCCTGCGCAGTTGCTGATAGGTGATGCTGAACATCGTCGTGTGGTCGCCCGCTCCTGCCCAGAGGAGGTCCTTGGTTTGCAGAGAGTGGTCCAGGAGGGTTCTGATTCGCTGTGGGTGGCCGACCGGGGCTACTCCGCCTACCTCCTGGCCTGTGTGTTCCAGCACGAAGTCCGGGGAGGCGCGCCGGATCTTTCCCGAGCCCAACTGTCCCGCCACCAGTGCCGTGTCCACCCGCGCCGCGCCGCTGGCAAGGATCAGCAGCGGTTCGCCTGCCAGTTCGAACACCAGGCTGTTGGTGATCGCCGAAACGTCACACCCCAGCGCCTCGGCGGCGGCCGCGGCAGTCGGTACACCTGCAGGGAAGTGGCGGATCGTGTCGCCGACCCCCGCGGTGACCAGGGCCGAGCGCACCAGGGTCACCGGGCCGCCGTCGTTCGAGGTCACCGGTCAGTACCCCTGCGCGTCCAGCAGCGCATCTTCCTCTTCTTCGGCCGTGGGCCGCTTTCGCCCCCGCGAAGGGGCCGGACGACGCCGGGCGGGAACCGCGGAGTGGACGGTCCCGGCCGCTTCCGCGTCGCCGTCGTCCTCCGCGTCGATGGCCGCGTTCCGCGCCTGCTGCCGGGCGGCATAGCCGAAGCCCACGAACATCAGCACGCCGAACGCGAACCACTGCAGCGAGTAGGACAGGTGCGTGCCCTCCTCGACGGACGGCTTGGGGAACGGGTACGGCATCTCCGCGGCCGGCGGCGTTTCCGAAGCCAGCTGCCCGTAGGCACCTGTGAGGATCGGGTAGGACAGCTGCGCCGCGTAGGCCTTCAGATCGATGGAGGCCAGCTGGCCTTCCGGTGCACCGCGCTGCAGTTCCGGCTCAGGGTGCTTCAAGCGGACGACGGCGGTGACGTCGCCGGCCGGGGGAGCGGGCACCGAATCCGGGCTGCCCGGGTTGTTGTTGCCGATGGGCAGCCAGCCGCGGTCGATGATGACGGTCTCGCCTGAGTCGAGGCGGAACGGGACCACGACTTCGTAGCCCGGCTGGCCGTTGAGCGGGCGGTTGCGGACAATTCGCTGCGCGTCCGGGTCGTACGAGCCCTTCAGCTCAACCTGGGCCCACTCCTTTTCCGGCGCCAACGCCTGAAACTGGTCCTTTGCCAGCGCAAACGGGACGGGAGCAGCCGAATAGTTGCTGACCACGCGGTTGATTTCCGCGAGTGTTTCAGCGCGCCGGTCCATCTGCCAGCGGCCCAGGAACACACAGGCAGAGGCGAAGATCGCGGCCAGCAGCAGGTAACCCAGCCACTTGCTGGAAAACAGGAAGCGGTACATTCAGCTGTCCTGCTCCGGGGCGCCGTCCGCGGCGGCGTCCAGGGGAAGGGTTTCCTTCCACAGGCCACGGGTCTGCAGGTAGTCTTCGAGCCATTCCCGGTGTTCCCCGCAGGCCAGCCAGGTCTTGCGGCGTTCCGGTGTATGGATCTTGGGGTTGTTCCACAACAGCTGCCATGACGCGTCGGCGCGGCAGGCCTTGCGCGAACAGACTGCCGCGTTCTCCGGGAACGCGGGATCAGACCCCGCGGCGAAATCGAAAATACTCATGATGCCCGCCGCTCCTCCCCGGGATTGGGGTTGTGAAATTGACCATTCAGGTCCGACTCGTCAATCAGTTCGCCCTGGAGCAGGGTGCTGCCGGGATCATCATCCACGCCCGCGGCCGCCGGCGCTTCAAGTTCGGCAAGCGGTGCCGAATCCAGCAAGAGGTCGCTGTGGCCTTCCGCGAGGTCGCTTCCGTTGGCGATGATGACGGCGATCCAGGGCAGGAACACTGCCCCGGCCACGGGTATGAGCTTGAACCAGCCGTCGACCACAAAGATCAGGATCAGGCACACCATGCGGATGCCCATGGCCAGGGCGTACTTGACCATGCGCTTGTGCATGTCCACCGAGTGCGCCGCGGCGGCATCCGTAATGCTGTGGACCTCGGCGTCCCCCGAGAACCGGCCGGGTTCTCCGGGCGCGGACTGTCCCGCATGGTTTTCAAGGGTCACGGTGATTGATCACGCTCCAAAGGCTTGGATTAATTCTCTCACCAACGGCAGTGGCACCCAAACCCGGTCCCGGGCGTTCGCTAAGATCGGAGGCAGTCCCAACACCACCTTGCTACCGCGGCGCCGCATGCCGCAGAGAACCGGAGTCCGTCAATGACTGAAGCAGTTTCCGCCCCCCGCAGCGTCCTGATCACCGGCGGTAACCGCGGCATCGGACTGGCCATCGCGGAAGCCTTCCTGGCCAATGGCGACAAGGTAGCCGTGACTTACCGCAGTGAAACGCAACTGCCCGAGGGCATCCTGGGTGTCAAGGCGGACGTTACCGATGAGGCATCCGTGGACGCCGCGTTCAAGGAGGTCGAAGCCGCCCACGGTCCGGTGGAGGTCCTGGTCGCCAACGCGGGCATCACCAAGGACACGCTGCTGCTGCGCATGAGCGAGGATGACTTCACGTCGGTGATCGACACCAACCTCACCGGGGCCTTCCGCGTCATCAAGCGGGCCTCCAAAGGCATGATCCGGCTGCGCAAGGGCCGCGTCGTCCTCATCTCCTCC
The DNA here is from genome assembly GCF_044755045.1 of Pseudarthrobacter sp. NPDC092419. Taxonomy (NCBI): domain Bacteria; kingdom Bacillati; phylum Actinomycetota; class Actinomycetes; order Micrococcales; family Micrococcaceae; genus Pseudarthrobacter; species Pseudarthrobacter sp. NPDC092419. The sequence goes on from NZ_JBIVQF010000003.1 coordinate 376,071, forward strand.
GTCTCCGGCCTGTACGGCGCGCCTGGCCAGATCAACTACTCCGCCTCCAAGGCAGGCCTGGTGGGTATCGCCCGGTCCCTGACGCGCGAGCTCGGCTCCCGCGGGATCACGGCGAACGTGGTGGCGCCGGGCTTCATCAACACGGACATGACCGCTGAGCTCCCGGAGGCCACCCAGAAGGATTACCTCTCCAGCATCCCCGCTGGCCGTTTCGCCGAAGCGTCCGAGGTTGCCAACGTGGTCCGCTGGGTCTCCAGCGACGAGGCAGCCTACATTTCCGGCGCGGTCATCCCCGTGGACGGCGGCCTGGGCATGGGCCACTAGGAGTCTTCCAGGAAACTAGCCCGGCCGGGCTTCTTTGTTGGACCCGGACAACGGAATCACTGCTGTGCGCTGGCATGATGGTCTGCAGAGCAACAGCGAATTGGACGTTTAGAACAAAGGAAGTATGCATGGGACTGCTGGATAACAAGACCGCCATTGTCACCGGGTCCTCCCGGGGAATCGGCGCCGAGGTGGCCAAGATCCTCGCAGGCGAGGGCGCGGCCGTCGTCGTCAACTATCGTCAGAAGGCGCCCCGCGCCAACAAAGTGGTCCAGGGCATCGAAGCCGACGGTGGCCGTGCCGTGGCGGTGGGAGCGGACCTGACCACCCAGGAAGGCGTCCAGGCGCTGGCCAGCGCAGCGATGGAGAACTTCGGTTCCCTGGACATCCTGGTCCTCAACGCTTCCGGCGGCATGGAGACCGGCATGGGCGAGGACTATGCGCTCAAGCTCAACCGCGACGCCCAGGTGAATATGCTCAACGCCGCTGTCCCGTTGATGAAGGGGGGCTCCCGGGTGGTGTTCGTCACCAGCCACCAGGCCCACTTCATCAACACCGTGCCCACCATGGACGCCTATGAACCGGTGGCCCGCAGCAAGCGCGCGGGCGAGGACGCCCTGCGTGAGCTTGTCCCCAACCTGGCGGACAAGGGCATCTCGCTGGTTGTGGTCTCCGGCGACATGATCGAAGGCACCGTCACCGCCACCCTGCTGGACCGTTCAGCCCCCGGCGCTATCGAAGCGCGCCGCGCAGAGGCCGGCAAGCTGTACTCCGTGGAGGAGTTCGCCCAAGTGGTGGCCGGCATGGTTGCCGCAGACGTTGAGTCCGGCCACACGGAGTACGCCGGCGGCGCAGACTACTTCGGCAAGGGCGCGCAGTAGGTCTCAGCTTCCACCCAACCGCGAGATGACACTTCGCGGCAATGTTCCTCCCGGACACTGCCACGAAGTGTCATTTCGCGGTTAAGGGGTCAGACTCCGGCGATGTGCTGGACGGCGTCCAGGTACGGCATGTTGAGGGCTGCGTCGGCGACGGCCCGCACGGCCGGCTTGGCGTTGAAGGCCACGCCGATGCCGGCGGCACCCAGCATGTCCAGGTCGTTGGCGCCGTCGCCCACCGCGATCGTGTGCTCCAAGGGAATGCCCTCGTCGGCAGCCCACTCGCGCAGGTACTTTTCCTTCGCAGCGCGGTCCACCACGGCGCCCAGCACCTTGCCCGTCAGCGCGCCGTCAACAATCTCGAGCTCGTTGGCCTGCCAGTAGTCCAGGCCCAGATCGCCGGCGATGGGCTCCAGGATCTGGTTGAAGCCGCCCGACACTACGGCAACCACGTGTCCGGCTGCCTTGAATGCGGCAACGAGCTCGGCGGCCCCTTCGCTTAGCTTTACTTCCTGCCGGACGGAATGGACGACGTCGGCGGGCAGCCCTGCGAGCACGGCCACCCGGGCGTGCAGGCTTTGGGCGAAGTCCAGTTCCCCGCGCATGGCCGCCTCCGTCACAGCGGCCACTTCTTCGAATTTGCCCGCATATGCTGCGAGGAGTTCGATGACCTCCTGCTGGATCAGAGTGGAGTCCACATCCATGATCAGGAGTTTTCGGGCAGCCGACCGCAGGCCGGTCGGGACGAGCGCGGTATCAAGGCCCGCCAGTGCCGCACCGGATACCGCACGCCGCAGCGCGGCCAGGCCGGACGTCGTGGAATCCGCCACCTCCAGCTCAGCGACGTGGACCTGGTATCGGTCGTCACCGGCGGTGCTCTCGGACTGCAGCGCAGCGCCCCCGGCGGCCAAGGCGGAACGCAGCTGCTCCAGCGCCGGGGGAGTCATTTTCAAGCCGTAGCTGACCGCAGTCACGTTCGAAGTCATGCCTGCAATCTTAGCCAGCGGGGGAGCGGCGCCTTGAAATCATTGCGCGGTATGGAGGAGCCCGCCCCCCGACGTGACGGCGGTCATACCCCCCCGTGCCGAACCGCCCCGCACCGGTTATCAGTCACCCTCTCTTTTGTCCTAGTGTCTACTCCTATGAGTGATGTTCTGGAATTGGCCTCCGTCAGTGTTGTCCGAGGTAAGAAGACACTGCTGGACAAAGTCGATTGGCAGGTCAATGAGGGCGAACGTTGGGTCATCCTGGGACCCAACGGCGCCGGCAAGACCACCCTCCTCCAGATCGCGGCAGCACGGCTGCACCCGAGCAGCGGCACCGCCGGCATCCTCGACGAGACACTGGGCCGCGTGGACGTTTTCGAACTCCGTCCGCGCATCGGGCTGTCCTCTGCCGCCCTGGCCACCCAGATTCCCGAACACGAGACGGTTCTCAACGTGGTGGTCACCGCGGCCTACGGCGTCACCGGCCGCTGGCGTGAGGGATACGAGCGCGACGACGAACGCCGCGCCTTCCGCCTGCTCAACGACTGGGGCATGGGGCCGCTGCTGAACCGCACCTTCGCATCACTCTCCGAAGGCGAACGCAAGCGCGTTCAGATCGCCCGGGCCCTCATGACGGACCCGGAGCTGCTGCTCCTGGACGAGCCCGGCGCCGGCCTCGACCTCGCCGGCCGCGAGGACCTGGTCAGCCGGCTCAGCGAGCTGGCAATGGACGAGGCTGCCCCCGCGATGGTCCTGGTCACCCACCACCTGGAAGAGGTGCCGCCGGGCTTCACGCATGCCATGCTGCTCCGCGACGCCGGCGTCGTGGCCACCGGACCCATCGCCGAGGTGCTGACTGCAGAGAACCTGGGCCGGACTTTCGGCCTTGACCTGGATGTAACGGTCAACGCGGGCCGCTACACCGCCGTCGCACGCCGTTAGCGGCACGCAGGTGGACCTTTTCAGCGGCACTGTTGTGTCGATCGCCGGCCTGTGGGCCGGCACCATCAATGCCGTGGTGGGCTCGGGAACACTGGTTACCTTCCCGGTGCTGATAGCGCTCGGCATTACCCCGGTGGTCGCCTCCATGAGCAATGCCATGGGCCTGGTGGCCGGGGGCATTTCCGGTGCCGTGGGCTACCGGCGTGAACTGAAGGGCCGCGGAAGGCAACTGATGCGGCTCCTGCCGGCCTCCCTGCTGGGCGGCATCTCCGGCGCCTGGCTGCTGCTGCATCTGCCGGAGGCGGTCTTCCACTACGCCGCTCCGTTCCTGATCGTCCTGGCGCTGCTCATGGTGGTATTCCAGCCGCGGCTGCAGGCCTGGGTGCGCAATCGGGAGGAAAACCCCGAACACGCCGTCCGCGACAAGCGCCACGGCGTACTGCTGGTGGTCCTGGTGTACCTTGCCGGCGTCTACGGCGGCTACTTCGTGGCGGCCCAGGGCATCCTGCTGGTCGGCATCCTTGGGGTCTTCCTGACCGGCACCATGCAGAACGCCAACGCCATGAAGAACATCCTGGTGCTCGGCGTGAACCTGGTGGCCGCGATGTCCTACCTGCTGTTCGCGTTCGACCGGATCAACTGGACCGTAGTTCTGCTCATCGCCATCAGCTCAGGCATCGGCGGCGTCCTCGGGGCGAAAATCGGCCGCCGGCTCTCGCCAACGGTACTGCGGGCCGTGATCTTCGCCCTGGGCCTGGTCGCCCTGGGCGTCATGCTCGCCAAGCTGCTGACATAATCACCCGGTGACAATCCACCACCTTGAGTCCGCTGACGATCCCCGCGTGGCCGACTACACCAGCCTCACCGACGTCCACCTCCGCAAACTCCGTGAACCTGCCGAAGGCATGTACATTGCTGAGTCCTCCCGCGTGCTCCGCCGCGCCCTGGCCGCGGGCCACCGGCCGCGCTCGTTCTTCCTCGCCGAAAAGTGGCTGGCGGACCTGCAGGACGTCTTCGCAGCGCACCCCGACGTGCCGGTGTTCGTCGGCAGCGCGGGCCTGCTCGAGGAGATCACCGGTTTCCACCTGCACCGCGGTGCGATGGCGGCGATGGAACGGCCGTCCCCGGTTCCGCTGCCGAAGCTCCTCGAAGGCGCCCGGCGCGTCGCCGTGCTGGAGGACATCGTGGACCACACCAACGTCGGCGCCATCTTCCGCTCCGCAGCCGCCCTGGACATCGACGCCGTCCTGGTTTCCCCCCGTTGCGGGGATCCCCTCTACCGCAGGAGCGTCCGGGTCAGCATGGGGACTGTTTTCCAGGTGCCCTGGGCCCGCCTCGAAAGCTGGCCGGGGGACCTCCAGGTCCTCAAGGACCACGGATTCACTGTGGCCGCGCTCGAACTCACCGAAGACGCACAGGACGTGGACGCCGTCGCGGCAAAGGATCCGGAGAGGCTGGCGCTGGTGCTCGGCACAGAAGGGGCGGGCATGAGCGCAAGTACACTCGCCGCCGTCGACTTCGCAGTGAAGATCCCCATGCGCAACGGCGTGGACTCGCTCAATGTGGCCGCCGCTTCCGCGGTGGCGTTTTGGGAGTTGCGCCCGCGGCACTGAGCGTTCGCCCGGGCCGTACGCATCCGCTATGATGGATAGCTGGTTGTCCTGCCGCCCAAGCTCCGGCCGGCGCAGGGTCAGCTATCCCATTCATACCTGGCAGCTGGCAAAATCCAGTTGTGCGAACAAAGGTCCCATTATGAAGTCTGAGATCCACCCGAAGTACGAAGCTGTTGTTTTCAACGACCTGGCTTCCGGCACGAAGTTCCTGACCCGCTCCACCGTGTCTTCCTCGAAGACCATCGAGTGGGAAGACGGCAACACCTACCCGGTCATCGATGTCGAAATTTCCTCCGAGTCCCACCCGTTCTACACGGGCAAGCAGCGCATCATGGACTCTGCAGGCCGCGTCGAGCGCTTCAACGCTCGCTTCAAGGGCTTCGGCGGCAAGAAGTAACCCGCTTCCACCGAGCTTCCTGAAGGCCCGTACCGGCAACGGTGCGGGCCTTTCGCGTTTCCGGGATCAGCGGGTGGAACGCACGACGCCGGCCTGCGCCGTGAGCGCGCGCAGCAGGTGGCTGCGCTGCTCCAGGATGATCCGCCGCAGCGCCCGGGGCGCGTCGCCGTTGGCTTCGAGCCACCGGTCTGTCCGGACGATGACGGGGTGCCCGGCCGGGTCTTGCCCGGGGGCAATGTCCTGGGTCAGCGGGTAGAGTCCTCGGACGATCCTGCCGGCGATCTCGATGCTGCGTTCGTCCCACACCGTCCGCAGGCAGTCGAAGTAGGGCTCGGTGAAGGGTTCCAGCAGCGCTGCCGGGGCAGTGTTGAAGCCGGTGATGGTGGCCGTGAGGAGCTGGTTGGACAGGCTGTGCCCGTGTACTGCCTCCTGCCACGCAGCGGCTTTGACGTCGGTGTCCGGTCGTGCGGCCAGGGCCGTTGCATGCCCGGCCCGGCCCGAGGCGGTGGTGTCCCGCTCGAGTTCCGCATCCAGTTCCTCCCGGGTGGCCCGGCCGTTAGCCGCGAGGGCGTGCCAGAAGTGCCAGCGCAGCTCGGCGTCCACCGCCAGGCCTGCCATCGGTGCGGAGCCGTCGAGCAGCCCCCGCAGCCGCCCCAGCCCGGAAGCGTCGCGGCGGCTCAGCGTGGCCAGGGTCCGGGCCCAGGCCAGCTGTTGGTCGGAGCCCGCCGCCGAGCGGTCCAGCTGGGCAGAGGCCGCTGCCAGGAAGGATGCGCGCACCGCAACCCGCTCTGCAGCCGGCGTATAGCGGTCAATGGCGGCAGTGGCGTTTTCGAGGACGGTCAGCAGGACGCCGATCCCCGTTTCGGAGGGCGCGAAGGCCGCCACGGCGTCAACGTAGTCCCGGGCCGGGCTTTCACCGTCCCGGGTTGAATCCCACAGGGCCGTCCAGCACAGCGCCCGGGCCATTGGGTCCTGGATCCGGTCCAGCGAGCTGCGGACGGTGGCCAGGGATGCCTGGTCCAGCCGAACCTTGGCGTAGGTGAGGTCGTCGTCGTTGAGCAGCAGCAGCGCCGGACGCCGTTGGCCGGCCAGCTCCGTAACCTGTGTGGACGCCCCGGCCGCATCTGTCTCGACGCTGCCGGTGCGCACCAGCGCGCCGGCAGCGTCGGCGTCGTACAGACCGATCCGCACCCGGTGCGCCCGCGGCACGTTCCGTCCCGTGACCGGATCGGTTGCCTCCTGGACGATCGCCGCGCTGCCAATAACGCCGTCGTCCGTTCCGCCCTCTGTGACCTCGAGGCGGAGCGTCGAGATACCGGATGTCTGGAGCCATTCCTGCGCCCAGGTCCCCAAGTCCCGTCCGGAAGCCGCACTGAGCGCCTCCAGCAGGTCGGCCAGCGTGGTGTTCCCGTAGGCGTTGCTGCGGAAGTAGGCCCGGGACCCGGCAATGAAGGCGTCAAAGCCCACGTAGGCCACCAGCTGCTTGAGTACGGAGGCGCCCTTGGCGTAGGTGATGCCGTCAAAGTTCTGCTTGGCGGCCTCCAGGTCGGGGATGTCCGCCACGATGGGATGCGTGGTGGGCAATTGGTCCTGCATGTAGGCCCAGGCCTTGCGCTTGTTGGCGAAGTTCACCCATGCCGTGTCCCAGCCGGTGGCCCGGTCCACGCCAAGGGTGCCCATGTAGTCCGCGAAGGACTCCTTGAGCCATAGGTCATCCCACCACTGCATGGTCACTAGGTCGCCGAACCACATGTGCGCCATCTCGTGCAGAAGGGTATTCGCGCGGCCCTGGTACTGGGCGTCCGTGGCGCGGGAGGTGAAGACGTAGCTTTCGGTGAACGTGACCAGGCCGGGGTTTTCCATCGCCCCGAGGTTGTACTCGGGAACGAATGCCTGGTCGTATTTGCCCCAGGGGTAGGGGAAGTCGAAGAGCCGGTTGAAGAATTCCAGGCCGTCCTTTGTAAGCCGGAACAGCTCCTCCGTGTCGAAGGATTCCGCCATGGACGCCCGGCAGTAGAGGGCCAGCGGAACATCCATTGCGGTGCCGTCGTCCAGGGTGGCTTCCCACCGGTCCTGCGCCTTGAAGTAGGGCCCGGCCAGCACCGTGGTGATGTAGGTGGACATGGGGAGCGTGGGTGCGAAGTCCCAGTGGGCAGCGGCGGGGTCATCGGCCAGCGCGGTCCTTGCCGTCTGCCCGCCGTTGGAGGCCACTTCCCACCCGGCCGGTGCCGTGACGTGGAACGTGAAGGATGCCTTGAGGTCCGGCTGCTCGAAGTTGGCGAAGACGCGGCGCGCGTCCGCCGGCTCGTACTGCGTGTACAGGTAGCACTGTCCGTCCGCGGGATCGGTGAAACGGTGCATGCCTTCCCCGGAGCGGCTGTAAAGGGCGGTGCCTGTGACGGTGACCTGGTTGTCCCGTTGCAGGTTATCCAGCCGGATCCTTGGCCCGTCCACTACGTCGTCCACCCGGAGCGGCTCCCCGTTCAGGACGACGCTGTGCACGCCGCCGTGGATGAAGTCCAGGAACGTGGTGCTGCCGGGCTCGGCCGCGCTGAAGCTGATGGTGGTCCGGCTCGGATAACCGGCGGTATCGGGGTCCGGGGCCTGCCGCACGTCAAGGGAGACGTCGTAGGCGGCGGTGGTGATCAGGGCTGAACGATCGGCCGCCTCATTGCGGCTCAGATTCTCAAGTGACACTCCGCTATCCAATCACAGGTCAGGCGGCGATCAGCAGCGCGGCCCCCAGCCCGAGGGCGGCTATGAGCAGCCAGGACGCGAGAGCTGCCAGGAGCGCCCGGCCCCCCGTGTGGAGGAGCGTCCGGATGCGCACGGCGGATCCCAGGCCGAACAGCGCGGCGGCCAGCAGGATGTCCTGTGCCACCGCACCCGCCGCAAGCCAGCTGTCCGGCAGCATACCGGTGGAGCGGAGGGCCACCATGGCCACGAAGCCAACCACGAACAGGGGCACCACCGGCGGCATCCGGCTTCCGGCGGCGGCGGCTCCGGGCGCCGGATTCAGCCGGTGGTGCGCGCCGGCGACCGCGGCCACCGGAGCCAGCAGCAGCACCCGGGTGAGTTTGACGACGACGGCGATCCCCAGGGCCGCGGTCCCCGCGGTTTGCGCCGTGGCCACCACCTGCCCCACGTCGTGGACAGACGCCCCGGCCCAGGCGCCGAAGACCGTGGCGCTGAGGCCCAGGGGGTGCACCAGCAGCGGCAGCACGCCGATGGCCAGCGTCCCGCACAGGGTTACCAGGGCCACCGGCAGCACCGTGTCCGTGTGACGGATCCGCCGCACCGCTGCCACGGCGCCGATCGCGGATGCCCCGCAGATGGAGAACCCGGCGGCCACCAGGAGGGACGTCTCCGCAGGAAGCCGGAAAAGGCGCGCAATCAGGTACGTGCCACCGAACCCGGCAGCCACCACGGCCGCTATCAGCAGCAGGGCCAGCCAGCCGAGTCCCAACACGTCCATGACGCTGACCTTCAAGCCAAGCAGCACGATGCCGGCCCGCATGAGGTGCTTCCCGGCGAAATCCAGGCCGGGGCGCGCCCTGCCCGCGGTCCAGGCCCCCACCGCGGGCAGGTTCGCCGCGAGCACGCCGAGGACCACCGCTGCTGTCATCGCCGGAAGTGCGGGCAGCAGGCCATGGACCAGGAAGGCCGCGGTTACGGCGGCAGCGGAGAAGCCGAGGCCGGAAACCATCCGCCCGGCGGCCGGTAAGCGTCTGCTGAGTGGCACCTGACTACTGTGCCGGATAAGGTCCCTAAAGCACGAACTGCTGCCCGGCTGCCAACACGCCAGAGTGGAGGGCAGTATGAAATCGAACCCAAAAGATGGTTGGCTATTGCGCATGTCAGACCTTTTCCAGGATTACTCCGCGGCCGCGGGCAAGACCGGTGCCTACGACGAGATGTTTGCGCCCGGGCAGCAGCCCCGGGACTCTTACGGGCAGGTTGCGGACGCCCTGAGCAAGCTCTCACTGGCGGACGTGACCGCCCGCGCGGATTCGATGGCGCGCACCTTCCTGGACCGCGGCGTGACCTTCGATTTCGCGGGGGAGGAGCGTCCGTTTCCCCTGGACATTGTGCCGCGCGTCATTCCGGCGTCTGAATGGGATGTCCTGGAGCGCGGCGTGGCGCAGCGTGTGCGCGCGCTGGAGGCCTTCCTCAATGACGTCTACGACAAAATGACGGTAGTGGCCGACGGTGTGATCCCACGCCAGCTGGTGACCACCAGTGCCCACTTCCACCGCCAGGTCCATGGCTTCGAGCCGGCCGGCGGGGTTCGCGTGCACATCTCCGGGATCGACGTGGTCCGGGACGCCGCGGGCACCTTCCGGGTCCTGGAGGACAACGTCCGCGTGCCGTCGGGCGTCAGCTACGTCCTGGAGAACCGGCGCGCCATGGCCAAGGGCCTGCCGGAGGCGTTCGGCCAGCAGCTCATCCGCCCGGTGGAAGAGTATCCGCGCCGGCTCCTGTCGGCCCTGCGGAAGACGGCACCGGCCGGGGTGGACGATCCCACCGTGGTGGTATTGACCCCGGGCGTCTTCAACAGCGCTTATTTCGAGCACACCCTGCTGGCAGGCCTGATGGGCGTCGAACTGGTAGAGGGCCGTGACCTGATCTGCCGTGGGAACCGGGTCTACATGCGCACCACGGCCGGCGAACAGCGCGTGGACGTCATCTACAAGCGCATCGACGATGACTTCCTGGATCCACTACAGTTCCGCTCCGACTCCATGCTGGGGTGCCCGGGCCTTGTCAACGCAGCCCGTGCCGGGGGTGTCACCATTGCCAACGCTGTGGGCAACGGCGTTGCGGACGACAAGCTGGTTTACAGTTACGTTCCTGACCTGATTCGCTACTACCTCAACGAGGAGCCCGTGATCGCGAATGTGGACACGTACCGCCTCGAAGAGAAGGAAGCCCGCGAGTACACCCTGGACAACCTCTCCGAGCTTGTGGTGAAGCCTGTGGACGGCTCCGGCGGCAAGGGCCTGGTGATAGGCCCGGACGCTTCGCCGGAGGAGCTGGAGGCCCTGCGGCAGCGCATCGTGGCCGATCCGCGCGGCTGGATCGCGCAGCCGGTGCTGCAGCTTTCCACGGTCCCCACCCTCAGCGGCGACAAGTTCGGGCCCCGGCACGTCGATCTTCGCCCCTTCGCGGTGAACGACGGCGACAACGTCTGGGTGCTGCCGGGCGGGCTGACGCGGGTAGCCCTGAAGGAGGGCTCGCTGATCGTGAATTCCAGCCAGGGCGGCGGGTCCAAGGACACCTGGGTCCTGGCCGACTCGCCCCAGATGCCGGTGGAGACCGTTCCGCGTCCCTCGGTTACCGTCCGGGAACGGGTCTCGGTGTGGCCGGTGGAGAGCAACTGGCGCGACCGGCAGCCGGAGCAGCAGCAGTGAGCGGCGCAGTCAACCACCGCGCCGCCGTCGTGCCCTTTTTTCTTACCGACTTTTCCCGCGTGCAGGAGGTAGCCGCACATGCTTAGCCGCATCGCCGAATCCCTATTCTGGATTGGCCGGTATGTGGAGCGTGCCGATGGCACGGCCCGCATCCTCGACGTCCACCTGGAACGGCTCAACCACCTGCCCATGGATGAACGAAAGAGCGTTGCCCAGGAACTCCTGGCCGTGATGGGTGCCCGCCCCCAGAGCGAGGACTTCGGCCTGCCCGAGCTGCTGCACGCGCTGGCCTACGACAAGACCAGCGCCACCTCAATCGCCGGCTCCCTCGGGGCCGCCCGGGAGAACGCCCGACGGGCGCGGGAAACCGTGTCGTCCGGACTGTGGGAAAGCCTGAACACCACGTATTACGGCCTCAGCCAGCACCGCAAGGACGTGGTGGGCACGTACCGGTTCTGCAACTGGACGCTGGAACGCACCGCGATGGTCAGCGGCCTGGCGGACACCACGGTCAGCCACGACGAAAGCTGGCTCTTCCTGGTCCTTGGACGTTCCCTGGAGCGCGCCGACATGACGGCGCGCATGCTGTCCACCCGGGATGTCCTGTCCGCGGGTATGTCCTGGGTCAACATGCTCCGGTGCGCCGGTGCCTACGAATCGTTCCTCCGAACGCGCCGCGCGGCGTTCGGGGACCAGCACGCGGCTGAATTCCTGCTGCTGGACCGGCTCTTTCCGCGCTCCATTGTCTACGCCCTGCGTGATGCCGACGAGTGCCTTGCAAAGCTGGACCCGTCAGCGCAGCGGGTGGGCTTCATCAACGACGCCCGCCGCATCGTGGGCCAGGCCCGGACGTTCCTCGAATTCCACCGGACAGACGACCTGATGTCGGAACTGCCCGAGCACATGGAGCGGGTGCAGAAGGCCGTGGCACAGGCATCCGACGCCATTTCCCGTAAGTACTTCAATCAGGCGGACGAACTGGCCTGGGTGGGAGAAGTTTCATGACCCGGCTGAGCATCAACCACCGCACGGCGTACAAGTACAACAAGCGGGTTACCCTGTCCTACAACGAGGCACGGATGACGCCGCTGACCGACTCCCAGCAGGTGGTCCTTGAATCCGTGGTCAAGGTGTCTCCGTCCCAGGCGGCGGTCAGTACCTACCGCGATTACTGGGGCACCCGGGTAACAGCCTTCGACATGCAGATGCCGCACGACCACCTGGAGGTGGTCTCCACGATTCTGGTGGAGGTGCACCGGACCGAAAAGATCCCTTCAGAGGCTGACATCGTCGGCTGGGATGTCCTCGCAGCGCCCGAAACGCTCAGCACGTTCAGCGACTGGCTGCCGCAGTCGCGGCTGAGCGGGCCCGGGGACGAGGTGCTGGGTATCATTCCCACCGTGGTGGCGGGGAAGAACCCGCACGAGGCCGCCCTGGCCGTTTTTGAATGGATGCGCGGGGAAATGACCTACATGTCCGGCTCTACCGCGGTCACCACGAATGCGGAAGAGGCCTGGGGCCAGCGGCAGGGTGTGTGCCAGGACCTTGCCCACCTTGCCATAGGTGCGCTGCGCAGCTGTGGCATCCCGGCACGCTACGTGTCAGGCTACCTGCACCCGCGTTCCAGCGCGGGCATCGGTGAAACTGTAGCCGGCCAGTCGCACGCCTGGCTGGAGTGGTGGGATGGTGACTGGCGCAGCTGGGATCCTACCAACCACAAACCGGCAGGGGACTTCCACGTCACGGTAGCCCGCGGCCGGGATTACCGTGACGTGCCGCCGCTGAAGGGCATCCTCTCCGGCGGAGGAGGTTCCGCCCTCAGCGTCAGCGTGGAAATCACGCAGCTGGCCTGAGTTCCTATTCCTGGGCAGTCTTGATGGCGCCGCTGAGCTGGGTCCACCAGGTCAGCGGCGCTGTGACCTTAAAGCGCCGGCCGGTCAGCGTGGTGGGCGTGATCCGGATGAAGGTGTCTTTGTGGCCGGCCTGCCACGGGAAAAGGTACAGGGCGGCGGTGTCCAGGACGTGCTCGGTACCGGTGACGATTTCGGCGGTTCCCTTGGCCACCACGCTCCAGGCCAGGCCGGTCTGCGCATCCACGCCGTCGGCCTCCACGGCTACCTGCGCGCCGTCCGAGGCTGCAGAGAGCTTGGTGCCTTCGCCGGTGCGGAAGACGAGCGTCCCGCGGTCCACCGTGTAATTGATCGGGAAGATATCCGGGTGGCCGTCCGTCAGGACAGCCAGCCGGCCCACGGAGACCGTGCGCAGCAGTGCCCAGCAATCGTGGTGTTCGAGGTTTTCAACATCGGGGGCTGGCTCTTTGCTCATGCCGTGAGCATACCGCCATTCACCAGGGGCTGGGCTTGTAATCCTTCAGGAAGACGCCGTACTGGTCTTCACCGGCTTCGCCCATGACGATCGGATCGTAAACCCGGGCCGCACCGTCCACCAGGTCCAGGGGAGCGTGGAAGCCCTCCTCCATCAGGCGCACCTTTGTATAGTGCGGGCGCTCGTCCGTGATCCACCCGGTGTCCACGGCGGTCATGAGGATTCCGTCCGTTTCCAGCATCTCCTGGGCGCTGGTGCGCGTCATCATGTTCAGCGCAGCCTTGGCCATGTTGGTGTGCGGGTGCCCGGGGCCCTTGTATGCACGCGAGAACTGGCCTTCCATGGCCGAGACGTTCACGATGTATTTCCGCCGCGCCGTGGACCGTGCCATGGCGCCCCGGAGCCTGCTGACCAGCAAAAAGGGTGCCGTGACGTTGCACAGCTGCACTTCGAGCATTTCCAGCGGATCCACCTGGTCCACTACCTGGGTCCAGCTATTGATGGTGGCAAGGTCCGGAACCAGACCGCCGGCATCGATGGCGGTGCCCGACGCAATCCGTTCGAGCGAGGCGGATCCGGTGGACAGGGCCAGCGACGTAATGGCGTCACCGGCCAGCACGGGGTGCTCGGTCACGCTGCTGGCCAGCGTGAGCGGGTGCTTGTCGTGGGCGTGCCCGAAGGTCACCAGTTCAGGCCCGCCGTTGGCCGCTTCCAGCGCCGCCGGCAGCGGCTCGTCCTCGGCGTCCACCAGGGGCTTGTAGGCGTTGCCGGACCGGCGGACTGTCTGCGCCGCGTTGTTGATGATGATGTCCAGCGGGCCTGCCTCGTTGAGGGAGTCCGTCAGGGCCATGACCTGGGCCGGGTCGCGCAGGTCGATTCCCACGATGCGGAGCCGGTGCAGCCACTCGGCGCTGTCCTCCATGGCCGCGAACCTGCGTGCGGCGTCCTTGGGAAACCGGGTGGTGATGGTGGTGTGGGCACCGTCCCGCAGCAGGCGCAGCGCGATGTACATGCCAATCTTGGCGCGGCCGCCGGTTAGGAGCGCGCGCCTGCCGGTGAGGTCCGTCCTTGCGTCACGCTTGCTATGGCTGAAGGCGGCGCATTCAGGACACAGCTGGTGGTAGAAGGCGTCCACTTGGGTGTAGTGCTGCTTGCAGATGTAGCAGGGCCGGGACCGGATCAGGTGCCCGGCCACCTTTCCCGAGGCTGACGGCGCCAGCTTGTTGCCCCGGGTTTCGTCGTCGATCCGGTCCGGCGCGGCGGTGGCGGTCTGTGCGATGACAGCCCTGTCCGCTTCGGCGATGAGGTCCCGCTTGGTGACCCTGCGGTGGCGCTTGACGGCCTTGAACATCTTTCCCGTGGCACGGCGTACCGCAACGTAATCCGGGTGCTCCTCGTCGTATGCGTGGATGGTGTTCAAGACCTTGAGGCAGGCCTCGATTTCCTCAGGGGTCAGGTCGGGGGAGCTCATTGGACTGATTTTACAGCCTTCGGCGGCAGCCCCGGCCCGGCCCCGCCCCTTGGTCGCCGCCCGAAAGCTGCTAGGACAGCTGTGCCCGGGGAACCGATTCTGCTGCCGCCGATGCATGCGTTCCTGCTGCCCGTTCCACGGAATCGCGCACGTCAGGGTAGTCCGCCGTCGCAGCCTTCACGGCGTTGGGAACCAGGTGCAGGTTGTTGGCTGCGAGCTTCCGTTCCTCTTCGCCGGGCTCCGGGACCTGCTGCCCCTTCGCCAGGACAGTGATGCCCGACTCCGTCACCTTGAAGCCGCGCGCGCGGTCCAGTTCAGGGTCCAGGCCGATGGCCGCCCCCGCGGGGACCCTGACGTTCTTGTCCAGGATCGCGCGGTTGATGACCGCGCCTTCGCCCACGTACACCTTGTCCATCAGGACGGAGTCGATGACCCGGCTGCTGGTCCCCACGAAAACGTCGTTGGACAGTACCGAACCTTCCACCACGCCACCGGAGATGACCACACCGCTGGACACGATTGAATCCAGGGCAGTTCCGATGGTGTTCTTTTGGCCCCGGACGAACTTGGCCGGCGGGGAGATGCTTTGCCGGGTGTAGATGGGCCACTCGGAGTTGTACAGGTTGAACACGGGAAGCGGCGAGATCAGGTCCATGTGGGCGTCATAGAACGAGTCGATGGTTCCCACGTCGCGCCAGTAAGTGCGGTCGCGCTCAGTGGAGCCGGGGATGTCGTTGAGGGTGAAGTCGTAGACGCCGGCCTCGCCCTGGTTCACAAAGTAGGGAATGATGTCCCCGCCCATGTCGTGCTTGGTGTCCAACCGTTCGGCGTCGACGTGCAGCGCGGCCACAAGGGCATCGGCGTCGAACACGTAATTGCCCATGGACGCAAGGAACTGGGACGGATCCGCCGCCAGCCCGGGAGTGCTGTCCGGCTTCTCGACGAAGGCTGCGATTTTCTGCGGGTCGTTCTGGTCCACTTCGATGACGCCGAACTGGTTGGCCATGTGCAGCGGCTGGCGGACAGCGGCCACGGTGGCTTTCGCGCCGCTGCTGACGTGCTGGGCCACCATCTGGGCAAAGTCCATCCGATACACGTGGTCCGCGCCCACCACCACCACGATGTCCGGGTTCGCGTCATGGATCAGGTTCAGCGACTGATAGATGGCGTTCGCGCTGCCCAGGAACCAGCTTTTCCCCACGCGCTGCTGAGCCGGCACGGAGGCGATGTAGTTGCCCAGCTGGGTGGACATCCGCCACGTTTCCGAAATGTGCCGGTCAAGGCTGTGCGACTTGTACTGCGTGAGCACCACGATCTGCAGGTAGCGGGAGTTCACCAGGTTGGACAGCGCAAAGTCGATGAGGCGGTAGCTGCCGGCGAAAGGCACGGCTGGCTTGGCCCGGTCTGCCGTCAATGGCATCAGCCTGTTTCCCTCGCCGCCTGCGAGGACAATGGCCAGGACTTTCTTGTTCAACGGCATAGTGGTCGCTCCTGTACGCCTTCGTATCTCCCCAACAGTCCGGTCTGCCCCGGACTTCTTCACAGTAGAACAGTTCAGCGTGAAGGACTACCTTGGGTCTTGTGCGAATAGACATTGTGACTAAAGAATTCCCGCCGGAGATCTACGGGGGAGCAGGGGTGCACGTCGCCGAGTTGAGCAGGGTGCTTAGTAAGCATGTTGACCTGCAGGTTCGTGCCTTCGGAGCGCCGCGGGATACCGACTATCACGGTGCGGAGGTGACGTCGTATTCGGTCCCGGAGGACCTCGGCTCGGCCAACGCGGCCGTCCAGACCCTGGGCGTGGACCTGCGCATCGTCCCGGACGTCGCCGGCGCGGACCTGGTCCACTCGCACACCTGGTACGCCAACATGGCCGGCCACCTCGCCTCCCTGCTGCACGGCATCCCGCACGTGCTCAGCGCGCACAGCCTGGAGCCGCTCCGGCCTTGGAAAGCCGAGCAGCTGGGCGGGGGCTACGCGCTGTCCTCCTGGGTGGAGAAGACAGCCTACGAAGCCGCCGCCGCGATTATCGCCGTTTCGGAAGGCATGCGCCAGGACATCCTGCGCAGCTACCCGGCAGTTGATCCGCAGAAGGTCCGGGTGGTCCACAACGGCATCGACGTAGAGCTGTGGAAGCGTGATGAGAATGACGACGCCGTCCGCGCCTTCGGCATCGATCCAGCCAAGCCCAGCGTGGTCTTCGTTGGCCGGAACACCCGGCAGAAGGGCGTCCCGTACCTGCTTCGCGCGGCGTCCAGGCTTCCCGCCGACGTTCAGTTGGTTCTCTGCCTCGGAGCTGCGGACACCCCGGAGCTCGCTGCGGAAACGGCCCGCCTCATTGAAGACCTGCAGCGCGAGCGCACCGGGGTGGTGCTGATCGAGCGGATGCTGCCGCGGCACGAACTGATCCAGGTGCTCAGCCATGCGACGGCATTCGCCTGCCCCTCGATCTACGAGCCGCTCGGCATTGTGAACCTTGAAGCCATGGCCTGCGGTGCCGCTGTGGTGGCCAGCGCCACCGGCGGCATTCCGGAAGTAGTGGAGCACGGCCGCACCGGATTGCTCGTGGAACTGGAGCAGGTCACGGACGGTACCGGGACCCCGCTGGATCCGGAGAAGTTCGTGTCAGAGTTCGCGGCTGCGCTGACGGAGGTCGTTTCGGACCCCGACCGCGCCCGCGCCATGGGGGAGGCTGGCCGCCGCCGCGCCGAAGAGCACTTCTCTTGGGAATCCATCACCCAGACCACCCTCGAGGTGTACCGCTCGGTACTTCCTGCAGCCCACTAGCAGCCGTCCAGGGCGGCCACGCACGACGGCGCCGCTCCCCACGTGCGGGGGCGGCGCCGTCGTTCTTTACTTCCTCAAGGTGTCCCTAGTTACGCCGGGTGCGTGCCGCGGCGGGCTTCAGGGATTTTTCATCCGCAGGCCACGAGCCGGTGGCCCGCTGCTCCCGGAAGTAGGTGCGGGCTTCGTCCTGGCGCTGCTTCTCGGCCCCCGTCGCGATGGCGGAGCGGACGTGCTCGTCGCCGTAGCCGAAGGCGTCCACGAGGTCCAGGGCATGCGGCCGGATCCGGGCCAGAAGCCGGTTGATGTAGCCGCCCACCGTGCGGGCGCGCTGCATGGAGAGCCGGCCGTTCATCAGGTACCAGGCAAGGTTCTTCTCGATGAGGGACAGGCCGAACAGGTCCCGCAGCCAGGTCAGGACAACTTTCGTTCCGGGGTCGGCGACCTCGCCCAGGGCGTCGGTGAAGGCTTCCCACTGCAGCAGTTCCGCGTGCGCCTGGGCTGCCTCGATGAGTTCGTTCTGGTGCTGGTTGAATACCGCGGCACCCTGTGCGTGCGACAGCCGGGAGGCTCCCTTGAGCGCCGTGGCCACCTCGGCCACCATGGTCTGGACGCGGTCCGTCAGGAGTGCGCGCTGGCCTTCCTCGTCCCGCAGCGCAATCGCTGCTTTCTGGACTGAGCCGGTGTCGGCCACGAACTGGGCGACCTGGCGCAGGCCGGTGCGGTGCAGGGCCGCGCCCGTGGCCTGTCCCACGACGTAGCGTGCCAGCACTCCGAAGTCAACGCTGCGGAACTCCTTGGCATAGTCCGCCAGGAGGCGTTTGGCCACCAGCTGCAGCAGGACGGTGTTGTCACCTTCAAACGTGGCATAGACGTCCAGGTCGGCACGCAGCGAGGCGAACCGGTTCTCGATGAGGAAGCCGGCCCCGCCACATGCTTCGCGGCATTCCTGCAGGGTATCCAGGGCGTGCCAGGTGCTCAGCGGCTTAAGGGCAGCAGCCAGGGTCTCCAGGTCCTGGCGGTCCTCGTCAGTGTCAGAGGCCCCGGAAAACACGTCGTCGAATTTGGTCAGGAGCTGCTCATGCGCAAACCCGGCCGCGTAGGTGGTGGCGAGGCGCGTGAGCAGGCGCCGCTGGTGCCGCTGGTAATCGAGCAGGACTTCCTCGTCGGTGGCGGAGGACGAGTTGAACTGGCGCCGTTCCGTGCCGTACTGGATGGCCGCTTTGAGCGCCACCTTGGACGCAGCGACGGCTGCGCCGTCCAGTGATACCCGCCCCTGGACCAGCGTTCCCAGCATGGTGAAGAACCTGCGTCCCGGACTGGCGATCGGTGAGCTGTATGTGCCGTCCGGGGCGACGTCGCCATACCTGTTCAGCAGGCTGGTCCGCGGGATCCTGACTCGGGTGAAGTGCAGCCTGCCGTTGTCGATGCCATTGAGTCCACCCTTGATACCGTCGTCCTCGCCCCCGATGCCCGGCAGGAAGTCCCGCGTCTGCGGGTCCCGCAGTTCCACGTAGAAGGCGTGCACTCCGTGGTTGACTCCCCGGGTCACCAGCTGGGCGAAGACCACCGCGGCCAGACCGTCCACGGCCGCGTTGCCGATGTAGTCCTTCCACGCCGCGCGGAACGGTGTGTGGATTTCAAATTCCTCAGTGTCCGGGTCATAAGTGGCGGTGGTGGCGATGCTGGCAACGTCCGAACCGTGCCCGGTCTCGGTCATGGCGAAGCAGCCCGGGATGTCCAGGGCCATAATGCCCGGCAGCCACTTGGCGTGGTGTTCAGCAGTGCCCAGGTGCAGAACTGCGGAGCCGAACAGGCCCCACTGCACGCCAGCCTTGATCTGTAGCGACGGGTCCGCCACGACCAGCTCTTCGAAACCCGCAATGTTGCCGCCGTGGTCGTTGGTTCCGCCGAGCTCCTCGGGGAAGGCGCGGTGGACGGCGTTGTGGTCCACCAGCAACTTAAGCTGCCCGGTGACGCGCGCCCGGTGGTCCGTGTGTGTCAGTCCTTCGATCTTTCGCAGCTCCGGGTACGCGGCAATGCTGCGCGCCTGTAGGCGCACGCCCGACCACCGGCCCAGCAACTGCTTGCCCAAGGCTTCCACGTTGACGGCGGCGTGCCCGCCGGAGGGTCCTGCGCCGGGCCCGGGCTGCGTCGCCTGGTCCTGGCGCTGGTTGCCGCGCGCGGCGCGGTCCACGAGTTCAGTCATGTCATTGTCCTTCGTTGGTGCTGACAGATTGTTTGATGCTGGAAAATTGCCTGCCGGCGGACTGGCTGAGTTCAGGGGCGATCCCTACGCAAAGCCACGCCGTAATGAGCCGCGCCATCGCCTCCTGGCCGGGTTTGGCAGGCGAGTCCGGTGTGTTCAGCCATTGCTCGCCGGCGTTGCGGACCAGCCCGATCGCCGCCTTGGGCCAATAGCCGATCACCGCTTCGTTGCCGCCGCCCAGATGTGAACGCATAGGTGCGGCTATCATTTCGGCCACGGCTTCGAAGAAGTGCCCCAGCGCGCCCGAATCGGTGGCGGACGCCGCTGCGCCGTCGGGCTCAGTGGCTCCGTGACGCGTAACGAATGTGTAGACGTTAGGGCTCGTGGCTGCCATCTGGAGGTATGCCGCCACCATGGCCAGCAGGCCTTCACGCGGTGTCTGGGCGGTCTGGGCAGCCTCCCGGATCCGGCGCTGCATCTGGTCCAGGACAACTTCGCCAACCGCCTGCTGGAGCCCGGCCTTGTCGCCGAAGTACCGGTAGAACACCGATTTTGACGTTCCAGCGGCACCCGCGATGTCTTCCATGTTCGCGTCGCTGCCCAAAGCGTGGACGGCGCGGCGTGCAGCCTTGATGAGCTCGCGCCGCCGTTCCTCACGGTGCGACTGCCAGCGCGATGAGCGGCCGTCTGTGGCCGCGCCGGAGGAAAGCCCACTTGCCGGGTCCTGGATGTTCACGATACCCAGCGTATCAGGTACGCTGGGTATCGGTAATCGTTGATCAGAGGAGATCCCATGCCCGTAGAAGGACAGCCCCCCGCCGAAGCCGCCGCGCCGGGCGGCCAGCCTGTTGCCCCTTCCACCCGCAAAGCGGTGGTCATCGGGGCCAACCGCATTCCGTTCGCCCGTTCCGGCGGCGCATATGCCAAGTCATCCAACCTGGACATGCTCACCGCAGCGCTGGACGGACTGATTGCCCGGTTCGGCCTGCAGGACGAGCGCATCGGCGAAGTCGCCGCGGGTGCCGTACTCAAGCATTCCCGGGACTTCAACCTCACCCGTGAGGCCGTCCTCGCGTCGGCGCTGTCGCCGGAGACTCCGGCCTACGACCTCCAGCAGGCCTGTGCCACCGGACTCGAAACAGTGGTTGGCCTCTCCAACAAGATCAAGCTGGGGCAGATTAATTCGGGGATCGCCGGCGGCGTGGACTCCGCCTCAGACGCCCCCATCGTGGTGAGCGAGGGCCTGCGGGAGGTGGTCCTGGACCTGAACCGTGCTAAGACCCTGGGCCAGCGCCTGCAGGCCATCAGCCGGCTGCGCCCCAAGGATCTTGCTCCGTTGGCACCCGGAACGGCAGAACCACGTACCGGCCTCTCCATGGGGGAGCACCAGGCGTTGACCACAGCCCAGTGGAAGATCACGCGGGAGGCACAGGACGAACTGGCCTACAGCAGCCACCGCAACCTCGCCGCCGCCTACGACTCAGGCTTTTTTGACGACCTCGTCACGCCGTACCGCGGCCTGGCCCGAGACAGCAACCTGCGCGCGGACACGTCCCTGGAAAAACTGGCCACCCTCAAACCGGTCTTTGGTCGGAACCTCGGCATGGACGCCACTATGACGGCCGGAAATTCCACCCCGCTGACGGACGGTGCTTCCGTGGTCCTGCTGGGTTCCGAGGAGTGGGCCGATTCCCACGACCTGCCCAAGCTGGCAGCAGTGGTGGACGCGGAAGCCGCCGCAGTGGACTTCGTCCATGGCAAGGACGGACTCCTCATGGCACCTGTCTTCGCAGTGCCCCGCCTGCTGGCCCGCCATGGACTCACCCTCGAGGACATCGACTATTTCGAAATCCACGAGGCCTTCGCTGCTACGGTTCTCAGCACCCTGGCAGCGTGGGAGGACGACGAGTTCTGCCGCACCCGCCTGGGGCTTGACGCTGCCCTCGGCAGCATCGACAGGAGCCGCTTGAACGTGAACGGCTCCTCCTTGGCCGCCGGCCACCCCTTCGCAGCCACCGGCGGACGGATCGTCGGGTCGCTGGCGAAAATGCTGCACGCCAAGGCGTCCGACGGCGGTCGTCCCGTCCGCGGCCTGGTGTCCGTCTGCGCTGCGGGCGGACAAGGCGTGGTCGCTATCCTCGAATCACTGTAGGAAGGCAGCCGTGACAGACACTTACGCACAACTGGTCAAAAAAGGCCCGGCGAAGAGGCTCGCCAGGAAGCTGGGCCTCCCGCAGCCGGCGGCGCTCCGCCGCTATGAGCCCGGACAGCCTCTGGTGACCGGCCCCGTCCTGGTTCAGGGCAGCTCGTCCGGCGCCGACGACCTTGCTGCCGCGCTGCTCGGCTGGGACCTGGACGTCCGGCGCCACGCCGTTCCCCGGGAGAAACTCGCTGCCATCATCCTGGTCCTGGACGCTGTTTCCCGTCCGGAGGACCTGGAAACGCCGGTCTTGGCGGCAGCGGCCTCACTGCGGGACCTCGCGCCGGGAGGCCGCGTCATCACAATCTCGCGACCGGCATTGGACGCTGAATCCCCGGCTGCCGCCGCTGCGCGCCAGGGCGTGGATGGGCTGCTTCGCTCCCTGGCAAAGGAACTCAGGGCTGGTGCTACGGGGAACGGAATCCTGCTGGCCGGGGCAGCCGCCCCGGCGAGCCCCGGTGCGCTGGCAGCCTTGCAGTTCTTGCTCTCAGCGAGGTCGGCCTTCGTCGACGGGCAGTTCCTGACCGTCGGTGCCGGAGACGACGTGCCCACCGGAAACGTCGACAAACCGCTCGCCGGTAAGACGGCCGTGGTCACCGGCGCCGCTCGCGGGATTGGCGCTGCCATAGCCCGGATCCTCCACCGGGACGGCGCAACCCTGGTCCTGGTGGATGTCCCTGCCGCCGGCGACCACCTCGCTGCCGTGGCCAACGAGGTCCGCGGAACCGCACTCCAGCTGGACATCAGCACAGAGGACGCGGGGCGACGGATCATCAGCCACGCCCTGCAGCGCCACGGGAGCCTCGACATCATGGTCCACAATGCAGGTATTACGCGGGACAGGCTCCTGGCCAACATGGACCACGCACGTTGGAGCTCGGTGATCAACATCAACATCGCGGCCCAGCTCCGTATTAACGATGCCGTTCTTGCTGATGACCGCCTGGCTACGGCGCCGAGGATCGTCTCTGTTTCCTCCACCAGTGGCATTGCCGGGAACCGCGGACAAACCAACTATGCGGCGTCCAAGGCAGGAGTCATCGGGATGGTGCGGGCAACAGCGCCTCTGGCAGCGGCCAAGGGAGGAGCAGTGAATGCCGTGGCTCCGGGCTTTATCGAAACCGACATGACGGCCCGGATTCCGTTCGCCGTGCGGGAAGTTGCCCGGCGCCTGAACTCGCTGCAGCAGGGGGGCCTGCCGGTAGACGTGGCAGAAACTATCGCGTTCCTGGCAAGTGACGCGGCCGGAGGCATCAACGGCGAGGTAGTGCGGGTGTGCGGACAGAACCTGGTGGGCGCGTGAGTACGGTGCAGCCGGTGATCCTGGGGGAGATGCCGTCACTGTCCAAGCTCTACGTCAATGCAGCGGCCCAGGCCGCGCGGCGGCGCCTGCTGGGGACACACGACGCGGCGGACCTTCCCGCTGCCGGACATGAAGTCCGGGACGTCACCGTGGATGTCGCCAACCTCACCGCCTACCAGCACCTGGTGGGCGAGACGGCAAGCGACGTCCTTCCGGCCGGTTTCCTCCACGCGCTGGCGTTTCCCGTGGCCATGAGTGTCATGAACCGTGACGACTTCCCGCTGCCCCTGCTCGGGATGATCCACCTGCGCAACACGGTGGAGCAACGGGCTCCAGTGCTGTTCACCGACGTCCTGGACATCGCGGCGTCGGTGGCACACCTGCGTGGCCACCGGGCCGGGACGCAGATTGATGTCATCGCTGAGGTGCGGCTGTCAGGAGCCTCCCTACCCTGCTGGCGGGGGGTTTCCACCTACCTGGCCAAGGGCGTGTTCCTGCCGGGCATCGACAAACCCACGGCTCCGGTCCAGCGGCAGGACTTTACAGCACCGGACCCTACAGGTGTATGGCAGCTCGGGGTGGATACCGGCCGCGCCTACGCGGCGGTGTCCGGCGACTTCAACCCCATTCATCTCAGCGCCCTCTCAGCCAAGGCACTAGGCATGCGCCGGTCGATTGCCCACGGCATGTACCTGGCCTCGAGGGCGCTGGCCGACGTCGGTCCGGTGCGGGGCGACTCCTTTACCTGGGATGTCGCGTTTGATGCCCCGGTTTTTCTGCCGTCCCGGGTGGCGCTGGAGATCAACACAGCGCAGGACGCCGCCGGAAGCTGGAAGCGTTCGGACTTCGTCGCCTGGCATCCGAGGACCGGCCGCCGGCATTTCAGCGGCTCAGTGTCAGGACTTTAGAGCCGTTGACCCGGTTTACACCGCTGGCTGGGTTTCATCCGGGGTCTGCAGCGCGCGCAGGATGCGGTGCAGGCTGAGGATGATGGATTCGGAGGCGGGAACACCCCGCTCGTCCGGCGCGCGTTCGGCGGTGGTAGCCACGCAGGCTTCCACCGCCGCCAATGCGGACCTGTAGGACTCGTGGTGGAGCTTCTCGTCCGGCTCGTTGTACGCCTTGAGCAATTCGCCGGTTGCCGCCATGGCGCCGGCCAGCGGAGCAGTGTCCTGTTCCGGAAGCACATAAGGGACATCGCTCTCCCAGATCACGTCGGAGAGGACGTCTGTAATGTCCTGGATGTGGAAGGTGACCCTTTCCAGCTCGCGCAGGTTTCGGTAGTCGCGGTCAATGTCCCGCGGGTGCAGTTTGCGGCGCGGATTGGCCCGGCGGCTGGCGTCCGCCTCCTTGACCAGGTGCCGCACTGACCTCGCCGCCCCGGAAAGATCGTCCGAACGTCGGGACCACTCCTCATGTTCGGGAGGCCACTTTTCCTTGACAGCTTCTGCCATGTCGGTCAGCTGGGTACCGAGGGCAACGCGCAGGTCTTCGATGCTCGCCGCGGCAGCCTCGAGGTGGAGCGGCGGGAAGATCAGGAAGTTGACCGCGATCCCCACTAAAACCCCCACGCCCATCTGCACGAGGTACCCGAACGAATAGTCGTCGGCGTTGTTGCCGCCGACAAGCAAAACCAGCAGCGCCGCCGTCGGAATCCAATCGCTGCCGGAGCCGATCTTCGGCAGCCCTCCGAGCAGTACCCCGGCACCCATGAAAATCGCCACGGTCAGCGGCGACGGATCCGTAATGTTCACCAGGAGGAAGGCCAGGCCGATGCCCATGGAAAGGCCCACCAGTGTCTGTGCGCCTTGCCGGACCGAGCCCGCCACGTTGTGGTACATCGCCACCAGGGCTCCCAAGGGAGCGTAATACGGGTACTCGGCAGCCGTTCCCGGCATGAACGGCGCGATCGCAAAGGCGATGCCCGCCGCGATGGCGGCTTTGGCAGCCAACTGGAGCCGCTGGACGGCGAAAGCTGCCGACAGCCCGGCCAGCGCCTCTTTCAGGAGCCAGGCAGTCCGCGCCTCACGGCGGGCATCAGGCCGCGGCACTGTGGCCTGCTGCCACTTCTTCGCCCGGCCGCACTGGCCCCGGCGGTGTGCCGTCACCGAATGGCCGGCCGCCGAGGGACTCACGTCCGTGGTCCTCGAGCCAGCCGGACAGGTCAGGACCCGCGGGCACGATCCCGGTGGGGTTGATGTCCTCGTGGACGAGGTAATAGTGCTGCTTGATCTGGACGAAATCAATGGTGTCGCCGAAACCCGGCGTCTGGAACAGGTCACGGGCGTAAGCCCAAAGTGCCGGCATCTCGGAAAGCTTCTGCCGGTTGCACTTGAAGTGGCCGTGGTAGACGGCGTCGAACCGGGCGAGCGTAGTGAAGAGGCGAACATCGGCTTCGGTGATGGTGTCACCTACCAGGTAGCGCTGCCGGGAAAGACGGTTCTCGAGCCAGTCGAGCGCCGTCCAGAGCCTGGCATAGGCTGCCTCGTAAGCCTCCTGCGAGCCCGCAAATCCGCACCGGTAGACACCGTTGTTGACCTCCGTGAAGACCCGCCGGTTCACCTGGTCAATTTCTTCCCTGTGGTGTTCCGGGTAGAGGTCCGGCGCGCCGGGACGGTGGAACTCCGTCCACTCCGTGGTGAAATCCAGCGTGATCCGGGGGAAGTTGTTGGTGACCACCTCGCCGCTGGGAACATCCACGACGGCGGGGACGGTGATGCCGCGCGGATAGCCCGGGAACCTCCGGAAGTATGCTTCCTGCAGGCGTTCAATGCCCAGGACCGGATCCAGTCCGCCGGGGTCGAGGTCGAAGGTCCAGGACCGGGCATCATGGGTGGGCCCGGGCTGGCCCAGTGAGATGGCGTCTTCGAGGCCCAACAGGCGGCGGACTATGACGGTGCGGTTTGCCCAGGGACATGCCCGCGCAGCCACGAGGCGGTATCGGCCGGCCTCCACAGGCCAGCCTGGTTCACCGTTGTCGCCGGGCCTGCCGTCCCTGGTGATCCGGTCCTCGATGTAGTTCGTGTCACGGGTGAACTCGGCACCGCCGGTGACGTAGGCGCCGCGCGTGCTGTATTCCCCCGGTGCTGCTGTGCCGCCCTGCCGGGTTATTTCGCTCTGCTGGTTCATGCCCTCCAGCCTAAGCGCCGCCCGGCATAATGAGCGATACCTGCTGCCACGCTGCCAGCCACGCACTGGCCACCACTCCACTGAAGAGGATGATCCAGACGAACGACGGTACGGCCGTAGCCCGGAAGAGCAAGTAGGCGTCCGAAGTCGCCAGCCTGTCCCGCCGGCGCAAGTGTACGTGCACGAGTTTGGCAAGGTCCCGGACGGCAGCGACCAGCAGTGCTGCGCCAAGGGCAACTGCTATCTGGCCCTGGATCGGTGAAGGCACCAGCAGGACCAGTCCGGCGCAACCGGCGATGGCGGAACCGGTGACGAGGAACCCGGCCAGGTTGCGCAGGAACACCAGGGACGCCGCCATGAACAGCGCTGAAACGGCAAGGGCGGCGGGACCCCAACCGTTCAGTCCTGCCCAGACCAGCGACGCACCCACGATGGCTGGCACAGGATAGCCCCAGAAACAGGACCAGGCAGTCGCGATCCTCCTGCGGCTGTAGGTGGTGGTGGTCCCGGAGTGATCCAGCCGCAGGCGTATCCCGGACAGGCGCTGGCCCGAGGTAACCGCAGCGAATGCATGACCAAGCTCGTGGGTGACCGTCGCGAGGAGGCCGAACCAGCGCCATGACCAGCGGGGGATCGCCAGGCCCGCGGCCCCGGCCACCACCACCAGCAGCTGAAGCGGGCTGATTTCCGGAGGTGCGGTACGGGACACCAGGTCCGCGCCCTGGGCCAGGAGGTCGCCGTAAGCGTTCATCGGAGCCTTTCGCGGGCCGCTCTATTTAGCGGTAACGGCTGAATCTGCCGCGGCCATTAAGGCGCCCTTAAAGCCGAAAGGCACGCCGGAGGACGGGCGTGCCTTTGCCCGATAGGGGCGGCAGTCGGCGGACGGATGCCCGTCTGGGTCAGAACGTCAGCCCTCACACTCGGTGCAGTAGCTGTGGCCGTTCTTCTGCTTGGCGATCTGGGAGCGGTGGCGTACCAGGAAGCAGGAGTAGCAGGTGAACTCGTCCTCGGCCTGCGGGATGACCTGTACTACAAGCTCTTCGGCAACGAACTCGCCGCCGGGAACACCGGCACCGTCCAGTCCGTCCGCCTCGTCGAGTTCCAGGACCACGCTGCGGGCATCCGGAGCGTTGGCAGACTGGAGCTGCTCGAGGGAGTTGTCCTGCGATTCCTTGACGTCGGAACGCAGCTCATCATAATCGGTTGCCACTTTGGGTGCTTCTCTTTTCTTTGGTTCGTCTGTCGCGTATGAAACGTACAGCATCAAGCTGGTATTCCCCAAGAGGCGCAGTATATTCGCCGCCGGCATGGGTAGGGAGCCAGAAGAAACACGGCGGCGGGCGCAGTCTCTGCGCGCCGTCCATCGTAGCCGGAGGCCAGGGCGAAACCCAGGTCCCGCATCCACCCGAGGGGAGTCTAATTGGACCAGCTCACGGCTGAATTCGGCGGCGCACGCCGCGTCGGTACGGGTGTTGGGCCCGTGCTGGAGAAGTTCAGCGGCGTCCACAGGATCGCAGTCCTGCGGGGCGGCGGACTGGGCGACCTGATGTTCGCTCTGCCCGCGGTCAGCGCCCTGGCAGCGGCCTATCCTGAGGCAGAAATCACATTGCTCGGTACGCCGGTCCACCAGGACATCCTGGCTGTCACGGACAGTCCAGTAAGCCGGGTGGAGATCCTGCCGCATGCTGAGGGCGTGCGGCCGGGTGAGGAGGACCAGGCAGCCGTGGATGCCTTCTTCACACGGATGCGGAGTATGGGCCTGGACCTCGCTGTGCAGCTCCATGGCGGGGGACGATACTCCAACCCCTTCCTGCTACGCCTGGGTGCGCGGCACACCGTGGGCACGAGGACGCCGGACGCGGCACATCTGGAGCGCAGCATCCCATACCTCTACTACCAGCATGAACCGCTGCGCGCCCTGGAGGTGGCGGGGTTCGCCGGCGCCTATCCCCGCGACCTCGAGGCGCGGCTGGTGCCAGTGAAGCAGACAGACTACAACGCTTCAACGGACGACGGCGGTGGCGCACCCCTGGTGGTGATCCATCCGGGAGCAACAGACCCACGGCGACGCTGGCCGGCCGCTCGTTTCGCCGACCTTGCGGAGGCATGCGTCGCCGAAGGATTCCGGGTTTCCGTGGTGGGGGACCAAAGTGAGCAGTCACTGGCGGCGGAGATCGCCGCGGGAGCAAGTTCCGGCCGCGTCCGGTCCGTGGCGGGGTCCCTGGACATGGCGCAGCTCGTCGCGTTGCTGGCCTCGGCGTCGGTGGTCGTAGGCAATGACAGCGGGCCGCGGCACCTCGCACAGGCACTGGGAGTTCCGACTGTCGGCATCTACTGGGCGGGGAACATCATTAACGCCGGCCCGCTCGGCAGAAGCCATCACCGCCTGCACGCGTCGTGGGCAACGTCGTGCCCTGTCTGCGGTATAGACGTCACGCAGGTGGGATGGACTGCGCCGAGGTGTCCGCACGATGCATCGCTCGTGGAGGGCGTTCCGGTGGCCGGCGTCCTCGATGACGTCCTCAGCCTGGCAGCTGCCGGCCGAACCGGAGGCCGGGCATGAGCAGGGACAGCCGGCCGGAACTTCTCGTTCTCCGGGCATTGAAGCTGGGGGACCTGCTGGTGGCCGTACCGGCCCTGAAAGGGCTGCGGCGTGCGTTTCCCGGGCACCGGCTAATGTATGCCGCACAAGGCTGGCTTGCGGAGGCACTGGAGCTGGTCGGCGGGTTTGAGCTGCTGCCAACCCAGGGCCTCGACCAGCCTTTGGCCAAGGACCCGGGCTCCGTGGATGTCGCCGTCAACCTGCACGGCGGCGGACCCGAGAGCCGGGCCAGGATTGCAGCACTGAAGGCAAACCGCACCATCGGTCATGCAGGCCATCTCGTGGACGGACCGTCGTGGCGGGCGGATCTGCACGAACGGGAACGCTGGGTACGGTTGCTGGAGTGGCACGGGATTGCTGCCGATTCGGAGGATGTGTCGATTTCCCCGCCCAAGGTCGCAAGTCCGGCTCCAGGAGCAGCCGTCCTGCATGTGGGTGCAGCCTATGGCAGTCGGCTGTGGCCGGCGGAGCGATTCGCGGAGGTGGCGCGGGTCCTGGCCGCTGGAGGCCGCCGGGTGGTCTTCACCGGGGGAGTGGCGGAAACCGCGCGGGCCACAGAAGTGTGCCTCCTCGCCGGCCTGCCGGCCGAATCCATGCTCGCCGGAAGGCTGGGACTTGGTGCCTTTGCCGCAGCTGTGGCGGAGGCCGCCGTCGTCGTTTCTGCCGATACCGGCGCCGCGCACCTGGCCTCGGCGTACGGGACCCCGTCCGTGGTTCTATTCGGTCCGGCACCGCCGGAGATCTGGGGGCCGCCGCCTGGTCCCCACGTGGTGCTCACGCGCCCGGAGCTTCGGCGCGGTGATGCCTTCGCCGGTGATCCCGATCCCGCCCTGCTGGGCGTCCAGGTCGCCGACGTGCTCGCAGCGCTGCGCGGACTGGGCGTGCTCTGAGAAGAAAGACCGGGTTAAAGCAAAAATCACCCCGGTCAGAAGACCGGGGTGATTCGCGATGAAGGAATTCATCATGTGTGCGCGGAGGGGTGTCTAGTTTCACGACATAGTTCTCACATGAGTCGGGACATCGTTCCCAGTTGATGCTTCACCGGTGAGTCGGGACATCGTTCACACCCTG